>DASWPO010000289.1:0-2820 GCA_036404015.1 Bordetella sp. | reverse complement strand
GGTGAACTGCGTGGCGCCGGGCCCCGTGGCCACCGAGCTGTTCCTCAACGGCAAGACCGAGGAACAGATCCAGACCTTTTCCAAGATGCCCCCGCTGGAACGCCTGGGCCAGCCCGAGGACATCGCCAACGTGGTCGCCTTCCTGGCCGGCCCCGACGCTGCCTGGGTCAACGGCCAAGTGCTGCGCGCCAACGGCGGCGTGGCCTGATCGCGGCCTCGCGTCCCATGCCGGCGACCCGACACAGCGGCCCGAGACCATGGCGCCAGCGCCTGCGCGCTGTCGCCGTGGGTTTGGCATCGGTGCTGGCGCTCGCGGGCTGCGGCCGCGAACGCGTCCCCGATGCGGAGAACAACATGACCATGCACCCATCCGTTACCTACCTGCACCTGTTGCGGCACACGCCGTTTTTCACCTCGCTGTCGACTGAACAGTTGCAGTGGGTCATCGACCACTCGCGCGAGTGGGAGGTCGATGCCGGCGCGGTGCTGTCCAAGCGCGGCCCGCAAGGTCCGTCGGACACCGACTACTGGATCCTGCTCGACGGCGGGTGGCGGGTCGATCACGACGGCAAATCGTTCCCGAGCGGGCACGCGGACCCGGG
Organism: Bordetella sp.; assembly: GCA_036404015.1. Classification (GTDB taxonomy): domain Bacteria; phylum Pseudomonadota; class Gammaproteobacteria; order Burkholderiales; family Burkholderiaceae_B; genus Bordetella. Next base: position 2,218 of record DASWPO010000289.1, on the reverse strand, counting down.
CAAGTGGTTCAACACCCGCGAAGCGCAGGGCAAGCCCTGCGCCCTGGTCGCCACGGAGCACGGCTACGTCATGCGCATTCCCGAGGGCGAGATGCAGGCCATGCTCGAGCGCCAGTTCGCCTTCGACGCGCATCTCGAACAGGGGCGCGCGTACTACCGGCAGGTGTTCGGCAAATGAAGCTCTTGCTGCTGGGCGCCACGGGGCTGGTGGGACGCAATGTCCTGCAGCAGGCCTTGGCGAGCGACAAGATCGGCCAGGTGATCGCGCCCACGCGGCGCCCGCTGCCGGCGCATCCCAAGCTCGACAACCCGACCGCTTCCGACCTGCGCCAGGTCGCGCCGCAGGCCTTGCGGCATCCCGTCGACGCCGTGGTCTGCGCGATGGGCACGACGATCGCCAAGGCGGGATCCAAGGCCGCGTTCCGGCACGTGGACTACGTGCTGCCCATCCTGTTCGCCGGGATGGCCCGGCAGCAGGGAGCGCGGTCCTTGGCGCTGGTGTCGTCGCCGGGCGCGTCGCTGTCCATTCCCCTGTTCTATTGCCGCATCAAGGGGGAAGTCGAAAGGGACATGCGCGCGATGGGGTTCGAGTCGCTCGCCATCATCCGTCCGGGAATGATAGGCGGGCACCGGGACGAGTTCCGGCTCGCCGAGCGGCTGATTTTCCCGGTTGCCGCGATGCTGGGCCCGATTCTGCCTCGGGGGCTGCGCATCAACCCCGCCGCCAACATCGCCCGGGCGCTGTTGGAAGCGGTCATTGCCCAGGCGCCCGGCGAACGCCTGATGACGTCGAAGGACCTGGTTTGAATCCGTTATCGAAGTTCCTTGAATTTTTCTTCAGTCCATAGGGAGACCCTCATGTCACATACCATCCTCGTCACCGGCGCTTCGTCGGGTTTCGGCCTGATGACGGCCAAGGCGCTGGCGCTGGCCGGCCATACTGTCTACGCCTCGATGCGCGAGACCCAGGGCCGCAACGCCACGCGCGTGGCGGAAATCGCCCAGTGGTCCACGGACAACGCGGCCGATCTGCGCACCGTCGAACTCGACGTGCAGTCGGACACGTCGCCCACGACGGCCATCGCCCGCATCCTGCAGGACGCCGGCCGCCTGGACGTGATCGTGCACAACGCCGGCCACATGGTGTTCGGCCCGGCCGAGGCCTTCACGCCCGAGCAGCTGATGCAGCAGTACGACGTCAACGTGCTGGGCACGCAGCGCGTCAACCGCGCCGCCCTGCCGCACCTGCGCAAGCAGGGCAGCGGGCTGCTGGTGTGGGTGGGTTCGTCGTCGACGCGCGGCGGCACGCCGCCGTTCCTGGCCCCGTACTTCGCCGCCAAGGCCGCCATGGACGCGCTGGCCGTGTCGTACTCGACCGAGCTGTCGCGCTGGGGCATCGAGACCACCATCATGGTGCCGGGCGCCTTCACCCAGGGCACCAACCACTTCGCGCATTCGGGCAAGCCGGCCGACACGGCCGTGGCCGCCGAATACGAGAACGGCCTCTACGCCGACGTGCCCGGCAAGGCGCTCGAAGGCCTGAAGAACCTGGAACCCGAGGACGCCGATCCCGCCGAAGTGGCGCGCGAGATCGTCCGGGTGGTGGGGCTGCCGTTCGGCAAGCGCCCCTTCCGCGTGCACGTCGATCCGTCGCAGGACGGCGCGGAAGTGGTCAACGCCGTGGCCGACCGGATGCGCCGCGAGATGTACCACGCCATCGGCTTGAAGGACCTGCTCTCGCCCGCCGTCAAGGGCTAGGTAGGCGGGACGATATGACGCCGGCCGGGGCTGCCCGACTGCCCGGGCCGGCGATGCGGATCGCTGGCCGCGGTAAGATTGGCACCGAGGCCAGTAGAGGGAAACATGACGGAAGACCGGGACGTATGGCTGTTCTCCTACGGGACATTGCAGCTCGAAAGCGTGCAGCTCGAATCCTTCGGACGCCTGCTGGGCGGCGAAGACGATGCCATGATCGGCTACAGCCAGGCCATGGTGGAAATCACGGACCCCGAGGTCATCCGCCAAAGCGGCCAGACATTCCATCCCATCGTCGCGCCGACGGGCAATACGACCGACGAAGTCGTCGGCAAGGTTTTCCGTATCACCCGGGAGGAACTTGCCGCGGCCGACCGCTACGAAGTCTCGGACTACCAGCGCGTGCTTGTCCCGCTCAAGTCCGGCAAGCAGGCCTGGGTTTACGTCCGCGCGTGAAAGAAGG
>DASWPO010000288.1:0-10240 GCA_036404015.1 Bordetella sp. | reverse complement strand
ACGGCGTAATGAAGCGCGTCTGCGCCGGCCAGCGCCGGAACGACTCACCCATGCGGCCGGCCTCCAGCACGCCAAATGAGCCCCGGCACCTTCTGCAGCGCCAGGGCCATGCCGATGCCAGCCGCGCCGGCCCCGACGATGGCGACATCCAGGCGGTGCATCAGGATTTCTTACTTCTGGCGCCACCCTGGCGGGCCTTGAAGCGCGGGTTCGACTTGCAGATGACGTAGGTGCGGCCGCGGCGACGCACGACCTGGCAATCGCGGTGGCGGGTTTTGGCATCCTTCAGCGAGGAGAGAACTTTCATGGGAGATCCTTTCGAGCAAAGCGGGAACAATCAACAGGCGGGTTTCATGGGGTCTCGATCTCGGCGTCGGTGCGGGTCGAATACAGCTCGCGCGTCAGCCATTCCCCCCGCTTGGGATGCTCGATGTTGTAGAGTTGGATCGCCAGGGTCATCGCTCGGCTTCCCATGCCAGGGGCAGCACGTGGCTGAACACGCGGAAAGTGTCTTCGATGACCTCCCGGCCGACATCCTGGGTGATGAACACCAGGCGCGAACGCCGGTCGTCACCGGGCCAACCTGGCAGGGTGGCCAACGGATGAAGGATATGCTGCACACCATGAAGGACGACGGGCGTATCGTTGCCTTCGATGTTCAAGATGCCCTTGAACCGCAAGATCTTGCTGCCGACCAGACCCATCAGCGCTTCCAACCAGGCCGCGGCAACGTCTTTCGGGATGGGCTCGTCCACCGAGAAGCAGAACGCCTGGATATGGTCGTCATGGCGGTTGACGTCGTGGTGGGGGCCCTCGCCGTGATCGTGGGCTGCGGCATGATCGTGGCCTTCGTGTGCCGCATGAGCGTGCCCGTGCTCTGCCTCGTCCGCGTAGGCCTCTGCCTGGAGCCAACGTTCGACGTCGGGGGACTTGCCGTCGGTCGAGAACAGCCCCAGGTTCAGCACCCGGGCCGCGCCGACCTCACCGTGGCTGACCTCCCAGCGCGGCGCGGCCGGATTGATCCCATCGAGCCGGCGCTGCAACGCCTCGCGCGCGTCCGACGGCACCAGATCGGCCTTGGTAAGCAGTAGGCAATCGGCGATGGCAGCCTGCCGGACGGCCTCGGGATGATGGTCCAGCGTGTGCCCGCCAGTGGCAAAGTCCAAGGTCGTGACAATGCCGTCCAGTCGGTAGCGATCCACGATCTGCGGATGCGTCATCAGCGTGTGGATGATGGGCAACGGGTCGGCCAGGCCGGTCGTCTCGATCACCACGCGGCGAAACTGGCGCTGACCGTTGCGCGAAAAACGCCAGACGATATCGCGCAGCGTCTGCACCAGGTCACCGCGGATGGTGCAGCACAGGCAGCCGCTACTCATCTCCATCACCAGATTCTCGGTGCTGTGCGCCACCAGCATGTGGTCCAGCGCCATGTCGCCGAATTCGTTGATGATGATCAGGGCATCGGCCAACTCGGGTTGCTGCACCAGGCGGTTGAGGACCGTGGTCTTGCCGCTGCCAAGAAAGCCCGTCAGCAGCGTGACGGGAATTAGCTCGGCGGCGGTATCCATGCTCAAAGGACCTCGCTTAGTGAGAAGTTAGTTGCATCGGCGTTATCCGATGAATCATCGTTATTTGTTACGTTATAACATAACAAATAAATTCCAAGCAGTGCGCGACGCTCGAAGCTTTGTCAAAATCCAAAAACTATTGCGCTTGTCGATCAACAGGGCCTTATTGATCGAAAAGAAAATTCCTGGGGAAAGGAAGCCGCCGTACATGCCGTTTGCCGATGACCTGCGCCGTATCGTAGAGAGCAACGAAGCCTTCATGGAGGTGCTGCGGGCCGTGCGCAGCGTCTCCCCTCCCTCCTGGTGTGTCGGAGCCGGCGCGGTGCGGTCCCTCGTCTGGGATGTCCTGCACGGCCGGCAAGGCTGGCGGGTTCCCGCGGACATCGACGTGGCCTACTTCGACGGCGGCGACCTGTCCGAGGAAAGCGAGGCTGGCTATGCAACCGCGCTGCGGGCGCTACGCCCCGACCTGCCTTGGGAGGTCGTCAACCAGGCCCGGGTCCATCTCTGGTACGGGCAACGGTTCGGCCAGACGGTGCCCGCGCTGCATACGCTGGAAGAAGCGCTCGCGACCTGGCCCGAATACGCGACCTGCGTAGGCGTCCGGCTGAACGAAGACGACGGACTGGAGATCATCGCGCCTTTCGGCCTGAGCGACCTGTTCTCGATGACCCTCCGGCACAACCCGAGCCGCGTCGGCGCCGCCGAATACCGCGCCAGGCAGCAAGCCAAGCGATACCCCGAGCGTTGGCCCCGGGTCACGGTGGTGCTCCCGTAAGCGCGCCCTGAACCGGCCGCATCGCTTTGGCGCCGCGTTGCCGCTCAATGACGGGAAGCCGGGCGGCAGCGGCGTTTGTCGTATGCTGTAGAGAACGAGAGGAGAGAGACAGCATGAATCCCGCTGAAAGCCGACTGCAGTACCCCTGGGGCGACGCCCAACCCGAGCCCGGCGCGGCCCGCCAGGTGGCCGAGGGCGCGGCCTGGGTGCAAATGCCGCTGCCCTTCGCCCTGAACCACATCAACCTCTGGCTGCTGCGCGACGAGATCGACGGCCGCCAGGGCTGGACCATCGTCGACTGCGGCGTGGCGCTCGACGAGACCCGCACGCTATGGGAGCGCGTCTTCGAGACCTCGCTCGACGGCCTGCCGGTGCTGCGCGTGCTGGTCACCCACATGCACCCCGACCACGTCGGCCTGGCCCACTGGCTGTGCGAGCGCTGGCAGGCGCCGCTGTGGATGAGCATGACCGACTTCATGACGGCCTCGCTGTGGTCCTCGGGCCGCGCGGCGGGCGGCGGCGCGGGCGGCGAGCAGGCCGTGGCCCACTTCGCCCGCAACGGCCTGACCGACCTCGACGCCCAGGAGCACATCCGCCAGCGGTCCAACTACTACCCCGGCCTGGTTCCGGCCATGCCGTCGCGCTATGCGCGCCTGATGCACGGCGACACCGTGCGCATCGGCCAGCACGACTGGCGCGTCATCGTGGGCTACGGCCACGCGCCCGAACACGTGTCGCTGTACTGCGCGGATCTCAAGCTGCTGATCTCGGGCGACATGGTGCTGCCGCGCATCTCGACCAACATCAGCGTGTTCGACTACGAGCCCGGCGGCAACCCGCTGCCGCTCTACCTGGATTCGCTCGACCGCTATGCCGGCCTGCCCGAGGACACGCTGGTGCTGCCCTCGCACGGCCGGCCCTTCATCGGGCTGCACGAGCGCATCAGGCAGCAGCACGAACACCACGCGGCCCGCCTGGACGAGGTGCTGGCCGCCTGCGCGCAGCCGCAATCCGCGTCCGACATCCTGCCGGTGCTGTTCAAGCGCAAGCTCGACCATCATCAACTGACCTTCGCCATGGGCGAGGCCCTGGCGCACCTGCACGCGCTGTACTACGCGGGCAAGATCGAGCGGCGCACCGGCGACGACGGCATCATCCGCTTCGCGACGGCATAAAGCCCGACATGCAAGACCCCGCCGACCGCGATGACGCGCAGCTGGAGCACTGGCTGCTAACCCGCTACAGCTGCCGCGCTTTTCTGCCCGAGCCGGTGTCGCGCCGCGTCATTGAACGCATACTCGAACTGGCGCAGCGCAGCGCGTCGTGGTGCAACTGCCAGCCCTGGCAACTGGCCATCGCATCGGGCGCAGGGGTGCAGCGCCTGCGCGCGGCGCTCATGGCCCGCCACGCGCAAGGCCAGGAAGGGCAGCGCGACTACGCCGGGCCCAGCGCCTACGAAGGCGTATACCTGGAACGCCGCCGCGAATCGGGCTACCAGCTGTACGAGTCGCTGGGCATCGCGCGCGGCGACCGCGCGGCCTACCAGCGCCAGGCGGCGCGCAACTTCGCCCTGTTCGATGCGCCGCACCTGGCCGTCATCACCTGCGATGCCGCGCTCGGCGCATACGGCGCCATCGATTGCGGCGGCTATGTGTCCACCTTCATGCTGGCCGCGCGCGCCAACGGCGTGGCCAGCATTGCGCAGGCCGCGCTCGCGCAATACCCCGAGGTGCTGCGCCGCGAACTCGGGCTTGCCGAGACGCAACGGGTCGTGTGCGGTATTTCTTTTGGTTATGAAGATGGCGCCCATCCGGCCAATCAATACCGGACCCGGCGCGCGGCCCTGGCCGACGTGGTGAACTGGGTCGACGAATAGGGCACGCAGCGTCCATGCGGGCCGGCAGGCGAGGGTAAGATTGGACTGCCCATCATTTCACCGACCCGCCATGTCCACCTCTTCCAAGCACATCGACACGGTGCTGGCGCACTCCGGCGCCGCCCCGTTCAATCCCGAGACCGGCGTCGCCCCCGTCAACCTGCCGCCGATGCGCGCCAGCACCGTGCGCTTTCGCGATATCGCCAAGCTGGAAGAAGCGCAGCAGCGCAGGGCCGCGGGCGGCCGTCCCGCCAGCTACGGCATCTACGGCATGGACACGCACATCGCGCTCGAGGCGATCTTCAAGGAACTGGAAGGCGGCGCGCATTGCGCCCTGCAGCCCTCGGGCCTGGCTTCCATCGCCATGGTCTTCCTGGGCCTGCTGTCGGCGGGCGACCACGCGCTGGTGGCCGATTGCGTGTACGGCCCCGTGCACGAGTTCAACAACGCCGTGCTGTCGCGCATGGGCATCGAGGTCACCTTCTTCCCCAGCGGCGCGACCTCGGCCGAGCTGGAGCAGTTGGTCAAGCCCAATACGCGCCTCTTGTACGTGGAGACGCCCGGCTCGCTGCTCTTCCAGATGATGGACATCCCCGCCCTGGCCGGGTTCGCCCAGCGCCACGGCCTGGTGCTGGCCACCGACAATACCTGGGGCTCGGGCTATATCTATCGCCCGCTGCAACTGGGCGCGCAGGTATCCGTGGTGGCGGGCACCAAGTACATCGCGGGCCATTCCGACGTGATGCTGGGCGCGGTGGTGGCCAACGACCACGCGATCTTCCAGCGCATCGCCCGCACGCAATACGCCATCGGCAATTCGATCAGCGCCGACGACATCTGGCTGGCCCTGCGCGGCGTGCGCACCATGCCCGTGCGCATGGCCCAGCACGCCAGGAACGCCATGACGATCTGCGAGTTCCTGGCCGCGCGGCCCGAGGTCTCGCGCCTCTACAACCCAGCCTGGCCGCAGGACCCGGGCCACGCGCTGTGGCGGCGCGACTGCACGGGCGCCAACGGCATGCTGGCGATTTCGCTCAAGTTCTCGCCGGCGCAGGCACGGCGTTTCGTGGAATCGCTCACGCTGTTCGGCATCGGATTTTCATGGGGCGGCTTCGAGAGCCTGGTGCAGCTGGTGACGCCGGCCGAGCTGGCGCGGCATGCGTATTGGTCGGAGGGCGACCTGGCGCTGGTGCGGCTGCATATCGGGCTGGAGGATACGCGGGATGTGATCGCGGATCTGACGCAGGCCCTGGAGAGTGCGGCGGCCGTTGTTTGAGTGCTTTTAAGCGCTTTTGGGTGCTTGAGCCGCCGAGGCTGCCCTGCGGAATTCCGATGCTCGGGGGCTAAGACGCCCCCTGTGCTTCGGATTCCTCCGGGGTCCTCGGCTCACATCGTCTTGGTTCGCAACAATAAAAAAGACCGCATCAGCGGTCTTTTTGCCTGGCTTGGCAAGATTAGTTGCCGCGCGCCATCGGGATCAGCTTGTCGACTTCCTGCAGGGCGCCTTCGTAGGTGTTGCCCGCCAGCACCGGCGAGGTCAGGTACTTGCCGCCCACGGTGTAGCTGGGCGTACCGTCGACGTTATAGGCCTGGGACAGCTGGTCGGCGCGCTGCACCTGGCTCTGCACGGCGAAGGAATCGAACACGGCCAGGAACTTGTCGCGGTCCACGCCCTGCTTGACGGCCCAGTCGACGATGGCGTCCTTGGTGAAGATGCGCTGGTGCTCGACGTGGATGGCGTTGAACACCTTGGGGCTGAGGTCGAGGCGGCCCACGGCCTGCAGCGCGTAGTACAGCTGCTGCAGCGGCTTCATGCTGGCGTTCCAGGCGATGGGCACCTGCTTGAAGGCCACGTCCTGGGGCGCGGTCTTGAGCCATTCGGCGACCATGGGCTCCATGGCGGCGCAGTGCGGACAGGTATAGGCGAAGAATTCGAGCACCTCGATCTTGCCCGGCGAGTCGGACGGCTGGGCGGGCGAGACGTCCCGGTAGGGCTGCGGGGTGCCCTGGGCCTGGCCGGCCGAGGTGAAGCAAAGGCCCGCGAGGGCCAGTGCGGCGACGGTGAAATGGCGCCGGGTGATTGAACGAACCTGCATACGGGGCATGATGAAGGGTCTTCCTGAAAAGGGGGAGTTGGCGAGCCCGATTATCCGACCGGGACACCCGCCCGGAAGTTCAATCGGGCACGATGATTATTGGCGTACTACCGTCGAGTCGATCTTGTTGTCGGCCAGCCGGATGCGGGCGCGGTTCATGTCGTCCAGCTTGGCGAAGGGGCCCACGCGCACCCGGTTCCACTGCGCGCCGTTGACCTCGGCGCGCTGTATCGAGGCCTGCAGGCCCAGCAGCAGGACGCGGGCGCGCACCGATTCCGCGTCGGAAGCCTGCTTATAGGCGCCGGCTTGCAGGAAATACGCGCCGTTGGCGGTGCTGGCGGCGGCAGCCGGGGCTGCCGGGGCGGCCTTGGGCGCCGCCGAGGCCACGACGGCCGGCTTGGACGCGGGGGCAGGAGCGGGCGGCGCGGCCGGCACGGGGACGGGCTGGATCGCCGCGTCGGCGGGCTTTTTGTCGTTGCTGGGCAGGGTGGCGATCAATGCGCCCAGGTCGTCCATCTTGCCCTTGGGTTCGTTCCCGCCCCCTGGTCCGGGGGCGGGCGGCACCGTGACCGTGCCGCCGGACAGGCCCTGATTGGGGTCGGCCTGGCTCAGGTCGGGCATCTTGCCCTGATCGGCCTGGCGGGTGGCCTTGTCGACGAAGGGCATGGGCGCGCGCGTTACATAGAAGGCGACGACGGCGGCAATGGCCAGGCCGATCAGCAGGCCGGCGAGCACGCCGTACATCGTGCTGCCCGCCTGGGAACGTGAAGCTTTGCGTTGCGAGGCCATAGTCTTGGGGTCCAGATGCAGCGATGCCCTGCGGATTACATGCGTTGCGGCGCCGAGACGCCCAGAAGCGCCAGGCCGTTGGCCAGCACCTGCCGCGTGGTGTCGGCCAGGCGCAGGCGGGCGAGCTTGAGCGCCGTGTCGTCGACCAGCACGCGGCAGGCAGAATACCAGGCGTGCAGGTCGGCCGCGCAGTCGCGCAGCCAGAAGGCCACGTGGTGCGGGGCCAGCTCGCCGGCGGCCAGGGCCACCATGGCCGGGAACTCGGCCAGGCGCTGCATCAGCGCGAACTCGCTGGGCGCGCAGAGCAGCGCGGCGTCGGCCGCGGCGATCTCGGCGGCCTGCGCCCCCGAGTTGGCGATCATGGTGCAGATGCGCGCGTGGGCGTACTGGATGTAGTAGACGGGGTTTTCTTCGCTCTTGGACAGCGCCAGGTCGATGTCGAACACGAACTCGGTGTCGGCGCGGCGCTGGATGAGGAAGTAGCGCACCGCGTCGCGGCCCACCCAGTCGATCAGGTCGCGCAGGGTGACGTAGCTGCCGGCGCGCTTGGAGATCTTCACCTCGACGCCACCGCGCATCACCTTGACCATCTTGTGCAGCACGTAGGCGGGGAAATCCTTGGGGATGCCCTCTTCCAGGCCCTGCAGGCCGGCGCGCACGCGCGCCACGGTGCCGTGGTGGTCGCTGCCCTGGATGTTGACGGCGTGGTGGAAGCCGCGCTCCCACTTGGCCTTGTGGTAGGCCACGTCGGGCACGAAATAGGTGTAGCCGCCCTCGCTTTTGCGCATCACGCGGTCTTTGTCGTCGCCGGTGCCGAGCTCGGTGGTGCGCAGCCACAGCGCGCCGTCCTGCTCGTAGGTGTGGCCCTTGGCAATGAGCGTTTCAACGGTCTGTTCGACGCGGCCCGAGGTGTAGAGCGAGCTTTCGAGGTAGTAATTGTCGAAGGCCAGGCCGAAGGCCTGCAGGTCCAGGTCCTGCTCGCGGCGCAGGTAGGCCACGGCGAACAGGAGGATGTCGTCCAGGTTGTCGAGGTCGCCGCTGGCCGCCACGGGCTGGCCGTCGGAGGCCTGCACGGTCTTCCTCGCCTTGAAATCGTTGGCGATGTCGGCGATGTAGTCGCCCTTGTAGCCGTCGGCCGGCCACTCGGGCGAATCCGGATCGATGCCGCGCCCGCGGGCCTGCACGCTGATGGCCAGGTTGTGGATCTGGTTGCCGGCGTCGTTGTAGTAGAACTCGCGGGTCACGTCCCAGCCGCTGGCGGCATACAGGCTGCAGATGGCGTCACCCAGCGCGGCCTGGCGGGCATGGCCCACGTGCAGCGGGCCCGTGGGGTTGGCCGAGACGAACTCCACCAGCACCTTCTGGCCGTTGGACGCGGCGCGGCCGTAGGCCTCGCCCTGCCGCGCCACCGAGGCGATCACCGCCTGGCGGGCCGCGGCGGTCAGGCGCAGGTTGATGAAACCGGGGCCGGCGATCTCGGCGGCCTCGATCAGGGCGCGCGCCGGGGTTTCGGCCATGAGGGTGTCGACCAGCTCCTGGGCCAGCTCGCGCGGATTGCGCCTGGCCGGCTTGGCCAGCTGCATGGCGACATTGGTGGCGACGTCGCCGTGCGCGGCGACTTTGGGGCGCTCGAGCTGGATATTGGGCTGCGCGTCGGGGAGAATGCGCGCGACGGCGGCCTGGATCAGGGAGATGAGTTGTTGCTGTTGCTCGGGGAGCATGAGGTAAATCGCGAGAGGTAATACCCTGAATCATAACGTGAATTGCCCGCGCCTCCCGGCTAGCTAAGCGGGCCCGCTTGGAGTAGCGTAACGTTAAATCCTCCTGGAGAAAGGCTTTATGCTGATCACATTTCATTCCAAGGCGACGGCCAACGTCCTGATGCGCGCCGAAGACGCCGCACCGCTGCTGCGGGCCGCCGGCAAAACCATCGGCAGCGATTTCCCCACCCACGGCGTGTTCACGCCCGACCAGCTGGTCGCCGCCATCGCCGGCCTGGAGGCCGCCATCCACGCCGCGCCGCCGCCCCTGGACGACGACTCCGATCCGCGCCACACCAAGGTCACGCTGCGCCAGCGCGCTTTTCCCCTGCTCGAGATGATGCACAAGGCGCTGGCCGCCGACGCCGCCATCACCTGGGAAAGCTCGCGCGGCTGGTAGCGCCCCACCGCACGATCAAAGGAGCCTGCCCATGCACAGCGACATCACCGTCGTCTTCAACGACAACCGCAGCATCGGCCTGAGCGCCGACGTCGACCCGTCCCCGCAACGCGCCGCCGACGCCCGCGACTGGTTCGACGCCGCCTGGACCACCCTGGGCTGCGAACCCTTGCGCCCCAGCGGCAAGGTGCTGCTGCTCGACAAGATATTGGGCGTGGCCGACGCGCTGGGCTACGACACCCTCACCAGCGACGCCAAGGAAAGCCGCGAGTTCACCGAACACACCGCCCTGGCCCTGAACAAGCCGAGCATCAGGGTGGATATCCCCGTGTTGACGGTGGGTTACTAGACGCCGCGAGCACGCGCAGGCGGCGTGGCGGCAGCGGTGACCACGCCCGTCATTCCGGATAGGTACCCGGCACCAGGATGCTCTTGTCGCCGCTGGCGATGCTCCTGCGCCCACATAGCGCCATGGTCACATCCATTTCCTTGTAGAGAATTTCCAGCGCGCGCATCACTCCGGCATAGCCATGAGCGCCCAAGCCGTACAGGAAGGCGCGGCCTATCATCACGCCACGTGCGCCCAAGGCCACCGCCTTGAGCACGTCCTGGCCCGAGCGGATGCCGCTATCGAACCAGACCTCGATGGCGGAGCCTTTCACTGCCTCGACGATGGAAGGCAGCGCCGTGACACTCGACATCGCGCCATCGAGCTGGCGCCCGCCATGGTTGCTGACGATGAGCGCGTCGGCGCCGCTGTCGGCGGCCAGGCGTGCATCCTCGGCATCCATAATGCCCTTGAGGATGAGCTTTCCGCCCCACTGCCTTTTGATCCATTCCACGTCGCTCCAGGACAAGGTCGGGTCGAACTGCTCGGCCGTCCACGACGACAATGAGGACAGGTCGCTTACGCCCTTGGCATGGCCGACGATGTTGCCAAAGGTCCGTCGCTTGGTCCCCAGCATGCCCA
>DASWPO010000287.1:0-11263 GCA_036404015.1 Bordetella sp. | reverse complement strand
ACGGGCTGGACCTGGGCTCCTCGGCGGCGCAGTCGGTGGTGCTGATGGTCATCGTCGTGCTGCTGACCATCGCGCAGTTCCGCTACATCGACCGCAAGGTCCAGTACTGACCATTCAAAGACGAGAACCATGGTAGAACGCCGCCCCTGGCTCGATTTCCTGGCCCATGCCATCCTGCTCGCCGGCCTGGCCATCGTGGCCTTTCCGCTGTACGTGACCTTCATCGCGTCGACGCAGACCGCGCAGGAAGTCGCCAACGCGCCCATGTCGCTGCTGCCCGGCTCGCACCTCGTCGACAACTACCTGCACGTCCTCTCGTCGGGCTCGTCGGGCACGCACGTGGGCCGCATGCTGTGGGTGAGCCTGGTCATGGCGCTTTCCATCGCCATCGGCAAGATCCTCATCTCCATCATCTCGGCCTATGCGGTGGTGTACTTTCGCTTTCCCGGACGCAAGCTGTTCTTCTGGATGATCTTCATCACGCTGATGCTGCCCGTCGAGGTGCGCATCGCGCCCACCTACAAGGTCGCCTCCGACCTGGGCCTGCTCAACAGCTATGCCGGCCTGGCCCTGCCGCTCATCGCCTCGGCCACCGCCACCTTCCTGTTCCGCCAGTTCTTCCTCACCATCCCCGACGAGCTGGTCGAGGCCGCGCGCATCGACGGCGCCGGGCCCATCCGCTTTTTCCGCGACGTGCTGCTGCCCTTGTCCAAGACCAGCATCGCGGCGCTCTTCGTCATCCAGTTCATCTACGGCTGGAACCAATACCTCTGGCCGCTGCTCGTCACCACCAAGGAAGACATGTACCCCATCGTGGTGGGCATCCGGCGCATGATCAGCGGCGGCGACAGCGTCACCGAGTGGAACCTCACCATGGCCACCGCCATGCTCGCCATGATCCCGCCCGTCCTGGTGGTGATCATCATGCAGAGATGGTTCGTCCAGGGCCTGGTCGACTCCGAAAAGTAACCCCCTACACGCTCGCGCACATCCATGGCCACCCTGAGCCTCAAGCAAGTCAAGAAGACCTACGCCGGCAACGTGGCGGTGATCCACGGCATCGACATGGAAATCGCCGACGGCGAGTTCATCGTCATCGTCGGCCCGTCCGGCTGCGGCAAATCCACGCTGATGCGCATGGTCGCCGGCCTGGAAACCGTCACCAGCGGCGAGATCCAGATCGACGGCGTCACCGTCAACGACCGCGAGCCGGCCGAGCGCGACATCGCCATGGTGTTCCAGAACTACGCGCTCTACCCGCACATGAGCGTGTTCGACAACATGGCCTACGGCCTGAAGCTGCGCAAGCTGTCCAAGGAAGACATCAAGAAGCGCGTCGAGGACGCCGCCCAGATCCTGGAACTCTCCAAGCTGCTCGAGCGCCGTCCGCGCGCGCTGTCCGGCGGCCAGCGCCAGCGCGTGGCCATGGGCCGCGCCATCGTGCGCGAGCCCAAGGTGTTCCTCTTCGACGAGCCGCTCTCCAACCTCGACGCCAAGCTGCGCGTGGCCATGCGGCTGGAGATCCTCAAGCTGCACCGCCGGCTCAAGACCACCAGCCTGTACGTCACGCACGACCAGGTCGAGGCCATGACGCTGGCGCACCGCATGGTCGTCATGAACCTGGGCGTGCCCGAGCAGATCGGCACGCCGATCGAGGTTTTCGAGAAACCCGCCTCGGTCTTCGTGGCCGGCTTCATCGGTTCGCCGCCCATGAACCTCATCCCGGTCCAGGTGGCCGGCGACGGCACCCTGCAAACCGCCGAAGGCAGCCTGCCGCTGGACATCCCGCCCACCGACGTGCCGCCGGGCGTGCGCGGCCGCAAGGTCGTCATGGGCCTGCGCCCCGAATACATGATGCTCAACACCCGCGGCCTGGCGGCCGAGGTCGAGATGATCGAGACCCTGGGCTCCGAGCAACTGGTGCACTGCCGCTACGGCAACGCCCAGATCGTCGTGCGCTGCACGACCCGGCAGCTGACCGAATTGCAGGTGCAGCCGGGCGCCCGCCTCGAGATCGGCCCCGACGGCCGCCACCCCTTGCACTGGTTCGAGGCCGACACCGGCAAGCGCGTGGCCGGGCTCTGATTTGCCGCCGGGCGGCCGTCGTCCAGCGCGCCGCCAAATGTGCGCAAATCTTTCCAAGGGCCATCCAAGTTGTAAGCGCATATATGCGGCCCGGCTCGAACGCCGGCCCATCCGGCCCGGCACCGGCCGGCCGTGCCCGCGCCTGGCCGGGCATCCGGCCCGATCCGGCACAACTTTGACGACAGGCCCTGGCAGTTTCGCCATCATTTGCCCCGCCGTCCGCGAAGGCCGCAAAACCACGAGCGATTTGCTTTTGTTGCATCTTGCCGAAGCGGTTGCAGGCGAGTCCAGCCACACTGGACTTGCCTACCGCTACGGGAAACCAACATGGCGAGCATCGCATTGCAGGCCCACGCCCTGCACCCCTTCCTGGAAGCAACGCTGCGCAGCGTCGAGGCCGAACGCCGGCATCGCCGCTACGTCCACGAACTCGAACCCCGCCTGGAAAACCTGATCGACCGCCATGCCCGGCATGTGCTGTACCGGCTGTCCAGGCAGGGCCTGCTCAGCGCCGAGACGCTGGACGCCTGCCGCCAGGCCTCGCCCGAAACCGCGCCTTTCCTCGGCTGGCTGCTGGCCCGCCTGGCCCGCCCCCAGCCCGAGGGCAACTGGCTCATCGCCCGTCCGCAGTTCGACAGGCACAGCCTGGACTACACCTGGAGCAACCTGCTGCGCGAGCAGCCCGAATACCTGCCCATCGTGCACGCCTGCGGCCGCATCGACCTGTACCTGAACCACATCCTCACCGGCAGCCGCCCGGTCGACGAGGCCTATCCGCAAGACCTCAGCGCCACCGCGCTGTACCGCCACGTCGGCAACGAAACGGCCACCCACGGCGTGGCCGATGTGCTGGTCGACCGCATCAGCCAGGCCCGCCTCATGGGCACGGCCGAGCAGCACATCGGCCTACTCGAGATCGGCCCCTTCGGCCCGGTCTTCGGCGCCGAACTGCGCGAGGCGCTGCAGGCCAACCGCTGCGACTACACCTATCTCTCGCCGAGCGACACGGCCGCCGCCACGGTGCCGCAGGCCGACCTGATTCTTTTCCATGCCGATTACGCCGCCAGCCAGCCAGCCGTGCGGGCCCTGGGCTTTGCCAGCCGGCACCTCAAGCCCGGCGGCACCCTGCTGCTGCGCGGCCTGCAGCCCGCGGCCTGGATGGACTTCCTGTTCGGCGCCCGCGCCGGCTGGTGGGTCGACGGCCTCGACGGCGGCAAGGCCTCGCCGCAAAGCCCACCCGCCACCTGGCAGGTGCAGATGATCCAGCTGGGCCTGATGTGCTGCGAAGACCCGCTCGAATACGCCCCCGGCACCGGCCGCGGCGCCTACCAGCTCATGGCCACCCTGCCCGCCTCGCGCTCGGCGGTCGCCGCCGCGCCCAGGAAAAACGCGCAGACGCTGGACTGAAAGCAGCCCGGCCTGACGCGGCCCGGCCTGACGCGGCCCGGCCTGACGTGGCCCGGCCTGAAACTCAGGCCGACTCGGCTTTGGGGCCCAGCCCTTGCGCCCGGGCGGCGTCAATGAAGGCCTGCAAGTCGCGCTGGAGCATCAGCGGCAGGAAACGATCAACGACCTCGTCCGGCCAATGCCACCAGGCCAATGCCTGCAATTCGGCAATGATCCGGGCATCGAAGCGGTAACGGGTCACCCTGGCAGGGTTGCCCGCCACCACGGAATAAGGGGGAACATCGCGGGTGACCACCGCCGCCGCGCCAATCACCGCGCCATTGCCGATGGTGACGCCAGAGGCGATGAAAACCCCCGCGGCAATCCAGACATCATGACCGATGACCACATCCCCCCGGGTGGCATGGTCGTCTTCTGCGCCAGTGGGCGCCGACGGCCACCATAGGCTCAACGCGGCAAAGGGATACGTGGTGGCGTTATCCATGCAGTGGTTGCCCAACGCGATGCGCACGCCCTCGGCGATCGACACATACTTGCCGATCTTCAATTTGGCCATGCGTTCGAAAACCTGGGGCACACCGTAGCTATGGTCGCCAATCTCCCAGCCATAAGTGGCAATCTCGTTGGCGTAGTGGTTGCGCGTCAGGGCCGACCAGCGCTTGCGGTCGCCGAAATCATGCTGTTTCAGGCGGAAGACTTCGCTGCCCGTACGGACCGAACTGGCCTGCAGCCATCCGCCGCCGCCCGGCAATATCGTGGTGCGGATGGCCGGCTCGCCTCCCGGTCCGAGGAAACAAGGCAGGCCGTCTTCCTCCAGGCGCCAGGACAGCATGTCGGCCATCAAATGCCCGCCGACGCGTCCATCCGGAAAAAAACGCAGCGCCTCGGCCATGACGACGCCCGTGGGTGAAATCACTCGCCAGACGCCCTGCGTGATGGAAGCCGGGGCAGACTGGCCAGGAGACCCGCCCTGCCGCGGCATCAGGCGGCCCCTGGCAGCAGCACCTTCAATGCATGCTTTACCCCATCTTCCCAGGGCGGGAGCACCAGGCCGAAGGTCTCGCGCAGCTTGGTGGTATCCAGCCGCGAGAACGCCGGGCGGCGGGCCGGCAAGGGGTAGTCCTCGGTGGTGATGCACTGGATCTGCTCGGGCTGCACCTTCAGCGGCACGCCGGCCTCGATGGCCTGGCGGCCGATCAGGCCGGCATAGTCGTACCAGGTGGTCTCGCCCTTGGCGGCCAGGTGGTAAGTCCCGTAGGGGAACGGCTCGCCCCGCGCGGCCAGGTACTTCGACAGCAAGTGCGCCGTGACGTCGGCGATCAGGGCCGCGCCGGTGGGCGCGCCCACCTGGTCGCCCACCACGCGCAAGGCATCGCGCTCGCGCATCACCCGCAGCATGGTCTTCAGGAAGTTGCCGCCATGCACCCCATACACCCAGCTGGTGCGCAGGATCAGGTATCGCTTGGTCGCCGTGCGCACGGCGTGCTCGCCTTCCAGCTTGGTGCGCCCATAGGCGCCAGCCGGGCTGGTGACATCGCGCTCGCTGTAAGGCGTGTGCTGCAGGCCGTCGAAAACATAGTCGGTGGAGTAATGCACCAGCAGCGCGCCCAGCGACTCGGCCTCCGCGGCCAGCACGCCCGGGCCCCGGCCGTTGACCTGCGCGGCCAGGTCCTGCTCCTGCTCGGCCTTGTCCACCGCCGTATAGGCCGCGGCATTGACCACGATGTCCGGACGCTCGGCGCGCATCACCTCGCATATGCTCTGCGGGTCGGCCAGGTCGCAGCGGCTGCGATCCACCGGCACCACGTCGCCCAGCACAGCCAGGCTGCGCTGCAGCTCGAACCCCACCTGGCCTTTGCAGCCAGTGATCAGAATCTTCATGGCAAGACTTCCTCAGGTGCCGTACTGGCGGGATACCCAGTTGCGATAGGCGCCGCTGGTCACGCCCTGCACCCAGGCCTGGTTGTCCAGGTACCACTGCACCGTCTTGCGGATGCCCGTCTCGAAGGTCTCGGCCGGGCGCCAGCCCAGCTCGCGCTCGATGCGGTGCGCGTCGATGGCATAGCGGCGGTCATGGCCGGGGCGATCCTTGACGTAGGTGATCAGGTCGCTGTAATGGCGCCCCGCCTCCAGCGGCCGCAGTTCGTCGAGCAGGCCGCAGATGGTGCGCACCACATCGATGTTGGCGCGCTCGTTCCAGCCGCCCACGTTATAGGTCTCGCCCAGCGCGCCGGCCTCGAGCACGCGGCGGATGGCGCTGCAGTGATCTTTCACGTAGAGCCAGTCGCGCACCTGCATGCCGTCGCCATACACCGGCAGGGGCTTGCCCGCCAAGGCATTGTGGATGATGAGCGGAATCAGCTTCTCGGGAAAATGGTAAGGCCCGTAGTTGTTGGAGCAATTGGTGGTGAGCACCGGCAGGCCGTAGGTATGGTGCCAGGCCCGCACCAGGTGGTCGGACGCCGCCTTGGAGGCCGAATACGGGCTGTTGGGCGCGTACTGGTTTTCTTCGGTAAAGGGCGGGTCCTGCGGCGCGAGCGTGCCGTAGACCTCATCGGTGGACACGTGCAGGAAACGGAAGGCCTGCCGGGCCTCGGGCTGCAAGGTCGGCAGGTAGGCCCGCACCGACTCCAGCAGGTTGAAGGTGCCCATGACATTGGTCTGCATGAATTCGGCCGGCCCGTGGATGGAACGGTCGACATGCGACTCGGCGGCAAAGTTGACCACGGCGCGCGGCTGGTGCTTGGCCAGCAGGCCGGCCACCAGTTGGCTGTCGCCTATGTCGCCCTGCACCAAAACATGCCGCGCATCGCCCTGCAATGAGGCCAGCGTGTCGGGATTGCCGGCGTAAGTCAGCTTATCCAAATTAATCAGGGTTTCTCCTGATTGATTAAACCAATCCAATACGAAATTCGCGCCAATAAACCCGGCTCCGCCGGTCACAAGTAGGGTCATTTCTGGTTTTCTTTAAATTGAAAATTCAGGTTTTTTACCAAAGCAATATGCCAATTTCGCGTCCTGCCGGCACCGTAGAACCTTAGTACACGCCAGTTCCCGGTTTCCCATACAAATGTAATAAAAGGAAATTTTTGTTGGAAGAAATATGAAAGTCTCGCGCAATAACCCAAGCCGGCTGCCGCCTGGCCGGCACCTCTGAAATGGCGCGATTGACCCCTATATCTTTAGTTGGCGCGGGATTTCCCAAACCGATACGGCGACAGGATGCGCCGCTGTGCTAACTGTGCCTGCGCTTGCCGCCCAAATGGTAACAAAACGAGTTACATACTTTGCCAAACAAGTATTACCTCGGATTAGAAATGAATCCCTCGCGTGGATTGGTTTTTTATGGCTTTCATCCTTGAAAGCCATACGGCACAGGCACTTACCCTGCTTTTTCTTCCAAATTACCAAAACCGGAGCGCCCGCCTCGAAAGGTCGCAAGCCTGGGAACACCCCTTGCAATGGCAAAGCATGCTTATTTGACGGATAATTTTTACTCACAAATTTGCGATCATCTATCATCAAATTTGATTGCCATTTCCAGAAAAATCATGAAGTTCATGCCCCAAGCCCAGCGCCCAAAATAAAAATCGCAGTTTTGGCGTTAATCGGCGCTTACCCCCCAAAACTATTTTCTTTTGTTGCATATTTCCCCCGGGTCGCCGCCAAACTCTAGGCACACTGGCATCGCGGTTGCTGCACAGCGGAAACCCGGCAAGATTGTTGTCATATCCCGGAAGAAAGTTGCTCATGGTCAAACGTGTTGCCGTCGTCGGAATGTCGTTCAGATTTCCCGGCACGGATACCCAGCGGTACTGGAATGATCTGCTCGAGGGCAAAGACCTGGTCACCCAGGTCGAGGCCGGCAGATGGTCGCACGATGCCTACCTGCATCCCGGCAAGGAACACCCCGGCACCGCCTATACCTTCGCCGCCGGCTCCATCGGCGATATATCCGGCTTCGACGCCGACTTCTTCGGCATCTCGCCGCGCGAAGCCAGCCTCATGGATCCGCAGCAGCGCCTGCTGCTGGAACTGGGCTGGGAAACGATCGAAAGCGCCGGCATCAAGCCCTCCGCCCTGCGCGGCAGCGACTGCGGCGTCTATATAGGCATCGCCAGCGCCGACTACTCCTACCGCCTGGCCGACGACATGGCCGCGATGGACTCCTCCACCGCCACGGGCAACACCGCCAGCATCGCGGCCAACCGGCTCTCTTATGTGTTCGACCTGCGCGGCCCCAGCATGGCCGTGGACACGGCCTGCTCGTCGGCCATGGTGGCCTTTCACCAGGCCTGCCGCGCCATCGCCAGCGGCGACATCAGCCAGGCCCTGGCCGGCGGGGTCAGCCTGCACCTGCATCCCTACGGCTTCATCGTCTTCTCCAAGGCCTCGATGCTGTCGCCCAACGGCCGCTGCCGGGTGTTCGACGCCTCGGGCGACGGCTATGTGCGCTCGGAAGGCGGCGGTCTCTTCCTGCTGAAGGACTACGACCGGGCCGTGGCCGACGGCGACCCCATCCTGGCCGTGGTGGCCAATACCGTCGTCAACACCGACGGCCGCAAGCCGGGCCTGACCGTGCCCAGCGCCGACGCGCAGGCCACGCTGATGCGCCGGGCCTACGAACAGGCCGGCATCTCGCCCGCCGACATCGACTACCTGGAAGCCCACGGCACCGGCACCCCGGTGGGCGACCCCATCGAGACGCACGCCATCGGCCTGGCGCTGGGCCAGGCCCGCGGTGCCGATGCGCCGCTGCCCATCGGCTCCATCAAGAGCAACCTCGGCCACCTGGAGGCCGCCTCGGCCGTGGCCGGGCTGGTCAAGGCCATCTACAGCCTGCGCCATCGCACCGTGCCGGCCACCATCGGCATCGAGCAGCTCAACCCCCACATCCACTTCGACGACTGGAACATCCGGGTGGTGACGCAGCCCCAGCGGCTGCGCGCCACCGGCACGCTCACCATCGGCGTGAACTCCTTCGGCTTTGGCGGGGCCAACGCCCACACCATCCTGCAGACCCCGCCCGAGCAGACCGTCCCGCAGACGCCCAGCCTGATGGGCACCACCGCCCCCCTGCCCATCGTGGTCAGCGGCCGCAACAGCGCCGCCCTGCGCGACGCCGCGCGCGACATGGCCCATGCGCTGCGCGAACAGCCGGCCCGCACCCTGTACGACATGGCCTACCACGCCGCCATGCGGCGCGAATGGCACGACGAGCGCGCCGTGGTCTTCGGCACCGACAGCGAACAGATCGCCGGCATTCTCGACCAGCTCGCCGAGGACAGCGCCCCGAAAGAACTGGTGCAGACCGCGTCCCGCCTGGCCGACGCCCAGGGCCCGGTCTTCGTGTATTCGGGCAACGGTTCGCAGTGGCCGGGCATGGGCCGCAAGCTGCTGGCCAACCCCGTGTTCGCCGAAGCCATCGACGAAGTGGATGACGTGTTTCGCGCGCTGTCGGGCTGGTCGCTGGCCGACAGGCTCCAGCACGCCGAGTCCGCCGACGCCTACGAACACACCGAGGTCGCCCAGCCCGCGCTCTTCGCCATCCAGGTGGGCGTGACGCGCATGCTGGCCCAGCGCGGCGTGCAACCCCTGGCCGTGGTCGGCCACAGCGTGGGCGAAGTCGCGGCCGCCTGGGCCAGCGGCGCGCTGACGCTGACCGACGCCGTCAAGGTCATCTACCACCGCAGCCAGATGCAGGGCCGCACCAAAGGCCTGGGCCGCATGGCCGCCGTGGGCGTGGACGGCGGCGCCGCCCTGGCGCTGCTGGCCGAGCTGGGCCTGCAAGGCCAAGTGTGCGTGGCCGGCTACAACAGCCCGAACGGGGCGACGCTCGCCGGCGACCCGGCCGCGCTGGAACAGGTCGGCCAGGCGCTGGCCGAACGCCGCGCCTTCTACAAGCAGCTCGACCTGGACTACGCCTTCCACAGCCCGGCCATGGACGGCATCGAAGCGCCGCTGTGCGCGGCCCTGGACGACCTGCGCCCGCAGCCGGCCACGATCCCCTTCTATTCCGCCGTCAGCGGCGGCGTCATCGACGGCGCCACGCTCGACGCCGGCTACTGGTGGCGCAATATCCGCCAACCCGTGCGCTTCGAGCAGGCCATGTCGGCCCTGGTGGCGGACGGCAATAACGTCTTCGTGGAAATCGGCCCCGCGCCGGTGTTGCGCAGCTATGCCAGCGACGCGCTCAAGCACGCCGAAAAAACCGGCCGCGTGATCCCCACCGGCCATCGCGGCGACGACGCGCCGGCCCGCGTGCTGGCCGCCGCCGGCCAGGTGCTGGCCAGCGGCGCGGGCATCAACTGGGCGCGCCTCTTCCCCTGGGTGGGCAACCACATCGACCTGCCCGCCTACCCCTGGCAACGCGAACGCTGCTGGCACCCCATGACGTCCGAGGCCCTGGCCCGGCTCGAACGCCGCAACGCGCACGCCCTCCTGGGCCACGCGCTGCGCCAGCAAGCGCAGCCCACCTGGGAAAACCAGCTCGACACGCAGCTGCAGCCCTGGCTGGCCGACCACGTCGTGGGCAATGCCACGGTGTTTCCCGGCTCGGGCTTTGCCGAAATCGCCCTGGCCGCCGCCCAGCAATGGCAACCCGGCGCCGGCGCCGACATCGAAGAGCTGGAGATCCTCGCGCCGCTGCTGCTGGCCGCCTCGCCCAGCAAGATCACCCGCCTGCACCTGGACGAAAGCGACGGCCGCTTCTGGCTGCGCGGCAAGGAAACCGGCAGCACCGATCCCTGGATGCTGCATGCCAGCGGCCGGATCCTCACCCACGCCCGCCCCGAACAGCTCGACGAAGCCGCGCCGCCGCTGCCCGGCCGGCGCCCCGACTTCACCGGCGACAGCCACCTGGCGCTCACGCGCAAGGCGGAACTGGCCTACGGCCCGGCCTTCCAGGCCGTCTCGCACGGCTGGATGGCGTCGCCCGACCACGTGCTGGCCGTGCTGCAGGCGCCCGCGGCCCTGGCCGACAGCCTGCCGGGCAGCCTGCTGCACCCCGCCCTGCTGGACTGCACCTTCCAGCTCATCATCCAGATGCTCAAGGACGATGCCTTCCTGGGCCAGGGCATTGCCTTCGTGCCCGCCAAGATCGGCCGCCTGCGCTGGCAAGCCGGCCTGGGCGCGCCGCACCTGGTCAGCGCCCGGCTGCTGAAGCGTTCGCCGCATTCGGTCACCGCCGAGTTCAGCCTGTTCGACGAGCAAGGCCGGCAAATCGCCCACGTCGGCGAAGCGCGCTTTCGCGCCGCGCGCCTGGCCAAGGCCCGCACCGATACGCTGGACTTTCTCGATTACGCGGCCGTGCCCAGCCCGCACCCGCTCTCGCCCGCCACCGCCAACGTGGCCCTGCAGAGCAAGACCCTGCAGCCCGCGCTGCAGGCCGTCGCGCAAGCCGTGCAGGACGACGAACTGATGGCGCGCTACGCCCATGAAGTCGACCCGCTGCTGGAAAACCTGTGCGACCGCTATGCCGCGCAGGCGCTCTACGCCCTGTCGCGCAAGGGCCATCTCGGCGCCGGCACCCTGGCCGACCTGGGCAAGGCCGCCCCGCAAGCGGCGGCGCTGCTCGACTGGCTGCTCCAGCGCGCCGCCCACCTGCGCGCCGACCGGCTGAACTGGCAGGTCGACGCCCCGCAGGCCGACGAAGCCAGCACGCTCGACATCTGGAACAGCCTGCTGCGCGAATACCCCGATTACTTCGCCATCGTGCATGCCGCCGGCCGCGTGGGCCTGCACTTGCAGGCCCTGCTGACCGGCCAGGCCG
>DASWPO010000286.1:0-6412 GCA_036404015.1 Bordetella sp. | reverse complement strand
GCTATCACCGGAGGCGCGCTAGCTTCTCAAAGGAAGACAAGATAATTTCGAGGCCTGAGCCCCGGGGGTTTGATCCCCTGGGTTTGCACCCGGGGGTTATCCCCTTACCTTGCTTCACTTGTGAGCACTTAGCTTTTTGCTTGCGGTGACGCTCCCGCCCCTCAGAAAGGAACAGGCCTACGTCACCTGACTCGCACGCCAAGTGCCCACACTTATCGGTTGTTTCGTTGTTAAAGAACAGGTACTGCGCAAAATTCGGAAAGACCAGCTGACTTCGCCCATCTCCCCTCTTCTTGCCCGCTTCGCGCCGCCAAACCCGCTGAACTTTCGCCCAACCTGTTCGCTGCGTCAGAAGCAGAGAAACGAGATTATGAACCGCTTTTTTGAGACTGTCAAACCCGGGTAACTTCTGCCCCGCTCAACCGACCCGCTGGCCTGCTCTCTCGCCCTCGGCCGTTGCGTCAAAACCACCTGCGTAAAACTAATTACGTTGCAACTGCCGAGCCTGTAAATATAGCACGTCCCTTTTATCGGAGGCAAATCGCCGGCCAGAACAACACGGCAGGCAAGGCCTTGCCTGAAACTCGCTGCAGCGGCTGGCTGGATCTTCCATCTGCCCCATGCGGGGGTTTTGACAGGTGCCGGTGCTATGCTTTTTTCCCACGGGAAGCACTGGATTTACCATTGGGAGATAACAATGAAACGAGCTTGTCTGGCCTTGCTGGCCCTCTTTTTTGCAGCATCCGCCTTTGCGGGTGAAGATCCCGAGGGCGACAAGATCATGCATGCCTATGTGCTGGCCATGCCCAAGGTGCAAGCTTACGACGCGGCGACGGTTGCACTGTATGACGCCCAGAAGAAAGACCCGGCCTTCAAGGCGGAAAGCGACGCCATGGCCCGCGAACCCTCGGACACCGTGGCGCAGCTGCGCAGCAAGATGGACCGGCATCCCAGGATTTTCAGCTTTTTCCAGAGCCGGGGGCTGACCCGGGATGATGCGGCCCTCATGCCCTTTGTGCTGCTGGATGCCTGTTCGGTCGCGCAGGCGCCGAACCCCGCGCCCGATCCGAGCATTTCGGCGCAGCAAATTGCCTTCTGCAAGGCCAATCAAACCGCGCTGCAAAACCTGAAGATGTTCTCGAACAAGCTCGAGTAGCGTCATGCCAGACGGCTGCCTGCGCAAAATCCACGATAGATTTTGTCGCAAACCCCCGAGCCGGCGCTTGCTATGCTGCCAGCTCGGATAAAACATAGATGTGTTCATGACCTCTTTCATTCATCACCCGGGGCGCCGGCTGCGCGCCGGGCTGCTGGCTTGCTTTTTTGCTTTTTTTGCCGTGCTCGGCGGCGCCACGGCCTGGGCGCAACCCAACGGCAATCCATCGGACACCACCGATGCGCAACTGACGCAGACCCGCGAGAAGCTCGATACCATCCGCAAGGGCCTGGAGAACCAACCCAGCGATGAAGCGCTGGCCCAATGGGGCGCCGATGTCCTGCAACTGCAGAGCAAGGCCGATGCCCTGGCCGAAGCGCTGACGCCGCGGCTGGCTGACATCGCGGCACGGCTGAACCAGCTGGGCCCCGTGCCGGCCGGCACCAAGGAGCCGCGCGATGTTGCCGACCAGCGCGCCCAATTGGTCAAGGCCAACAGTGCGGTGGACTCGCAGCTCAAGCTGGCCAAGCTGTTGTCGGTGGAAGCGGCGCAGTTGACCGAGCGTGTGTCGACGGAACGGCGCACGCAGTTCCAGGCGCAGATGGGCGAGCGCCACCGCACCATCTTCTCGAGCACTTACCGCGCCGAACTGCGGCGCGACCTGCCCGCCGACCTGCAGCACTTCGGCGAATTGGGCGGTGAACTGGCCGCCAGCGCCGGCCAGACGCCCGGCATCGTGTGGTTCCTGGTCGTCGTCGGCATTGCCGCCATCGTCGCGGCGCGCTACGGCATACGGCGCCTGCTGCTGCATGTGGCGTCGACCCGCGTGCCTTCGGGGCGGCTGCGCCGCTCGGTGTTTGCCGCCGCGATGGTATTGGTGGCGGTGGCCACGCCCGGCTTGATCGCCCAGTTGCTGCATTGGGGATTGAACTGGAACGATACGCTGCCGGACGCCGATGAGGAGCTGGCCGGCGCCCTGGTGGGCATCATCTGCCTGGCCGGCTACATCGGCGGACTGGGTCATGCGCTGATGTCGCCCAAGCGGCCTTCGTGGCGCCTGCTGCCGCTGCCGGACAATGTGGCGACGGGCCTGCGCTGGCTGCCCGGCACGCTGGCCGTGCTGGCCGTGATCGTGTGGCTGACGCAGCAACTGCCCGGCATGCTGGACATCAGCCTGACCCTCACGATAGCCATGACCAGCCTGGCCGCCGTCGCCCTGGGCGTCGCGCTGGCGTGGGGCCTGACGCTGGGCGAGCAGTTGCGCCGCCAATCGCAGCGCGACCCCGATACCGGCCATGTGCTGCACCGCCCCTTCTGGATCTCCGTGCTGAGCACCCTGTGCTGGCTGGCCCTGATCGTGGGCGTGGTGAGCATTCTGATCGGCTATGCCGCGTTGGGCACCTTCATCATCACGCAAGGGCTGTGGCTGCTGATCGTGGCCTCGTCGGCCTATCTGCTGTCGCTGCTGATCAACGACGGCTTCATGACGCTGCTGGCGGGCAAGAAGCTCGATCACCCTACCCCCCACTCGCGCCTGCGCCACCAAACCGCCGTGCTGCTGTCGGGCGCGGGCCGCGTGGTCGTGGTGATAGTTGCCATCGTGCTGCTGCTCAACCCTTTCGGCGGCGGGCCGACCGAAGCGCTGCACAGCCTGGACCAGTTCCGCAAGGGCCTGAGGGTCGGCGAGGTGACGATACAGCCCGATGCCCTGTGGCAGGGCTTGCTGGTGCTGGTGCTGGGCCTGCTGTGCGTGCGGCTGCTCAAGCGCTGGTTGAAAGAGACCTACCTGCCCTCCACGACGATGGATCCGGGCATGCGCACCTCGACCTCGACGCTGTTCGGCTATGCCGGCGTGATCTTCGTGGCGGCCCTGGCGCTCTCGGCCCTGGGACTGGGACTGGAGCGCGTGGCCTGGATCGCCAGCGCGTTGTCGGTGGGTATCGGTTTCGGCCTGCAGGCGGTGGTGCAGAACTTCGTGTCGGGCCTGATCCTGCTAGCCGAGCGGCCGGTAAAGGTTGGCGACTGGGTGTCGCTGGGCGGGGTGGAAGGCGACATCCAGCGCATCAACGTGCGCGCCACGGAAATCCTGATGCAGGACAAGTCCACGGTGATCGTGCCGAACTCGGAGTTCATCACCAAGACCGTGCGCAACGTGACGCACTCGAGATCGATGGGCCGCGTGCAGATCAAGCTGCCCATGCCGCTGGAAACCGATGCCGATAAGGTGCGCGAACTGGTCACGGCCGTCTTCGCCGAGCAGGAAGAAATTCTGGAAGCCCCCGCGGCGACAGTCTATCTGGACGGCATCGAGAACGACCGGCTGATGTTCAACGCGCTGGCCTATGTGGAATCGCCCAGGCTGGCCTATGTCGTGCGCAGCCGCGTGCTCTACGAGGTGCTGAGCCGCCTTGCCAAGGCGGAGCTGCAGATCTCGGCCTCGTCGACCGTGGTGCTGCAAGGCAATGCCGGCTTGCCGCCGGCCGCGGAGCCCCAACCCTGACGGCGGTTCGGGCCGATTGCCCGATATCAGGCCGCCGCAGCCTTGGGTTGCAGGCGGCCTGCATACAAATTGAGCGTGAGGCCGGCCATCACCAGCAGGGCGGCGACGAGCTTCCAGCCCGGCAGGGGTTCGGCCAGCAGCCAGGCCGACGAGATCATGCCCCAGACGGGCACCAGCAAGGCAACGGGCGTGACCGTGGCGGCCGGATGGCGCGCCAGCAGCCAGTTCCAGGCGCCGAAGCCGAACACCGTATTGCCCAGGGCCTGCCACAGCACGGCTACCCAGCCCTGCCAACTGGCTTGCGCCAGGGCCTGCGTCACCCTGGCCGGGCCTTCGGCCCAGAGGCTGACCAGGATCAGGGGCGGCACGGCATAGAGGCTGCTCCACATGGTGAAGCCCAGCATGTCGACCTTGCCTGCGCCGCGTACCAACGTGTTGGCGCAGGCCCAGCAAAATGCCGCCACCAGCACGATGAGCAAGCCGAACAAGGTAATGGTGCTGCTGGGGTCGCGCGCGCCATGCCAGCCCACGACGGCCATGCCGAGCACGGCCAGCAGCATGGCGCCGACCTGCAGGACTTTCATGCGTTCGCCGCCGAGGATGATGGCCAGCAGGATGGTGAAGAACACCTGGCACTGGATGGCCAGCGAGGCCAGGCCGGGCGAGATGTCGCGCTGCATGGCCCAGTACAGGAGGTCGAACTGGCCCACGCTGGTGAAGATGCCGGCCGCGGCCAGGCGCCAGAAAGGAACGGCCGGACGCCGCACGAAGAACACCCAGGGCAAGGCCGAGAGGACGAAGCGCAGCGTCGAGAACAGGAAAGGCGGGAAATCGGCCAGCCCCCATTTGATGACGACGAAATTCGTGCCCCAGACAAAGACGACACTCAGGGCCAAGAGCAAATGGGAAACCGGCATGATTCTGGGCAACTGGCCCGATGATGACTGCAGGAGTCCAAGTTTATCGAAAAACCCGCGGGCGGCGGCCTGACACTTCGCATCGACGGCACCAGGCCAGATGCGCGATACTGGCAAACTCGATGCAAGCCCGGCGCCTGCCTGGGGCTTGCCCTAACCCTGCCCTGGAGACACAGCATGATCAACGAAATCGCCGTCATTTTCGTCAAGGAAGGCGCCGGCGCGGCCTTCGAGGCGGCCGTGAACAAGGCCAAGCCCCTGTTCCTGGCCGCCAAGGGCTGCCATGGCGTGCAGCTTTTCCGCAGCATTGAAAAACCGCTGGAATACACCCTGGTCGTCGACTGGGAAACGGTGGAGCACCATATGGTGGACTTCCGCGAATCGGAAGCCTTCAAGCAGTGGCGCGCCCTGATCGGCGACAGCGTCGCGCAGCCGGCGCAAGTGCATCACGTGAACCAGGTGATGTAAGGCGCCTGAAGATCAGGCATCGACCTCGCGCACGGCGTCGATGAAGGCGCGGATACGGTCGGCGGACTTGATGCCGGGTTCGAGCTCGACGCCGCTGCTGACATCCACGGCCCAGGGGCGCACGGCGCGCACGGCCTGGGCCACGCTCTCCGGCTTGAGGCCGCCCGAGAGGATGAGCGGGCGCGATGCGCCATCGGCCTGCACGGCCGACAGCAGGTGATGGTCGAAAGCCAGCCCGCTGCCGCCATAGCCCGTGCTGTAGCTGTCGAACAACCAGCCAGCGGCATCGCCATAAGCCTTGCAGTGTCCGGCCAAGGCATCGGCCGTATCCAGGCCCGGCGCGCCGACGCGGAAGGCTCGCGCGTAGCGGCGGCCAGCCTGCCGGCAGGCGTCGGGCGACTCATCGCCATGAAACTGCAGCACGTCGGGCTGGACGCCGTCGACCACCGCCTGGACGGCCTGGGGCGAGGCGTTGACGAACAGGGCGACCGCGCTCACGAAGGCAGGCACCTCGCGGCGCAATTGCGCCGCGCGTTCGACCGTGAGGCAACGCTTGCTGCCGGGATGAAAGACAAAGCCGATGGCATCGGCTCCCGCTTCGACGGCGGCGGCGATATCGACCTCGCGAGTGAGGCCGCAGATTTTGACGCGGGTACGCATGGCGGTTATTGGAGCGAATTAACGAGGCGAAACAAAGGGCCACAATAAAGCGGCACCGCCGTCGAGCGCCGGCAAAGCATGGCCTTCAGCGTACTCGATGGCGCAGAGATAGAGACCGTCGGCCATGAAGGTGGGAGCGCCGAGGCGGCGGTCGCGGGCCTGCAGCAGCCGCGCCATCCATGCCGCGGGCTCGCGCCCCTGCCCTATCTGCAGCAAGGCGCCGATGAGGTTGCGCACCATGTGGTGCAGAAAGGCATTGGCCCGCAGGGTGAAGACGACGAAGGGACCACGTTCTTCGATGTCGAGGCGATGCAAAGTCCGCACGGGGTGCTTCGCCTGGCATTGGGCCGAGCGAAAGCTGGAGAAGTCGTGTTCGCCCAGCAAGGCCTGGGCCGCCTGCCGCATGGCATCGAGATCGAGCGGCCGGAAGCACCAGCCGGCGCGGCCAGCCCACAAGGCCGGCCTTACCCGGCCGCGCCACAGCAGGTAGACGTAGGTGCGCGAGCGGGCCGAGAAGCGGGCATGAAAATCGTCGGACACGGTTTGCGCCCACTGTACGACGATGCTGTCGGGCAGGAAGGCATTGACGCCCCGCACCCAGGATTCGTCGCGGCGGTCCAGGTCCGTGTCGAGATGCACGACTTGCAGGGCGGCGTGCACGCCGGTGTCGGTGCGGCCCGCGCAGACCGTGGGCACCGGCGTGCCTGTACC
>DASWPO010000285.1:0-6221 GCA_036404015.1 Bordetella sp. | reverse complement strand
GCTTGGTGCCCGACGCCTCGCGGTAGCTGCTGGTGGCCAGGATGCCCAGCGGCACGTCGAAGATGCGCGACATCACATCGCCCACCCGCATGCCGCCGCGCGCCAGGCACAGGATGACGTCGAACTGCCAGCCCGACTCGTAGACCTGCAGGGACAGGCGCTCGATGAGATGGTTGTATTCGTCCCAACTGACCCACAGGTCGCTTTCGGTGCTGGACGGCAGGCTCATGCGGCGCGCTCCTCAGCCCTTGAGGGGATGGCGCAGGACGATGGTTTCGTTGCGGTCGGGGCCGGTGGACACCAGGTCGATGGGCACGCCGCAGACTTCGGACACCCGCTCGAGATACAGGCGCGCGTTGGCGGGCAGCTTGCCGTATTCGGTAATGCCGACGGTGGACTCGCTCCAGCCGGGCAGCGTCTCGAACACCGGCTCGGCCTGGGCCACGGCATGCGCGCCGTAGGGCAGCACGTCGCGGAACTCGCCGTTGACGCGGTAGCCCACGCCCAGGCGGATTTCTTCCAGGCCGTCGAGCACGTCGAGCTTGGTGATGCACAGGCCCGACACGCCGTTGATGCGCACCGAGCGCTTGAGCGCCGCGCCGTCGAACCAGCCGCAGCGGCGCGGCCGGCCCGTGACCGAACCGAATTCCTTGCCGATGGTGGCCAGGTGGTTGCCGACCTCGTCGACCAGCTCGGTGGGGAACGGGCCCGAACCCACGCGCGTGGTGTAGGCCTTGGTGATGCCCAGCACATAGTGCAGCGACTGCGGCGGCACGCCGGCGCCGGCCGAGGCCGTGCCCGCCACGCAGTTGCTGCTGGTGACGAAGGGATAGGTGCCATGGTCGACGTCTAGCAGCGCGCCCTGGGCGCCTTCGAACAGCAGGCTCTTGTCCTGCTGCTGCACGGCAAAGAGGGCGCTGGACACATCGGCCACCATGGGCGCGATGGCCGGGGCCAGTTTCATGGCCTCGTCGCGCACCTGCTCGGCTGAAACCGCCTCGGCGCCGAGGTAATGGGTGAGCACGAAGTTGTGATAGTCGAGCAGCTCGGCGAGCTTCTCGTCGAACAGCGTGGGATTGAAGAGATCCTGCACGCGGATGGCGCGGCGCGCGACCTTGTCTTCGTAGGCCGGGCCGATGCCGCGGCCGGTGGTGCCGATCTTGGCGTCGCCCTTCTTGGCTTCGCGCGCCTTGTCGATGGCCACGTGGTAGGGCAGGATCAGCGGGCAGATATCGGAGACCTTCAGGCGGCTGCGCACGTCCAGGCCGGCGGCTTCGAGCTCTTCGATTTCCTTGAGCAGGGCCTCGGGCGAGAGCACCACGCCATTGCCGATGTAGCAAGTGACATGAGGATGCATGATGCCCGAGGGGATCAGGCGAAGAATCGTCTTCTTGCCATTGATCCACAGCGTATGCCCGGCATTGTGGCCGCCCTGGAAGCGCACGACCCCATGCACGGACTCGGCCAGCCAGTCGACGATCTTGCCCTTGCCTTCGTCACCCCATTGGGTGCCGATCACCACGACGTTCTTGCTCATGATCAAACCAGATAAAAGTTGAATTTCACTCGGAAGGTGGGCAGACGCCCGCCGAAGACTCAAATCGCCCTGACTGCCCAGGCGCCCTTTTCCAAAACCAGTTCCCGGTCGCAGACGAATTCGTCCTGGTCGTGTTCGTGGCCAGGCAGCACCTGGACCACGATCTCGCCGCCGCGGCGCAAAGCGCGCACGGCCTCGGCCAGGTCGGGCTCCTGCCCCCAGGGCGCGCGCACCGCGCGGGCCCGTTCGGCCGGCGCCAGGCCAGCGGCCAGCTTGCGCAAGTCGAGGCTGAAACCGGTGGCCGGACGGGACCGGCCGAATGCGTGGCTGACGTTGTCGTAACGGCCGCCGCGCACCAATGCGTCGTGCCAGCCCTCGGCATACAGCGCGAAGGTGACGCCGGAGTGATAACCATAGCCGCTCACGTCGGCCAGATCCACACTCATCGATACATGCGGCAGCGCGTCGATCAGCGACTGCAGGGCGTCGAGCGCCCGGACCAGTCCCGGCAGCGGCGGCAGTTCGCGGCGGGCCCGCGCCAGCACTTCGGGGCCGCCATACAAATTGGCCAGCGCCCGCAAGGCCTGCACGGTGTCCGGCCGCAGGCCGGCGGCAGCCAGCTCGCCCAGGCCAGTCACGTCTTTTTCGCGCAGCAGCAGCGTGACGGCCTCGCCGACGGCCGCCGCGGCCGGATCGGACTCGATCAGGGCATGCAGCACGCCGGGATGGCACAGGTCGAGCCGGGGCTCGCGCACGCCGGCGATGCCGAGGCTTTCCATCACCAGGCTGAGGATTTCGAGGTCGGCCTCGAAACCGGCATGGCCGTAGATTTCGGCGCCGATCTGCAGCAGTTCGCGGCTGGCCAGCAGGTCGGCCGGACGGGCATGCAGCACGTTGCCGCAATAGCAAAGCCGGGTGACGCCGGCCCGGTTGAGCAGGTGGGCGTCGATGCGGGTGACTTGGGGCGTCATGTCGGCCCGCACCCCCAGGGTGCGGCCGGACAGCTGGTCGACCAGCTTGCAGGTGGAGAGACTCAGGTCGCTGCCGGTGCCCGACAGCAACGAATCGATGTACTCCACCAGCGGCGGCGCGACCAGCTCAAAACCGTAGGTGCGATACAGGTCGAGCAGTGCGCGACGCAGTTCCTCGATGCGCCGGGCTTCGGCCGGTAGAACGTCGGCGAAGCCTTCGGGCAGCAGCCAGTTACCCATGAAATGACGTGACCCAAAACAAAAGCGGCTGAGGGGCGTAAGCCCGCTCAGCCGCTTGCGGAATTAATCAAAAGCTTACGCGGCATTATACACGCACCGGAACCGGTGGGCATCGGGGGAAAGAGCCGCCGGTAGGCGGCCCCCCACTACTTGGCCGGCGCCGGCTGCGGGTTCTTGAAGTAGCTGAAGAAGTCCGAGCCGGGATCGACCACCAGCAGGTCGCCGGGCTTGGAGAAGGCCGTGCGGTAGGCCTCAAGGCTCTTGTAGAACTTGAAGAACTCGGGGTTCTTGCTATAGGCCGCGTCGTAGATGCTGCTGGCCTGGGCATCGCCCTCGCCCATGGTGGCCTGCGCCTTGGCATAGGCCTGCGCCAGGATGACCTCGCGCTGGCGGTCGGCATCGGCGCGGATCTTCTCGCTCTCGGCCGCGCCGATGGAGCGCAGTTCATTGGCGACCCGGGTGCGCTCGGCCTCCATGCGGCGGTAGACCGACTCGGAAATCTCGGGCGCGAACTCGATGCGGCGCAGGCGCACGTCGACCACCTGGACGCCCAGCGGCTGGGCGCGCTTGGCCACGTTGGTGAGGATCTCGGCCATGACCTTGTCGCGCTCGGCCGAGACCACGTCGCGCACGGTGCGCACATTGACGGCCGCGTTCAGCGCATCGCGGATCTGGGCCTGCAGGCGTTCCTGGGCGGCACGCTCGTTGCCGCCGAAAGTGACGTAGAACAGCCGCGGATCGGCGATGCGCCACTTCACGTAGGAGTCGATGAGCAGGTTCTTCTTCTCGGACGTCTGGATGCGCTCGGCGTCGGGCGACTCGATGGTGAGGATGCGCTTGTCGAGCGAGACGACGTTTTGCAGGGGCGGCGGCAGCTTGAAGTACAGGCCGGGCTCGCTGATGATTCGCTTGACCTCGCCCAGCGAGAACACCAGGGCGTACTCGCGCTCGGAGACCACGAAGACGCAGGAAAACAGCAGCCCGATGATGATGAGCAGGCCGACCAGGAGGGGCAATAAGCGTTGCATGGAACAGGTCTCCTAGCGCGACAGGCGATCGCGGGTCAGCGTATTGGCGCCGCTGGGCACCCCCGGCATGCGCGCGGCAGGCGGCGCGGCCGCGGGCAGGCTGCTGCTCGGTGTGACCGCCGGGACAGCCGATGCGGGCTTGCCGGCATCGGCGCGGGCGGCCTGCTCGATGATCTTGTCCAGCGGCAGGTAGATCATGTTGTTGCCGCCGCGGGTATCGATCATGACCTTGCTGGAGTTGCCGTAGACCTGCTGCATGGTGTCCAGGTAGAGACGCTCGCGCATGGTCTGCGGAGCCTTGTCGTATTCGCCGAGCACGGAGGCAAAGCGCGCGGCATCGCCCTGCGCATCGCCGATGACCTTGGCCTTGTAGCCCTCGGCCTGCTCGGTCATGCGGGAAGCCTGGCCGGCGGCCATGGGCACGATCTGGTTGGCGTAGGCCTGGCCTTCGT
Organism: Bordetella sp.; assembly: GCA_036404015.1. GTDB lineage: Bacteria > Pseudomonadota > Gammaproteobacteria > Burkholderiales > Burkholderiaceae_B > Bordetella. The sequence goes on along the minus strand of DASWPO010000285.1, from coordinate 1,993 downwards.
TGATCTGGCGCTCGCGGTCCTGCCCGGCCTTGACGGCGTCGTCGAACGCCGCCTGCACCTGTTCGGGCGGCTGGACATTCTGGATGGCCACCGTGCTGACCTGGATGCCGGCCTGGTAGCGGTCGAGGATCTGCTGCATGAGCGTCTGCACCTCGGCGGCGACCTCGGTGCGGCCTTCGTAGAGCACGAAGTCCATGGGTTTCTTGCCCACGATCTCGCGCATGGCGGTTTCCGAGGCCTGGCGCACGGCGTCGTCCGGATCGCGCATGCGGAACAGGTAGTTGGGCGCGCCGTCGGCACGCAGGCGGTACTGCACCACGAACTGCATGTCGACGATGTTCTCGTCGGTGGTGAGCATCAGCGATTCGGGCAGCACCTTGTTGCGCGCGTTGCCGCGAAAGCCCACCTCGAAGGTGCGCAGTTGCGAGATGTTGACCAGGCTGTGGCTCTGGATCGGGTACGGCAGGCGCCACTGGAAACCGGGCGAGGCCGTGGCCTTGTACTTGCCGAACTGGGTCACGACGGCAACCTGGCCTTCCTGGACGATGAAGAAGCCGCTGGCCAGCCACAGGAGCAGCAGCACGACGACGATCAACCCGAGGCCGATCTTCACGCGCCGCGGCGAAGGCGGCACGCTCGAGCCCGGGCGGCCGTTGCCAGCGCCGCGGCCTCGGCCGAACAGAGCGCCGAGCTTGTTGTTGAAATCGCGCCAGACCTCGTCGAGATCGGGGGGGCCATTTTCGCCCCGGGGCCGGCGGTTGGGATCGGGGCCGTTGCCGTTGTTGCTGCGGCCCCAGCCGGGATCATTCAGATTGAAGAGTTTGGAAATTCGACTCATTGCTTCCCGCAAGCTGACCGACCTCGGCAATTGCTCCACGCAAGGCCTCCAGACCGGCGCGCTCGACGGCGCTGACAAAGACCCGGCCAATCGTACCATGTGCATTGCGTTCAATCCGGGGCTCGAGCCCCGCCTTGTCGATCTTGTTATAGACCAGAATGGTCGGAACCTCGGCCGCGCCGATCTCGGCGAGCACCTTGTTCACCTCGGCGATCTGTTCCTCGCGCTGCGGGCTGGCCGCGTCGACCACGTGCAGCAGCAGGTCGGCGTGGACGGTTTCCTCGAGCGTGGCGCGGAAAGCCGCGATCAGGTTGGGCGGCAGGTCGCGGATGAACCCCACCGTATCGGACAGCACGACCGAGCCCGCGCCTTCGATCCAGATCCGCCGGGTGGTGGTGTCCAGCGTGGCGAACAGTTGGTCGGCCGCATAGGCGCCGGCCCGCGTCAGGGCATTGAACAGGGTGGACTTGCCCGCGTTGGTGTAGCCCACCAGCGAGACCGACAAGGCGCCGCCCCGCGCCCGGGCGCGGCGCTGGGTGACGCGCTGGCGCTCGACACGTTCGAGCCGCTCGCGCAGCACCTTGATCTTGCTGCCGATCATGCGCTTGTCCATTTCGAGCTGGGACTCGCCCGGGCCGCGCATGCCGATGCCGCCGCGCTGCCGCTCCAAGTGGGTCCACATGCGCGTCAGGCGCGTGGTCAGGTGCTGCAGTTGCGCCAGCTCGACCTGCAGCTTGCCCTCGTGGCTCTTGGCGCGCAGGGCGAAGATGTCCAGGATCAGGGCCACGCGATCGACCACGCGCAGGTTGAACTCGCGCTCGAGGTTGCGCTGCTGCGCGGGCGACAGCGGCTGGTCGAACAGGATGACGTCGGCCAGCGTTGCCTGGGCCATGGCGACGCCCTCCTCGACCTTGCCCGAGCCGATGAAGTATTTGGCGTCGGGCCGGTCGCGGCGGGCGGCCAGGGTGCCGACGATCTCGGCCCCGGCGCCCTCTGCCAGCATGGCGAATTCGTCGGCGTGGGCCTGGTGATCCAGGTTGCCTAGGTCGACGCTGATGATCAATGCGCGCATTAATGAAGGTTTCTTTGTTCTTTGTGGTTTGTTATTTGAGTGCTTGGGCCGCATTGGCGCGGCGGATTGGGTGCCCGGCCCGA
>DASWPO010000284.1:0-9855 GCA_036404015.1 Bordetella sp. | reverse complement strand
TGGGCGTCAGGGTGACGACCGCATACCCTTGAGCGTCGGTGTCCACATACCCGGTACCGCCGGCGAGCCACGGGTTGAACGTCGTCAGCGTGTTGTTGAAGGTATTGGTCACCGCGCCCGTCGTGGCGTCCTGCGTGTAGATCAGGGCCGCGGCCGCGGCAAAACCCGGCGTGGTGTCGACTGCGTCCTTGTAGAAGGAGAACAGCGAGTCGCTCGAAATGCCCGCCGTCACCAAGTCGACCATCACGGGCACGGGCGTGGCTGCATCGTAGTCGGCCATCACAGGGCCGGCGAAAAAGGCATGGATATCGCCGGTGATCGCCACCACGTTGCCGATGCTGTTGGTCTGCAGGTAGCTCATCAGGTCCTTGCGTTCGGCGTTGTAGCCGTCCCACTGGTCCGTGTCGAGAATGTATTTATTGAGCAGCGTGGCGGGAATCGACGCGAGCGTCGAGGTGAACGAGGCGGCAATGGCCGCCGCCGTGCCCGCCGCCGTCGGGCCGCCCAGCACGGGCGTCAACACGGTCGTCAGCGCGGCAATCGTCTGGGTGAACGGGGTCGTCGTACCGCCGGTGGCGAGATCGGTGACAAGGGCCACCATGATCGGACCCTGCGAGGGCGCCAGCACAGGCGCCAGCGAGGGTTGCGCGGCGAGCAAGCCCTGGAACAGCAGGCCTGCCACGGCCTGCGTGCCATCCAGCCCCATGCGCAACAGCGACACCTCATTGCCCCACAGCTTCCAGGTCGTCGTGGCAGCGCTCATCTGCTGCTTCCACCAGTTGCGCTGCGTGTCGCCCAGCATGGACACCGGCGCCAGGGCACCGCCAGCCGCAGCCATGAGGCCGGCTTCCGCCGCCTGCAACTGGGTCTGCTGCACGAAATAACGGGTGCCGACGAAACCGGAGCCGGCAGGCGCGACCTGGGACACCAGGTGCTGCACGCGGTTCAGCCGTTCATCGGTCATGACCAGGGTGGCCAGGTTGCCGAACTGGAACGAACGGTAGATCGTGATGTTCTGGAACGAGGGATTGGCCAGGTCTATCGTCACGTCGGCCGGCATGTATTCGAACCAGGCCTGGCTCGCGCTGCGGCGGCGGCCGAGCTGCTCGCTGTTGGGCGTCACGCCGTAGGTATCGTAGTCCTGCCAGCAGTCGTCCGAGAACTCGTGGTCGTCCCAGATCGCAATGAAGGGGAACAGCGCATGCAGCTTCTGCAGGCGCGGGTCGGTGCGGTATTGCCGGTACAGGGCGCGGTAGTCCGGCAGCGTATTGGCATAGAGGTTGCTGGCGCTGGGGGTGCCGGTGGAGTCGTTGGGCGTGGCGACGCCGCCGCTGGGCAGCGTGACGGGCGCGTGGGCGCTTTCCACCGGGCTGGGGCCGGTGCCTTCGGTGGTTTCATAGATGTAGTCGCCCAGGTGCACGACGAAATCCAGGTCGTCGATCGCGGCCAGGTCGGTGAACGCCGCCCAGTGGTTCACGCTCCAGTCCTGGCAGGTGATGAAGGCGAACTTCATCTGGCTGACCGGGGTGCCGGCGGCCGGCGCGGTGCGCGTGCGGCCCGTGGTGCTGGTGGCCGAACCCGACAGGAAGCGGTAGTAGTACGTGGTGGCGGGGCTCAGGCCCGTCACCTTGTGGCGGATGGTGTAGTCCCAGTCCGACGTGGCGCTGATGCTGGCGTTGACCAGCAGTTGCTTGAAAGCCGTGTCGGTGGCGACCTGCACGGTCACGGGAATGGACGAGGCGCTGCCGCCCTGCACGCGCGTCCACAGCACGATGCTGTCGGGACGCGGATCGCCTGAAGCAACGCCCTGGGGGTAGGAATAGGCGGTGGCATCGCCTCCCGGACCGCCGCCATTGCCGCCGTTGTTGCCGCCGCCGTTGTTGCCGTTGTCGTCGTCATTGCAACCCGCCAGGCCGGTGGTGGCGACGGACACGGTAAGAAAGCTGCTCCACTTCAGGAAATTTCTGCGATCCATGCTCATGATTTTGTCTTGGCCAAGTGGAGGGTTGGAATTCTTATCGGCTGGAATAACGCGGCTCGCCGGTCGACGATAAAAGCCGCGCTATTAGGGCACTGGGCGATTGCATGGGTATGACAGCCAGGGAACCCCCCTCGCTTCGTGAAGTGAAAGCGCAAGCGGACTCCAGCCTGCCGGCTGGATCAGGGAACGGCGACGAAGCCGGCCGGCGTCTCGCCCCTGGCGGGCGCGGGCGCGTGCGCCGATGAACCCGCCACGTCCAGCGTGATGCCCTGCCCGTCGATGGCCCGGACGACGACGCCGGAGGCAGTGTGCAGCCCCGCGGTGACCGCGGTCGGCGCGGCGCCGTTGATGCTGACCACCGCCGCGCTGTGCTGCCCGTCGGCGATCAAGCCTTGCACCACCACGGTCGTGTCCAGCACCGCATCGCGCCCGAACAGCAGGGCAACCGGCGCGACGTCGGCGTGCGGCACGCCGGCGGTGCCCAGCGCGGGCGGCGGCGCATCGGGCCGCGGCGCGAACAGGATGGCGCCCCATACGCCCAGCGCGGCGGCGGCGGCCAATATGGCAAGCAGGCGGGCGATCTTAATCATCGCGCGAAACCCGCAGGATTTCCTCGGGCGACGTGGCGCCGCTCTCGACCCAGCGCTGGCCGTCGTCGCGCATGCTGCTCATGCCGGTGCGCACCGCCGCCTGGCGCAGGGCCTGCTCGGTGGCGCCGCTGTGTATCATCGCCCGCAGGTCGGCGTCGATCGTGAAAAGCTCATGGATGCCGGAACGCCCGCTGTACCCCGTATGGCTGCATGACGGGCAGCCCACGGGGCGATAGACCGTGCGTCCGTCGGGCTCGGTTTCGGCCCTTTTGCACTGCGGGCACAGCAGGCGCACCAGCCGCTGCGCCAGCACGCCCAGCAATGAAGAGGCCAGCAGGAAAGGCTCCACCCCCATGTCGGTCAGGCGCGTCACGGCCGAGACGGCGTCATTGGTGTGCAGCGTGGCCAGCACCAGGTGCCCGGTCAGCGAGGCCTGCACCGCGATCTGCGCGGTTTCCAGGTCGCGGATTTCGCCGATCATGATGACGTCCGGATCCTGGCGCAATATGGCTCGCAATGCCATGGCGAAACTCATGTCGATCTTGCTGTTGATCTGTGTCTGGCCGATGCCGGGCAGGTCGTATTCGATGGGATCCTCCACCGTGAGGATGTTGCGCGTGGCGGCATCCAGCCGCGCAAGGGCCGCATACAGGGTGGTGGTCTTGCCGCTGCCGGTGGGTCCCGTGACCAGGACGATGCCGTGCGGGTGGCTGATCAGGCTGTCGATCTTCACCAGATTCGGCGGGCTCATGCCCAGGCGTTCGAGCTGCAGGCGGCCCGCCTCTTTCTCGAGCAGGCGCAATACCGCCCTTTCGCCATGGCCGGTGGGCAGCGTCGAGACGCGCACGTCGATGGCGCGCCCGCCCACGCGCAAGGCAATGCGGCCATCCTGCGGCAGGCGTTTCTCGGCGATATCGAGATGGGCCATGATCTTGATGCGCGACACCAGCGCCGCGTGCAGCGCCTTGCGCGGGCTGACCACGTCGCGCAGCGTGCCGTCGACGCGAAAGCGCACCGTCGAATGCGTCTCGAAGGGCTCGATATGGATATCGCTCGCGCCGTCGCGCGCGGCCTGCGAGAACAAGGCGTTGATCATGCGTATGACCGGCGCATCGTCCTGCGCCTCGAGCAGGTCGGCCACCTCGGGCATGTCCTGCAGCAGACGGTCCAGGTCGATCTCGTTCTCCGCCACGCCCATGACCGAAGCCGCGTCCTCGGTGTCGCTGTAGGACGCGGTCAGCAGATTTTCCAGCGTGGCGTCGTCCACCTCGACCACCGGCACTTCACCGTGCAGGCGAAAAACCTCGCGCACGGCCCAGGCCGGCGTGCGCGGGCTGACGGTCAGCTGCGTCGCGCCGGGCCGCAAGGCCAATATGGCGCGCTGCATGCGCGCCCAGGCATAGGGCAAGGTCGGTGCGGTCGCCATCGGCTAGGCCTCCGGTCCCGTGTTCATTGAACCACCTCGCTCTGGTAGCCGAGCTCGCGCAGCAGCTCGATGGCCGCATCCACCGTGCGGGCATCGCGCGCCACCTGGGTGCGCACCACGCAGCTCATCCCGCCGGGACCGGTCTGCGAATAAGCCTTCAGGCCGCTGATGCGGATGCGATTGACGATGGGATCGGCATCTTCGCAATGAGCCACCTGGGCGATCTGCAGGGTGGTCGTGCTGGTGTCCTCTTGCGCGTACATGATGCTCGGATCGCTCGTGACGCCCACGCCCCGGGGCAGGATGGCGTGGATGGGCTCGTCGCTGGGCTTGGGTTCCAGCGACTTCGGCAGCTGGCGCACCGCGTAGGTCTGCGAGACGGGCGGCGGATCGCGGCGCAGGGTGTCGGCCAGGTGGCCGGCGCGCATGTCGTAGGCCGCGCCCTCGGCATTGGTGCGCAGATTGGCCGGCGGCAGGATGGAAGCCTGCATGTCGGGCAGCAGCCAGTGATTGCCCGGCTGCACCTGGCTTTGCGCGCGCCGCATGTAGTTGTAGCGGCTGAGCGTCAGGTCGGAGCTGGCGTTCTGGTCGCGCAGCACGTAGGGGCGCAGGAACACCATCAGGTTGGTCTTGACGCGCTCGCGCGTGTCGTACTTGAACAGCGCGCCCAGCACCGGAATCGAGCTCAGGCCCGGCACGCTGTTGGTCGTCAGCGTGACGTTGTCCTCTAGCAGGCCGCCGAGGACGATGATGTCGCCGTCGTCGGCCAGGACGCTGGTGTCGATGGCCCGCTTGTCCGTCACGATGCCCGCGGCGGCGGTGGAGCTGGCCGTGTCGATGCTGCTGACTTCCTGATAGATGTCCAGCTTGACCGATCCGCCCTCGGAAATCTGCGGCCGGATGTTGAGCTTGAGGCCCACGTCCTCGCGCTGGATCGTCTGGAAGGGGTTGCTGCTGCCGCTGCCGGTGGTGACGTACTGGCCGGTGACGAAGGGCACGGTCTTGCCGACCATGATGCTGGCCTGTTCATTGTCCAGCGTCAGCAGATTGGGCGTGGAAAGAATATTCGTCTGGTTGTTGCTCTGCATGGCGCGCGCCAGCACGCCCAGGTTGATCAACTGATTGCCCAGCACGGTGGTCGTGCCCTTGATCACACCCAGCGACAGGCCGCTGCCCAGGGAGTCCAGGGTGGTCGCGCCAAGACCGGGGGTCAGGCCGCTGCCGCCCAGGTTGGTGCCGCTGACGAACGACGTGCCCGTGCCGCTGAGCCCCGCCCCGCCGGTCATCCACTGGATGCCGAATTGCGAGGAGGCATCCTGCGTCACTTCCACGATCAGGCTCTCCACGAGCACTTGCGCGCGGCGTTGATCGAGCTGGTCGATCACCGTGCGCAGGTCGCGGTAAAGCGGGTCGGGCGCCGAAATGACCAGCGAGTTGGTGGTCGGGTCGGCCTGGACGACAGCGCCATCGGCCGCGAACGACAGGGGCTGCCCGGAACTGGAATCCTCGCGCGAGATGGGTTGGGACGAGTCCAGGCCGCCCTGGCCGCTGCCGCCGCTCGTTCCATAGGAATTATTGGCGCTGTTGCTGCTGCTCGCGGACGTGCTTTGCAACCCGGCGGAGGAAGCGCGGCCGCCCGGCGAGGCATTGGCCAGGCCCGAGCCTCCTCCGCCCCCGCCATTGGCGGAGGCCACGGACTGCACCTGGCCGCGCCCGGTAAGCAGGCCGCCCAGCACCTGGGCGATGTGCGCGGCCTGCGCGTTGCGCAAATACACCACGTGCATATTGCCGCCCGCCCGCTCCTGGCGCGCGTCGAGCTTGGCCACCAGGTCGCTCGCCAGCTTGCTGCGCGCCGGGCTGCTGGAGCGGATCACCACGCTGTTGCTGCGCGGATCGGCCACCACGGTGATGCGCTGGCCCGGCTCGCTGTTCTGCGAGTCCAGCATCTGCGAGGCGAGCGAGGCGATGTCCGTCGCGATGCCCGACTTGATCGGCACCACGTCGGTGTCCACCGCCGTCGGCACGTCGATGCGCGCGATCACCTTGGCGATGCGATCCAGGTTGTCGGCATAGTCGGTGATGACCAGCGTGTTGTTGCCGGGATAGGCATTGATGCTGTTGTTGGGCGGCACCAGCGGACGCAGCACGGGGAGCAGGTTGTTCGCGTTTTCATACTTGAGCGCGAAGACGCGCGTGACGATCTCGCTGCCGCGCGAGGCATTCATGAAGGATTCGAGCGATCCATCGCTTTGCCGCTGCGCGGCGGCCTGGCCCGCCGCGGGACTGGCCGCGGCGAGCGGCGCCGCGGCAGGCGGGTTGTCGATCACCGGACTCCCCTGCAGCTTGGCGTCGGCCTCGGGAACCACGCGCGTCACCCTGCCCACCTCGACCAAGGCATAGCCCTGCATGCGCAATGCGCCCGTCAGCATGGCCAGCGCTTCGTTGCGGCTGACGGGTTGCTCGGACATCAGCGTCAACTTGCCTTTCACGCGCGGGTCCACCACGAAGTTGCGCTTCATGAACAGGGACATCGCCCGCAAGACGGCAGGAATGTCGGTGTCGGCGAAATTCAGGGTGACTTGATCGCTGGACTGTTGTTTGGGATCGGGCTGCGCCGCCATGACGGGCATATTGAGTACCAGCAGATGGGCTGCCAAAATGAACGACGTAACGCGGCGCATGAGGTCTCGCAGAGATAAAGCGTGGATAGCGAAAATCGTCGGAGTATACGCACCATTTTTTGCAATATGACTGCAACAAAAGAATGAGATCCTGGTCGCATCATGCCGTCATTTCGCTACGAAGCCACCGACGCCCTGGGCAAGATCGTGCGTGGCTCGATCGAAGCCGACACCGAACGCGGTGCGCGCAACCAACTGCGCGGGCGCGGCCTGCTGCCTCTCTCGACCTCGTCCTCGGCCTCGGCGACGGGCAGCCTGCTGCGTCCCCGTCTATCCGACAGCGACCTGGCATGGATCACCCGCCATCTCGCCAGCCTGCTGGCTGCCGGCCTGCCGCTGGACGGCGCGCTCGGCGCCGCCCTCGAACAGGCCGAGGACAAGCACATGGCCGAGCTGCTTGCCTCGGTACGCGCCGATGTGCGATCCGGCCATCGTCTTTCCATCGCCCTGGCCGCGCATCCGCGCGACTTTCCCGAGATCTACCGGGCGCTGGTCGAAGCCGGCGAAGAATCCGGCGACCTGGCCCAGGTGATGGAAAAGCTCGCCGTCTACATCGAGGATCGCAACGCGCTGCGCAGCAAGGTGCTGACCGCCTTCATCTATCCCGTGGTCGTGGCCTGCGTCTCCGTCGTCATCACCGCCTTCCTGCTGGGTTATGTCGTGCCGCAGGTTGTGACGGCGTTCAGCCATGCCCACCAGGCGCTGCCCTTGATCACGCGCATCATGCTCGCGGCCAGCGACTATGTGCGCCATTGGGGCTGGTTGACGCTGCTGGGGCTGGCCGCGCTCGTCACGCTATGGCGCTACACCCTGCGCGCGCCTGCCGCGCGCCTGGCCTGGCACTCGCGCGTGCTGCGCATACCGCTGGCGGGACGCTTCGTGCTGGGCGTGAACACGGCGCGCTTTGCCTCGACCCTGGCCATCCTGACGGCCAGCGGGGTGGCCTTGCTGACCTCCCTCAACGCCGCGCGCCGCACGCTGAGCAACGACCGCCTGCGCACCGCCGTCGACGAAGCGACCGCGCGCGTGCGCGAAGGCGCCGGGCTGGCGACGGCGCTGGGCGCCCAGCGCTGTTTCCCCGCCTTGCTCATCCACTTGATCGCCAGCGGCGAAAAGACGGGCCGCCTGCCCGAGCTGCTCGAGCGCGGCGCCGCCAATCTCTCGCGCGACCTGGAGCGCCGCGCCATGGCCATGACGGCCTTGCTCGAGCCCCTGCTCATCCTGGTGATGGGCGGCATCGTCCTCATGATCGTGCTGGCGGTGATGATGCCCATCCTGGAAATGAACCAACTCGTCCGCTAACCGCGGCACGAGAACCGCTCACGCTTGCGCACCGGCGGCTCGCCGTATCCCCATCGCTCGCGGCAAGTTTTCGCCGTATGCGACGTTGCTTGCGGATTACTGCGCCTTGTCGCCGCGGATGCGCGCGGCGATGGCGGCCGCATCCTGCGCCGACGGCACGCCGAAGGCCAGAACGCCCTTGTTCAGCGGCTCGGTGATGCGCGGCGAGGCCACCAGGTCGCGCCCGATGACCAGCGCCAGCATTTTGCCGACACTGCGGGTGCTGACCTCGTTCAGCTTGCGCGCGCCCGTCTCGGTAAAGCGCAAGCCCACGAAATTGTTCCCCTGCTTGTCGACCAGCGCGGCAGCCTCGCTGAGGTCGTCGCGCGTCAGGACCGGGGTGCTGGACAGGTAAAGCATGCCGCCCGGCACTTGCAGGCCCGACAGGCCGTTGCCCGGCTGGGATTGCCCCACGTAGAACTCGACCTGGTCCGCGGCGGCAGGCGCCGGCGCGGCCGCGGCCGTGGGGGCCGTATCTGCCGCCGCGGCCTGCTGGCCGGCAGGCTTGGGCAGCGTGCCGCACCCCACCAGAGCCAATAGCACGGAAGCGGCCAGGGCAGAGATAAGTGCGCGTGAGGTTCCTTGCATGAGCGGCGTTCCTTGTTCCTTCTTTGCGATTGCCCAAGTTTACAGGCTCGCAGCGACGGCGCGGTCAGCCTGCCCGGCCGCCGAGATAGGCCGCGCCATGCGCGGCTATCCAGGACTGGAAATCGTCGAAGGCCGCGGCCAGGTCGTAAGCCGGCACGAAAGACGTATCGGCCAGCAGGCGGGATATGCGCATCGAACCGCGGTCGTAGTCCGACCAATAATCGACATTGGCCGGATCGCCCTGCGAAGCATAGCGCCACGCGAAGCCCGGCTGTTTCGCCGCCAGGCGATCGCACCATTGCGACATATTCCACTCATGCCCCGCCGCCAGGTTGTAGACCTCGTGGCGCCAGTCGGCATGCAGCAGGCCGACGATGGCCGACGCGGCATCGCGCACGTACAGCCAATCCCGCCGGCTGTCGCGCGGCAGGACCACTTCCCTGCCCTGCCAGGCCAGGCGCGCCACCTGCAGCGGAGGGCTGAGCGTGTCGCGCATGCCGCTGTCGGCCTCCCAGGGGCCAAAGCAGGTGCCCAGCCGGCCGATGACCAGCGGCAGCCCCGCCAGGTTCGAATAACGCCGCGCGGCCTCTTCGGCGGCGCGCTTGGACATGCCGTACAAGCCTTCGGGTAGCAGGGCCGAGCTTGCCTCGTCGCGCACGGCATCGCGCCCGCTCGCGCCATAGACAGCGCCGGAACTGGCATACAGCACGCGCTGCACGCCGCACTGCGCCGCCGCGGCCAGCCCCGCCAGCACGCCGCCCACGTTCACATCGAAGATCTGCCGCGGCATGGCGCGTTCGCGGCGGGCATTGGCGGTAATGGCCGCCATCAGCACCACGTGCCTGACGCCGTGCGCGCGCATGGCCTCGCACAAGGCGGCCTCGTCGCGCGCATCGCCCCGCACCGCGACGAAGCGGCCGGGCAGGGCCGCAAAGGTTTGCGCGGCCGCGGCCGAAGGCGGCGCCAGGTCGTACCCCACCACCGCATCCCCCGCGGCGAGCAGGTGCTCCGCCAGCGCAAGACCCACAGAACCGCTACCACCCGTAATCAGCGTCGTCATTCCAGCCTCCCTATGCCCATAAAGTACCAAAAGAAAAGGCCGGTGCTTTTTGGTCCATTGATGTATAAGATCCTGCCCGGCCTCAACCTTCCCATTCAAGCAATGAACCTCACCCTGCGCCAGATGAAGGCCTTCGCCGCGCTCGTGACGACGCGCAACTTCACCAGGGCGGCGGAACATTGCAGCCT
>DASWPO010000283.1:0-4913 GCA_036404015.1 Bordetella sp. | reverse complement strand
TGCTCGAGAAAAACTGGAGCATGTCGGATCGAAAGCTGGCATGGTCTATATGCCGGGGTGAAATGTTCACGCTGGTATGGAAGCCGGGGGCGACATGCCATCGCTGCATGTCGTGCGCGACGAGTTTCAGCATGTGCTGGGTCAGCGCGATGATGGCGCCGCGCTCTTCCGCCGCCGAAATGAATTCGTCGGGCCCTATCCGGCCTGCTGGCCGGTCCCAGCGGAGCAGGGCTTCCACGCCTGCGCAACGCTGCGTGGAGACCTCGTAGATCGGCTGGTATTCCATGTGGAATTCGTTGTCGCGGATGGCGCGCAGCAGCTGCGCCTGGATCGAGTAGCGCCTCTGCGCCGTCAAGTAGGCGGCAGTGGACAGGACAATCGCGCACAGCAGTCCGATCGCCATGTTGGGCAATAGCTGGTCGCGCAGCAAGCGCGAGAAGTAGGCTGGGTTTTCATGGATGCGCAGGGTGATTGCGTTGCCCGCCAGATTGGCCTTGCGGTCGATGAGAGGGCTGGATGGCCCGGTGTCCGGCAGATCGGCATTTTCATGGAGGGTGAGGCCGCCGCCGATATTGAGATCGGTCTGCAGGAACGTGTCCGGAGGCAGTCCGGCGCGCAGGATGTCGCGCAGATTGCGGTCGTCGACATAGGCCAGCACCGTCTTGCTGCTGGCGGGGACCGGATGCCCGACGACCAGGACGGGGCGATCGGGGACGACGGGCGTTCCGCCCAGGATGGCGGACCAGTCCGAGGGCGGCAGGTCGCCGGGGGCGCCCTTCATGTCTTCCAGGTTGTACGTGCCCAGCGGACCGTTCGAGGAGCAATAAATCCGGTGGCCGTCCATGACGGTCAATGTGCGCACCCGGGGAATCGTGGCCGTGCGCAAGGTGAGTTCGGGTTCGAGTCGTTCGCATGGCAGCGTGGTCAGCGGCGTCAGCTGCAGCAAGGCCTGGCGGACGCGGTTGAGGACGATGCCCAGTTGATGCTCGATGTTTTGCGCCGCGTCCGCTGCGGTTTTTTCCTGGTTGCGGCGGGCGCCATGCCATGTCCATAGGACGCCGGCGCACAGGGGGATGACGATGCATAGGGCCAGCAACAGGTATTGATGCCACGGTAGCCGGGTCGTGAGATGGGCGTGGCTTTGCCGAGTCATGATGCCCTCTTGAATGGCGCGTGCATCTCCAGCTCCCCCAGGTAGTCCTGCATTGCCGCCGTTTCCCGGTTCAGGAAGTCTTCGATCGCCTCGGCGAACCGCGGGTCGGCGATCCAATGGGCCGACCAGGTCGGGGTGGGCAGCAGGCCGCGCGCGACCTTGTGCTCGCCCTGCGCTCCGCCCTCGAAGCGCGCCACCCGGTTGGCGATGCAGTATTCGATGGCCTGCATGTAGCAGGTCTCGAAATGCAGGCCCGAGACGAACACCGTGCTGCCCCAGTAGCGGCCATAGAGCGCCTCGCCGTCTTGCAGGTTCAGCGCCGCGGCCACCGGCGTTTCGCCCTGCATGGCCAGGATGAGCACCATGGCGTCGGGCATCTGTTCATGCACGCGCTGGAAGAACTCGGCAGTGAGGTAGGGCGGATTGCCGTGTTCGTAATAGGTGCGGCAATAGCATGCGTAGAAGAAGTCCAGCGACGCCGCGTCGATCTGCGCGCCGCGCAGCCAGCGATAGCGGATGCCGGCCTGCGCCACCTTCTTGCGGTCCTGCTTGATCTTCTTGCGCTTGTCGTGGCTCATGGCGGCAAGAAAATCGTCCATGCCGGCATAGCCCGGGTTGAGCCAGTGGAATTGCACGCCTTCGCGCACCATGTAGCCGGCTTCCCGCAAGGCGGCCAGGTCCTCGTCGCGAGGGAAAAGCAGGTGCAGGGACGAGAGCTTGAGCTGCTGCGCCAGTTCGATGAGGCCCAGGGCCAGGGCCGCGCGGTCGGCATGGCTGGCGGCCAGCAGCCGGGCGCCGGTCACCGGTGTGAAGGGCACGGACGACAGCAGCTTGGGGTAGTAGCGCAGCCCATGGCGCTCGTAGGCATCGGCCCAGGCGTAGTCGAACACGTATTCGCCGCGCGAGTGGGTCTTCAGGTAGAGCGGCACGGCGCCGGCCAGCGCGCCGGCGCGCCGCAGGGCCAGGAAGTAGGGCGTCCAGCCCGTGTCCGGCGCGGCGCAGCCCGTCTCGTGCAGGGCCGACAGGAACTCGTGCCGCACGAAGGGCTGATCGCCCGCCAGGGCATTCCATTGGCGGCGATCGAAGGCCTCGAGCGAGGTTTCCAGGCTGAAGTGGTCGGAGGGCGGCATGGGGCAATGATAAAGGGGGGAGTGCTAAATTTCAGGTACCAATTTCAGGCCCTGATCTCCAGGCACCGACTGCAAGCCGATTTCCATGCGTTCCATCATCTCCGCCGCCAGCCTGCGCGAGCAGGCCCTGCGTGCCCTGCAGGTCAAGGATAGCCCCGCCAAACTGGCGGCCGTGGCCAGCCTCGACGATACCGCGCCGGTCGACCCGCTGGCGCCTCTGGACGAGCCGGCCGACCTGCCCGGCCGCCCGGCGCGGCCCGAGCTGGTGCAGCCCGACCAGCTGGCGCCGCGCCCGGTGCATACGCCGCAAGGCCGCGCCGCCATGCTGCATGCCCTGGCGCACATCGAGTTCAACGCCATCAACCTGGCCCTGGACGCCATCTGGCGCTTTGCCGGGCAGCCCGAGGCCTATTACCGCGACTGGCTGCGGGTGGCGCGCGAGGAGGCCCATCACTTCGACCTGCTCAATCGCCACCTGGCCACCCTGGGCCATGCCTACGGCGACTTTCCCGCGCACAACGGCCTGTGGGAAATGGCCGAGAAAACGCGCGGCGACCTGCTGGCCCGCCTGGCGCTGGTGCCCCGCACCCTGGAGGCGCGCGGCCTGGACGCCTCGCCGCCGATCCGGCGCAAGCTGGCCGGCGCGGGCGACATGCAGGCCGCCGCCATCCTCGACGTCATCCTGCGCGACGAGATCGGCCATGTGGCGATCGGCAACCATTGGTATCGGCATGCATGCGAACAACGCGGACTCGATCCCATCGTCGCTTATGCCAAGCTTGCGCAAGACTACGGCGCCCCGAAGCTGCGCGGCCCCTTCAACCTGGAGGCACGCCGCGCCGCGGGTTTCACCGACGCGGAATTAGAGGCTCTGTGAGCCGAGGACCCCGGAGGAATCCGAAGCGCAGCCCCCAGTGGGGGCGAGCATCGGAATTCCGCAGGGCAGCCTCGGCGGCTTAAGAATACAGAACCACGCGGACGCTAGAATGTCCGCATGACGTCCCATACCTGCTCCTCGTTCCTGTCGCTGGCCTTGGGCCTGCTGTCCGTCACCGCTTACGCGCAAGACGCCACGTCCGCCGATGCCGGCACCTTCCACAGCTGCCTGGCCTCGCTCAAGCCCGACGCCACGCAACACGGCGTGTCGGCTTCCACCTACGATACCCAGGTCGCGCTGCTCTCGCCCGACATGACGGTGCTGCCGCTTCTGGACGCGCAGCCCGAATTCAAGCAACCCATCTGGGACTACCTGGCCGGCCTGGTCGACCAGGAGCGCGTGGACGACGGCCTGGCCGCCATGGCCAAGTGGCGCGCCGAATTCGACCGGGCGCAGGCCCAGTTCGGCGTGGATGCCGCGGTCGTGGCGGCGGTGTGGGGCGTGGAGAGCAACTTCGGACGCATCCAGGGTGGCCGGCCGCTGCTTGCCTCCTTGTCGACCTTGTCGTGCTTCGGGCGCCGGCAGTCGTATTTTCGCGGCGAGTTCTACGCCACGCTCAAGATCCTGCAGGACGAGCGCATCCCCGCCGACAAACTCATGGGCTCCTGGGCCGGGGCCTTCGGCCAGACGCAGTTCATGCCCTCGACCTACCAGCGCCTGGCCGTGGATTTCGACGGCGACGGCCGGCGCGACCTGATCGACAGCGTGCCCGACGCCCTGGGCTCGACGGCGAACTTCCTCAAGCAGGCCGGTTGGCAGCCTGGCCTGCCCTGGGGCTTCGAAGTGATTTTGCCGGCCGGGCTGGACACCTCCAATGCCGGCCGCCGCAACAAGCAGTCCCTGTCGTCGTGGGTGGCGCGCGGCGTCAAGCGGGCCGACGGCCAGCCCATGCCGGCGGGCGACCCCATGGCGGGCCTGCTGCTGCCGGCCGGCCCGCAAGGCCCGGCCTTCCTGGTGACGCGCAATTTCGATGCGATTTATGCGTACAACGCGGCCGAAAGCTATGCCCTGGCCATTGCGCACCTGTCCGATCGCCTCAAGGGCGGCGGGCCGTTCGTCACGCCCTGGCCGACGGACGATCCCGGCTTGTCGCGCGCCGAGCGCCGCGAAGTGCAGGCCCTGCTGCTGGGGCAGGGCTACGACGTCGGCCAGCCGGACGGCATCATCGGCGCGCGCACGCGCCAGGCCCTGCAGACGGTGCAGCAGCAACTGGGCCTGCCGGCCGACGGCCGGGCCGGCATGAAGACCTTGCAGGCCTTGCGCGCCATGCCGCTGAAGCCGTCCGCTGCGCCGCCTGCCGCCGCGCCGCCCCAGGCTGCGACTCCGACGCAGCCTTCAACGCAGAATCAATAAAGGCAGCCGCAGCTGTCCCAGTATGGCCGTGGTGGTGCTGCCCAGCACCAGGTGGCGCAGGCGCGTGCGTCCGTAGGCGCCCATGGCCAGCATGTCGATGCCATGCTGCTCGGCATAGGCGGCCAGCGCCGCGGTCGGCTCGCCCGGGATGTGCGTTGCCTGGGCGGCAAACCCGGCCCGCGCCAATTGCGTGCGGGCCCGTTCCAGGCCCGCCTGGGCCATGGCGGACTTGCGGCCCACCATCACGAGATGGGCCGGCAGGCCGGCCAGCAGGGGGCTGCGGCTGACGATGTCCACCGTTTTGTCCGCCGTGGGGCTGCCGTCATAGGCCACCATGAAA
>DASWPO010000282.1:0-3739 GCA_036404015.1 Bordetella sp. | reverse complement strand
GCCCCTACCCGTCCCTCGTCGTCGCATCCAGATGAGACGCATCGCCCCGCGCGCCCGAGCCATCAGCCACATCGTGCTGGTGTGCCTGACGCTGGCCGGTCTCGACGGATGGCACAGCTGGCACACGCGCGAGGCCGCCTTGCGGGACATGCGCAGCGACGCGGCCAGCCTGGCCCGCAACGCGGCCCAGCACGCCGACGACGTCTTCACCCTGGTCAATGTCGTGCTGCAGGGCGTGCAGCAGTCCATTGCCATCCATGGCATCAAGCCCGATGCCATGCCCGCGCTGCAGCAGCAGCTGCAGATGCGGGCCAACACGCTGTCGCAGATCAAGGTCCTGAACGTCTACGATCCCCAGGGCGAGCTGCTGGCCTATTCGGTAGACAACCCCTTGTCCATGGCCAGCGTCTCGGACCGTGAATACATGCAATTCCATCGCGCCCACATCGATCCCGGCATGCACATCGGCCCGCCCATCGTCAGCCGCTCCACCGGCGCCCTGATCATCCCGGTCTCCATGCGGTTCTCCGACGCCTACGGACGCCTCAAGGGCGTGATACTGGCCGGCGTGTCGATCGACAACTTCCGCGCCTACTACGACAGCCTGCAGCTAGGCGGGCACGGCACCATCTCCATGTATGCGCCCGACGGCACCCTGGCCGTGAAGCATCCGTTCAGGCAGGAAGAGGTGGGCATCACCCGGGCCAAAGAGCTCGCGAACGGCATCGAACGCCACTTCAGCTACCAGCACCTGGCCCACTACCCCATCACCCTCGTCGCCGGGCTATCCCAGAGCGACGCCCTGCAGGGCTGGTGGCGCGACACCCTGCTGCACGCGGCCGTGATGCTGATCATCATCGCCGTCATCAGCCTGCAGGGCTGGCGTATGATCCGGCAAGACCAGGCGATCAAGCACACCCTGCGCCGGCAGGCGCTGGTCGATGAACTCACGGGCCTGGCCAACCGGCGCCAGTTCGACCAATCCCTGGCCCGGGAAATGGCGGGCGCGAGCCGTCCCACGCTGCCGCTGGGCCTGATCCTGTTCGATGTCGACTACTTCAAGCAATACAACGACGTCTATGGCCATATCGCCGGCGACAACTGCCTGCGCGAGATCAGCCGCCTCATCCGCGGCGCCATCAAGCGGCCGGGCGACCTGGTCGCCCGCTACGGCGGCGAAGAAATCGCCGTGCTCCTGCCCGGCACCGACGCGGCGGGCGCCCTGTCCATGGCGGAGGGCATCCGCCAGGTGATCAGCGACGCGCGCATCCCCCATGCCGGCAGTCCCTTCGGCATCATCACGCTCAGCGCCGGCGCCCACGCCGAGCTGCCTTCGGCCCGGCACGACCGCGCCGACACCCTGCTCATGGCCGTCGACACGGCGCTCTATACGGCCAAGCGGCAGGGCCGCAACCAATCGTGCCGGGCCGAAGAGAGCGAATCGCCGCCGCCTTCCCGCCCCTACGGCGGCGAATCGACGATCCAGGCCTGACCCAAAACCATGTGGAATCTCATCAGCAACGCCGGCGACGCCGCCCTGACACTGCCCCTGGCCGCGCTTTGCGCCGCCTGGCTGGCCTGCGCGCAACGGCGCCTTGCCTGGCATTGGCTCCTGGCCCTGGCGATCGGCATGGCCCTGGTCGGCGCGACCAAGATCCTGCACGCCGGCTGTGGCACCGAAGTGGCGCCGCTCGGCTTTCGCGTGATCAGCGGGCACACCACCCTGGCCACGGCCATCTGGCCCACCCTGCTGGGCCTGTTCAGCTATGCCCTGGCGCGCCGGCCGGCGCCCGGCGCCGTCCTGGGGCTGGCCATCGGCGCCCTCATCGGCGTTGCCCGGGTGTTCGATCACTCGCACACCGTCTCGGAGGTCATCGCGGGATGGCTGCTGGGCTGCATCGTCGCCGTCCCGTCCCTGCGGGCCCTGGCGCGCGGCGGCCTGCGCCTGCCGCACGCCTGGGCGGCCGCGCTCATCGCGGCACTCATCCTCGTGGCGTTCTACGGCCACCACGCCCCGTTCGAGGTCATGATCAACCGCTATGCCGCGGGGCTGTGCGCGCGCGTGTGATCAAGCGCCGCGGGGACGCCGGCCTCACAGCGTCCTGAGCACGTCGCCCAAGGTGGTGAAGAGCTGGTCGATCTGCGCTTCGCCGATCACCAGCGGCGGCGACAGCAGCATGGTGTCGCCGGCGGCGCGGATCAGGCAGTCTCGCGCCAGGCAGCCCAGATGGGCGGCATAGCCGCGCTGCCCCGGCTGGCCCGCCACCGGCGACAATTCCACCGCGGCCAACAGGCCGATGTTGCGGATATCGACCACGTGCGGCAGCCCCTTGAGGCTGTGCGCCGCGTCGGCCCAGCGATCCGACAGGGCGCCGGCCCGCTCGAACAGCCCCTCGCGGCGGTAGATGTCCAGCGCCGCCAGGCCGGCCGCGCACGCCAACGGATGACCCGAGTAGGTGTAGCCGTGCGGCAGCTCGATGGCGCCGGCAGGGCCTTGCATGAATGCGTCGTACACGTGCCTGCGCACCAGCGTGGCGCCCATCGGCACGGCGCCATTGGTCAGGCCCTTGGCGCTGGTGATGATGTCGGGCGCGACGCCAAAGAAATCCGCGGCGAAGGCGCCGCCGACACGGCCGAAGCCCGAGATCACCTCGTCGAAGATCAGCAGGATGCCGTGCTTGTCGCAGATCTCGCGCAGGCGCTGCAGATAACCCACGGGCGGCACCAGCACGCCGGTGGAGCCGGACACCGGCTCCACGATCACCGCCGCGATCGTCGACGCATCGTGCAGCGCGACGATGCGCTCCAGTTCATCGGCCAGGTGCGCGCCCCAAGCCGGCTGGCCGCGCGAGTAGCCCATGGCCGCCCGGTCGTAGGTATGCGGCAAGTGATCGACCCACGGCAGCAAATTGCCGAACGGCTTGCGGTGACCGGCGATGCCTGACACCGAGAGTCCCCCGAAGCCGACGCCGTGGTAGGCGCGTTCCCGCCCGATCAAGCGCACGCGCTGCGCGTCGCCGCGGGCGCGATGATAGGCCAGCGCGATCTTCAGCGCCGAATCCACGGCTTCCGATCCGGAATTGGAAAAGAACACATTGGAAAAGCCTTCCGGCGCCTCGGCCACGAGCGCCTCGGCAAACGCGAAGGCCTGCGGGTGGCTCATCTGGAACGACGGCGCGTAATCGAGCCGGTAGGCGCTTTTGGCGATGGCCTCGGCGATTTCGGGGCGGCGGTGGCCGGCGTTGACGCACCACAGGCCGGCCATGCCGTCGAGCACGCGGCTGCCATCCGGGCGGATGTAGTACATGCCGTCGGCCTCGACGAACAACTGCGGCTCGCGCTTGAAACGCCGGTTGGAGGTAAACGGCATCCAGTAGGCGTCGAGGGCGGGGTCGGCGGCGGGAAGAGCGTTCTGTTGCGGCGGCTGGCCGGTAGGCCCGGCGACGGGAGAGGACATGATGGCTCCGGATCGGACGGTCGGGATGACCTCGATCTATTTTGTACTAATTGAACATTAAGTGCAATATAGGGCCCTCATCGAGCCCGCCGGACACGGCGAAGCCGCATTCAGCTCAAATCGCTCGAAGTCAGCAAATGCCGCCGCATCAGCGCCGCCGCCTGGTCGCGGTCGCCCCGCTCCAGCGCCGCGATGATCTGCAGATGCTCCCGACAGGCTTCCTCCAGGTTGATCTGGCGATAGAAAGCCGCGTGCTGTTCCAGCCGGCGCAGCTGGGTCTGC
>DASWPO010000281.1:0-17697 GCA_036404015.1 Bordetella sp. | reverse complement strand
GAACACGCCACCCAACGAAAAGAAACCGGGCCGCCAGGCCCGGCAATGCTGCCGCATACCCCAAGGAAACGATGTATAGCCAACTGGTGCTCAACGGCCTGATCGAAGGCCTGGTCATCGGGCTGGGCGCCCTGGCCATCACCCTGCCCTTCTGCATCTCGCGATTCCCCAATGCCGCCACGGGCGACAGCATGACCCTGGGCGCCTATGCCGGGCTCACGTTCGCGAAATGGACGGGATCGCTGGTGCTCGGCGGGTTCCTGGCCGCGATCTGCGGCATGCTGGTCAGCCTGCTGGCCTATTGGCTGGTGTTCCGGCGCCTGGCCGGCCGGCCCGTGGTCGCGCTGCTGATCGCCTCCATCGGCATTGGCTTCTGCCTGCGGTCCGTCATCGGCCTGGTCTTCGGCCAGGGCCAGTATGTCTTCCAGATCCCGCTGTGGCGTCCCTGGCTGCTCGCCGGCATGCGCGTCAACCCGCTCGACGCGATCCTGGCGGTGGTGGCGCTGGGCACCATGGCGGCGATCTTCGCCATCCTGCACCTGACGCCCATCGGACGCCGCATGCGCGCGCTGGCCGACGACACCGACCTCGCCCGCGTGTCGGGCATCCAGCCGCAAGTGGTCATGCTCTGGATGTGGGGCCTGGTCGGCGTCACCAGCGCCATCGCCGGCATCGTGCTCGGCATCAAGACGGTCGTCGTGCCGGAGGCCGGCTGGAACATGCTGGTGCCCCTGTTCGCCGCCGCGGTGCTGGGCGGCATCGGTTCGCCGCTGGGCGCGGTCGCAGCCGGGCTGCTGCTGGGCGTCGCGCAGGAACTGTGCACGCCGCTGGTGGGCTTCACCTACAAAATATCCCTGGCCTTCGTCGTGCTGCTGCTGGTGCTGCTGGTGCGCCCCAGCGGGCTGTTCGGCCGTCCCGATCAGGTGCGCTGATGACGCTCTATCTGCTTGCCATCGCCGTCGTCACACTCATCAACATCCTGCTCGCCCTGGGCCTGACGCTGCAGTTCGGCCGCGCCGGGCTGATCAATTTCGGGCACGTGGGCTTCTACGCCATCGGCGCCTACACCAGCGCCCTGCTGTCGCAGGCCGGCGTGCCGCTGCCCCTGTGCGTCCTGGCCGCCGCGGCGCTGGCCGCGCTGGCCGCCTGGCCCATCGGGCTCGTCTCGCTGAAGCTGCGCGACGACTACTTCGCCATCGTGACCTTGGGGTTCTCCGAGACGATACGGATCATCATCACGAGCGAAACCTGGCTCACGCACGGGGTGCAGGGCATCACGGCCATCCCGCCGCTCTACGCCGGCCTGGGCACGGGCTACCCTTCCCTGCTGGCCCTGACCGCCACGCTGCTGCTGATCGTCGTCGTCGCCGCTATCGCCATGCACCGCATCTCGTCCTCGCCGTTCGGGCGCGTCGTCGAGGCCATCCGCGACAATGAAATCGCGGTCAAGGCCCTGGGCAAGAACCCGGCCCGGTTCAAGCTGGGCATCCTGGCGATCGGCTCGGCGCTGGCCGGGGTGGCGGGCGCCTTCTACGCGCACTACATCGGCTACATCGTGCCCGATCAGTTCATCCCGCTGGTGACCTTCTATGTATGGATGGCCGTCATCATGGGCGGCTCCGGCCGCGTGTCGGGCGCTGTCGTGGGCTCGGCGATCCTGATGTTCTTCCTGGAAGGCTCGCGCTTCCTGCGCGACCTGCTGCCGGGCATGGCCACCGTGGAAATGGCCTCGATACGCATCGGCATCATCGGCCTGGCGCTCATTCTCTTCACGCTATACCGTCCCCAGGGACTCATGGGCGACTACACGCGCAAATGATGCTCGACATCCAGAACCTCTGCAAAGCCTTCGGCGGCTTCGAAGTCCTGAGCGGCATCGACCTGTCCCTGCCCGACGGCGGCCTGCTCGGGCTGATCGGCCCGAACGGCGCCGGCAAGTCGACGCTGTTCGCGCTCATCTCGGGCTTACTGCCGGCCGACGCGGGCCGCATCCGCCTGTTCGGCGCGGACATCGACCACGCGGCGCCCGACGCCCGCGCCAGGGCGGGCATGGTGCGGACCTTTCAGGTGCCGCGCGAGTTCCGCCATCTCACGGTGCGCCAGAACCTGCTGGCCGCCGCGCCCGGCCAGGCCGGCGAGCGGCTCGTCAACGTCTTCCTGCAGCCGCGGCGCGTCGCCCGGCAAGAGGCCGAACTGGCCGCCCGCGCGGACGACACCCTGTCCTTCCTCAATCTCGCGCGCGTCGCGGACGCGGCCGCCGGCAGCCTGTCGGGCGGCCAGAAGAAACTGCTCGAACTGGGCCGGGCGCTGATGACCGAGCCACGCCTGATCCTGCTCGACGAGCCTTTCGCGGGCGTCAACCCGGTGCTGATCGAAGAAATCATGGAACGCATCCAGGTGCTCAACCAGCGCGGCATCGGCTTCATCATCATCGAGCACGACTTGCGGGCGCTGTCCAAGCTCACGCCCCGGTTGGCCGTGCTCGACCGGGGCCGGATCATCGCACAGGGGCTGCCCGCCGAAGTACTGGCCATGCCCGTCGTGCGCGACGCCTATTTCGGAGGCTCGGCCTGATGCTGGTGCTGGAAGACATCCGCGGCGGTTACGACGAAACCCCGATCCTCAACGGCATTTCCCTGACGCTCGAAGACCGCCGCATCATGACCGTGGCCGGCACGAACGGCGCCGGCAAGTCCACCCTGGCCAAGGCCATCGTCGGCCTGCTGCCGCGCGTCGAGGGCAGGATCCTGCTCGACGGCAACGACCTGCGCGCCCTGCCGGTGGAACGGCGCATGGGCATGGGCCTGGCCTACGTGCCGCAGGTGGCCAACGTCTTTCCCTCGCTGACCATCCTGGTGAATCTGCAGGTCGTGGTCAACGTGCCCCGCCAGGCGCAGCGCATCGGCGAGATGTTCGCCATGTTTCCCCTGCTCAGGCAGCGGGCCTCGGCGCGCGCCCAGACGCTGTCGGGCGGCGAGCGCCAGCAGCTCGCCTTCGCGCGGTCGCTGATGACCCGGCCGACGCTGATGATCCTCGACGAGCCGACGGCCGCGCTGTCGCCCAGCAAGGTCAAGGAATCGTTCGAGCGGATCGCCCGGCTGCCCGAGGCCGGCGTCTCGGTGCTGATCATCGAGCAGCGCGCGAGGGAGTCGCTGGCGATCTCCGACACGGGCTGCATCATGGATGCGGGCCGAGTGGCCCTGGCGGGCAAGGCCCGGGAACTGCTCGACAACCCCCGGGCCGCCGAACTCTACCTGGGCCAGGCCTGACGCTACCCCAGCGCCGCCTGCCGCACCGCCTCCAACGATTGCCCCAGCACGTCGAGCGGCAGGCCGCTCACCACCACCCGCAACGCATGCGGCACGGCGCTGGTCGTGGCGAAAGGCTCGGCCGTGGGCACGATGATGCCCTGCTTCAGCAACCTCGCCGCCACCTGGTCGGCCCGCACGTCTTCCGGCAGGGCCAGCCACGCGAAATAAGACGCCGGGTGCGCGGTCAGATCGAGATCGCGCAGCACGCGGCGCGCCAGGGCCTGGCGGCGGCGGGCGTCCTTGCGCTTCTTGTCTTCCAGCATGTCGACCACGCCGCTGTCTATCCACTGGCAGGCCAGGGCGATGCTCAGCGACGGCGTCGTCCAGGTCGAGACGCGGATGGCGCGCTCCAGCGCCGGCATCCACGGCGGCGGCGCCGCGATGAATCCCAGGCGCAGGCCCGACGCGACGCTTTTCGACAGGGCCGAGACGAACACCGTGCGCTGCGGCGCGTGGGTGAAGACCGGCTTGGGCGCGGGTTCGGCCAAAAACGAATAGGCCCCGTCTTCGATGATCATGAAATCATGCTTCTCGGCCAGGCCGGCCAGGCGCAGCCGGTCGGCCTCCGGCATGACCCAGCCCAGCGGGTTGTGCAGCGTGGGCATGACATAGATGGCCTTCACCGGGCGCTTGCGGCAAAGCGCCTCGAGCTTGTCCAGGTCCATGCCTTCAGCCTGCCTGCGTCCCGGGACGGAAGCAAGATCCAGGTGGTGGTCCTGCGCCAGGGCTTTCAGCCCGGGGTATGTCAGCGCGTCGACGGCCAGCACGTCGCCCGGCTTGAGCAGGGCCATCACCGACACCGCCAGGCCCTGCTGGGCCCCGTTGACGATCAGCACCTGCTCGCCCGGCACGCGGATGCCGCGATTGCGCAGGTGCCGCGCCACCGTCTGGCGTTCATGCGCCCGCCCGCCGTGCGGCGCGCAATGCAGCAAGGCGTCGAGATCGCCCGAGGCCGCCAGGTTGCGCAGGCCCTGCCGCAATAGCTCGGCCTGCTCCGGCAGCACCGGGTAGTTCACGCTCATGTCGATCATGCCCGAGCGCGCCGGGCGTTGCTCCAGGCCCAGGCCGCGCGGCAGCGAGGTGTCGCGCACGAAAGTGCCTCGCCCCGCCTCGCCCACCACCAGGCCGTTCTCGCCCAGTTCGGCATAGGCGCGCGAGGCGGTTGCCAGGGCAACGCCATGCTGCCGCATCAGCTCCCGCGTGGTGGGCAGCTGCGTGCCGGGCGCGAGCCTGCCCGAGCGGATGCGTGCCGTGAAGTCGTCGACGATGGCTTTGTAGCGGGGTTCGCGCATGGCTGGACTTGTATCTAGAACAATTTTTTGTTTGTACTGGATACCAAGCATACGCTATGAAAAACCCGATTCAAAGAGACATTGATGTTGACGCTGCTCCGATTTTTTTCACGATGGCTGAACAAGGCCAACCAAACGCACGACCAGATCTATCTGGACAAATGTCCCGACATCGCCACGCTTGAGGCGCGCATGCGGCTATTGGAGGCAGAGCGCTCCGGGTGGTGACGGACTAGTCTCTCCTGTAGGCATATACAGGTTCAGGCACGGTAATTTCTCTTGGCATCCAATAATATTTGCCAATACAATTATTGTGCTGAAACTGGAATTCGACACCGAGAAAGACGCCGCGAATTGCGAGCCATTTCACTGCGCCGCGCATCGAAAACCGAACGGAGACAATATGGTTACCCAACGGAAAACTGACTGGGCCCGCGTCCACGCCGAGGCTGCGGCAGATGCCCCCGTCGCCTACGACCCGCAGACAGACCCCTACGATCCCAATGACGAAGCGGCCGTCAAAGAATACTGGGACGAGGCCACGCTAATCCTTAAGTCGCCTGGGCAAGTCGTCATTCGATCCCCTGGCCGACCGCCTATTACCATCAAGCGCCCTACCCTGAACATGAGAGTGGACGCCGACGTGCTGGCACACTTGCGCCAATCAGGCAAAGGCTGGCAAACCCGCGTCAATCGCCTGTTGCGCGAGGCGGTTGAGAAAGGTCTGCTGTAGCGGGCAATGCCGTAATACGGCGCGCCAGATCCTCGATGCCAGCCGCCGAGAGATCCCGCGTTTCGACGCTTACCGCCCGCCCCAGCTGCTGGAAATTGCGGCCCTGCGAGCGTGCGTAAAGCGGGTCGTAGTGCAGGGTCATCATGTCTTCGAACAGGGCCGGCAGCGCGCGCACGCGCGCCCAGGCCTGCCAGCGCGCCAGCGTCTCGTTGGATTGGGTGCCCTTCAGGCTCGCGATCTTGGCGCAAAGATCCTCGGGATCGTCGCCCAGCCAGGCATAGTCCTGCAGCAGGTAAGCCAGGCGAGCGCTCAGGGACGCGGCGATCTCGACCACGGGGCTCGAACGCAGGCGGGCCACCAGGGCTTCGGGCAGGCTCAGCCGGCCGATCTTGCGGCTCTCGGCCTCGACCCACACCGGACGCGACAGGTCGAAGGACGACATGGCCGCATAGAGGCCGGTCTCGAAACCTTTTTGCGAAGGCTGCGCCACGCCCGGAATGGCGCCCAGCACCGAGCCGCGATGCCCGGCCAGGCCCTCCAGGTCCAGCACCTGCTCGCCCAGGCGGGCCAGTGCGTGCAGCACGCGCGTCTTGGCGCTGCCCGTGGGGCCGCACACCACCCGCAGCGGCAGCGACGCGGCCAGGCCGTCGTTGCTGGCGATCACGTGGCCGCGCCAGGCCTTGTAGCCGCCCTTGAGCTGCTGGGCGTCCCAGCCCACCAGGCGCAGCCAGGTCACGAAGCTGCCGCTGCGCATCCCGCCGCGCCAGCAATACACCAGCGGGCGCCAGTTTTTCGGCTTGTCGTGGAGCTGCTCGCGCAGGTGGTGGGCGATATTGGCGGCCACCATGGCGCCGCCCACGCGCCTGGCCTCGAAGGCCGATTGCTGCACGTAGAGGGTGCCGACGAGGTGGCGCTCCTCGTCGTCGAGCACCGGGCAGTTGATGGCGCCCGGCACGTGGTCGAGCGCGAATTCGGCGGGCGAGCGCGCATCGACCAGGGCGTCGAAACCCCGCATATCGTGCACGGTGACGGGTTTGTTGTGACTCAAGAAGTACCTGCGGGCGGTTCGGGTTGCGACATTTGGACAGGGCTTCAAACCCCGGGGTTTCAAACCCATTTCCCCCTGCGGGGACGAACCGCCCACCTGGCAGGAATGCCAGGATTATAAGACCCGCCCAGCCCGGGCTACTTGCGATGGTTCACGCGCCTCGCCAGCCTCTCCCCCGCGAACTGCACCAGCGACACCAGGGCGATCAGGATGAGGATGACCTCGAACATGACCTGGGTCTCGTAGCGTTCGTAGCCATAGCGGATCGCCATGTCGCCCAGCCCGCCCGCGCCCACCGCGCCGGCCATGGCCGAGGCGTTGATCATGCCGATCACGCTCACCGTCATGCCGCCGACGATGCCAGGCAGGGCCTCGGGCAGCAGCACGTGGCGGATGATGTGCCGCCGCCGGCAGCCCATGGCCCGCGCCGCCTCGATCAGGCCCGGATCGATTTCATTCAGGCTGACCTGCGCGATGCGCGCGAAGTACGGCGTGAGGCTGACCGACAGCGGCACCACCGCGGCCCAGGTGCCCAGCGTGGTGCCGACGACATAGCGCGTCACCGGCAGCAAGGCCACCAGCAGGATGATGAACGGCAAGGCCCGGAAAACGTTCACCACGACGGACAAGGCCCTGTTCAGCCGCGGGCTGGCATAAAGATGGCCGGGCGCCGTCACGGTCAGCACCACGGCCAGCAGCAGTCCCGCGGACAGCGAGATCAGCCCCGAGGCGCCCACCATGAACAGCGTTTCCAGGAAGGCCCGCACATAGCGGTCAAGCATCGGCAGCGACATAGCCGATTACCTCGACATGGTCGGCAAGCCGCGCGATGCGGGCCGACTGTTGTTGATAGACATGGGCCGGCACGGCCACCAGCAGCGCGCCCTGGGCGTGCCCGCCTATCCGGTCCAGGCCGCCGTGCAGCAATTCGGCGCCCTCGCCCAGCGCGGCCAGCGCCGACAGCGGCAAGCCGCCGCCTTCGCCCGTGAAGCGCAGGCTGAGCACGGCCTTGCCCGGCCGGCCCCGCAGGTCGGCCGCCAGCCTGGCGGCCAGTTCGGCCGGCACCGCATGCTGCAAGGGCCTGAGCAGCGCGCGCGTGGCCGGGGCCCGCGGATCGCCGAACAGCCGCCATACCTCGCCCTGCTCGACGATGCGCCCCTGGTCCAGCACCAGGACCTCGTCGCAGATCTCGCGAATGACGGCCATGTCGTGGGTGATCAGCACGATGGTCAGCCCGAGTTCGCGGTTGATGTCGCGCAAGAGCGCCAGGATGGACTGCGTCGTCTCCGGATCCAGCGCCGAGGTGGCCTCGTCGCACAAGAGGATTTCCGGATCGTGCACCAGCGCCCGGGCAATCCCCACGCGCTGCTTCTGCCCGCCGGACAATTGCGCCGGATAGGCCTGCGCCTTGTCCTGCAGGCCGACGAGCGCCAGCAGCTCCGCCACCCGCCGCGCCATGGTGGCGCGGTCCACGCCGGCCACCCGCAGCGGCAGGCCGACGTTTTCCGCGACGGTCTTGGCCGACATCAGGTTGAAGTGCTGGAAGATCATGCCCACCTTGCGGCGCAAGGCCACCAGGCCGTCCTCGTCCAGGCCGCCGGCATCCACACCGTCGACGCGCACCGTGCCATGGCTGGGCCGCTCCAGCATGTTGATCGACCGCAGCAGCGTGGACTTGCCCGCGCCGCTGCGCCCGATGATGCCGAAGATCCGGCCGCGCGCCACGCTGAACGACACCTCGCCCAGCGCCTCGACCGCCACCCTGCCGCGGGCCGGGTACGTTTTGCCCACGCCGTCGAACACGATGTGCGGCGGACCGCCGGCCGCTTGCGCCCGCGTGGTTGGGCCCGGCATTTTGCCCGGCCTTCCCGGGTAGTCGAAGAACACGTTGTCCACGCTCAGAACGCCGGGAGGACCGACCCCTCGTACTTGCTCAGGATGAACTGGCGCACCTCATCGGACTGGTAGGCCGCCACCAGCTTCGGCACCCAGGGCGCGTCGCGGTCCTGCTCGCGCACCGCGATGATGTTGACGTAGGGGTTGTGCTCCTTCTTCTCGACCGCGATGCCGTCGCGCGTGGCGATCAGCCCGACCTGGTAGGCGAAGGTGTTGATGATGGCGGCGGCATCCACGTCCGGCAGCGACCGGGCGAGCACGACCGACTCGGTCTCGATGAACTTGAGCTTGTGCGGATTCGACGCGACGTCTTCCAGGGTGGCCGTGCCGGTATAGGGATCAAATCCGTCGCGCAGCGTGATCAGGCCGTGGTCGCGCAGGATCACCAGGGCGCGGGTCTGGTTGCTCGGGTCGCTGGGCAGGCCGATGCGCGCGCCGTCGGGTAGGCTTTCCAGGGATTTGTATTGCTTCGAATAGAACGCGATCGGCGAGATCAGCGTGTTGCCGACGATCGCCAGCTTGTAGCCGCGCTGCTTGACCTGGTCGCGGAAGAACGGAATGTGCTGGAACGAATTGGCATCCAGATCGCCATTGTTCAAGGCCTCGTTGGGGCTGGCCGCGCCGCTGATCACCACGGTCTCGACCTCCAGGCCCTGTTTCTTGGCGACCTGCGCCACTACCTCCCAGATTTGTTCGTCGACGCCGCCGCGCACGCCCACCTTCAAGGGCTTGGCCTGCGCCGCGCTCAGCGCCATCGCAAAGATCGCGGCCGCGGTCGCTGCGGACTTGAAAAGACGCGGAAAAAGAGAACTGACCATGAAATGCCTCGCCTACGACAAAGAGAAAGAGAAAGAGCAGGCGATTCTAGGAACGCATCGCCCGGACCGGAACGAATTCATGGTTAGGTCGATATGCCCGGCCGGGCCATAAGCAAACAGGGATTTTTTCGTAGGTTCGCCGGCAGGCATGGCAGAGACTGTTTGTCTTTCATTTCCTGTCCGGAGCCCGTCATGCATAGCCCGACCCGCGCCCTGCGCCGCCTGTTGCCCGCGATCGTCCTGCTGGCCTGCGCCTTCTCGGCCGGCGCGGCCGAACTGCGCGTGGGCTTCATGCCCGGCCCCTACCGGGACGCCTTCGCGCAGGGCATCGCGCCGCAGCTCGAACAAAAGGGCTATGTGATCAAGTACATCGAATTCAGCCAAGGCATACAGCCGAACGACGCCGTCGAAAGAGGCAATATCGATGCCAATATCTTCCAGCATTCCTTGTTCCTGGAAGCCAGCAACACGCAGCAGGGCTTTCACCTCGCGCCCATCGTCCATGTGCCCACGCCGCCCATGGGCTTGTACTCCAAGCGCTACAAGAGCCTGGACGCGGTGCCCGACGGCGCGACGGTCACCATCCCCTCCGACCCGGTCAATGCGGCCCGCGCGCTGAACATGCTTGCGGACCTGGGTTGGATCAAGGTCAAGCCCGGCGTCGATCCCTCCCAGGTGTCCGAGCGCGACGTCACCGACAACCCGCGCAAGCTGCGCCTCGTCCCGCTGGACACCGCGCAGGCCCCCCGCTCGCTGGAGGATGCCGACCTGGCCGCCATCCAGGGCAATTTCGCTGTGGCGTCCGGCCTGCCGCTCACCTCGGCCCTGAAGCTGGAAAACATGACGCTGCCCTATGTCAACGTGGTGGCCGTGCGCGAGGACAAGGCGCACGCGCAGTTCGCCGACGACATCGTGGCCGCCTACAAGTCCGCGCAGTTCCAGAAGGTCTTCAACGCCAATCCAGTCTGGGCGGGCTACCGCCTGCCCGGCTATTTCGCCAAATAACGCCGACGCGCGCACTCCTCCCGCGTCAGACCGGATGCCTTCCATGACCTTCGCGCCGCGCGAACTGCACCTGAACGTCAACGCCCTGCACTCCGGCTTCGTGCCTTCGGCCTGGCGCGTGCCCGACGCCGACCCGCATGCTTTCGTCGACATCGACCATTACATCCGGCTCGCGCGCATCGCCGAGGCCGGCAAGCTGGACGCGCTCTTCCTGGCCGACAGCGCCGCCATCGCCGACCAGATCCGCTACCGCTCCATCACGGCCCTGGAGCCCACGGTGCTGCTGGCCGTGCTGGCGGCCCACACCACCCACCTCGGCCTGATCGCCACCGCCTCCACCAGCTACAACGAGCCCTACAACATCGCCCGCCGCTTCGCCACGCTGGACCACGTCAGCCATGGCCGGGCCGGATGGAATATCGTCACCACCGCCGACCTGCCCTCGGCCCGCAATTTCGGCCAGAAGACCGTGCCGGACCATGGCGAGCGCTATGCGCGCGCCGGCGAATTCACGCAGATCGTCAAGGATTTGTGGGACAGCTGGGACGACGCGGCCTTCCTGGGCGACAAGGCCTCCGGCCACTTCACCGATGCCAGCCGCATCCGGGCGATCGACCACGAGGGCGGGCACTTTTCCGTGCAGGGGCCACTGAACCTGCCGCGCACGCCGCAAGGCCGGCCCGTGCTGGTCCAGGCCGGCGCCTCCGGCGATGGCCGCGACCTGGCCGCGCGCCATGCGGAAGCCGTCTTCTCCGCCTCGCAATCCTTCGAGGAGTCGCTGGTCTACCGGCACGACTTGAACGCCCGCGCCGAGCGCCATGGCCGGGGCCGCAACGCCGTCAAGGTGCTGGCCGGACTGACGACCATCATCGGCGATACCGAGCAGGCGGCCTACCGCCGCCGCGACGAGCTGATCGACCTCATCCCGCTGGAATACAGCATCAACCGGCTGGCCGGACAGCTGGGCGTCGCGCCCGAACGGCTCGACCCGGACCAGCCGCTGCCGCAAGACTTGCCCCTGCCCAACGGCGGCAACGGCAACCACACCTTCTTCAACGTCATCCTGGCGACGGGCCGCCGCACCGGCCACACGGTGCGCGAGCTGATACGCGACATGGCCGGTGGCGGCGGACACCGCGTCATCGTTGGCACGCCGGAGCAGATCGCCGACGACATCGAGCACTGGTTCCGCGACGGCGCCGCCGACGGCTTCAACCTGATGCCGGACGTGTTGCCGGGCGGCCTGCAGGATTTTGTCGACGGCGTCGTGCCCATCCTGCAGAAGCGCGGCATTTTCCGCGCCGAATACCGCGGCGCCACGCTACGCGAGCATCTGGGCCTGGCGCGGCCCGAGGCTGGCGCCTAAACAGCCGCCGTCAGCACCCGGCCGCGTAGGCCGGCCGGCGCGGGTCGGCCCCGCCCCAGCGTATGCCCGTCTGCAGGTCGTGCCGCACCGCGCACATGGCGCCGGCGCGCCAGTTGCGGTCGCGCCACCACTGCACTTCGTGGCCGAACCCGGCCAGGGTCTCGCCCACCGGCCGATCGACCAGGTCTTCGATCATCAGGCGGCCCGGCTGCACGCTGTGCGGCTCGAACGAGGACGGAAAGCCGAAGGACGCGAAGCGCGGCGCTTCCACCGCCTGCTGCAGGTCCATGCCGAAGATCTCCACGTTGAGAAAGGTCTGCAGCATGGCCTGGCACTGCACATCGCCGCCCGGCGTGCCGAAGGGCATCACATACCGGCCGGGCTTGATGGCCAGCGAGGGATTGGGCGTGAGCCGGGGCCGGCGTCCCGCGCCCACGGCGTAGGGATGGCCGGCTTGCGCCCACGACTGGCTGCCGCGGCCCGAGGCGATGATGCCGGTGCCGGGAATGACGGGACTGTTGTAGGAACCGTCGCTGGGCGTGGCCGAGAAGGCGTTGCCGTGCTTGTCCACCACGGCCACATAAGACGTGTCCAGCCGCGGATCGGTGCGCGCCGTGTCGTCCGGCGTGAAGGTCTTGGCGTCGGCGCCGGCCTGGGGCACGTCGGGGCCGGCCTGGGCCGGATCGATCAGGCCCAGGCGCTGCAGGGCATAAGCCTTGGACAGCAGCATCTCGTGCGGCACCTGGCTGAAGCGCGGATCGCCGTAATAGGCCTCGCGGTCGGCGAAGGCCAGCTTGATGGCCTCGGTCAGCAGGTGGATGTAGGCCGCCGAGTTGTGCCCCAATGCCTTGAGGTCGCGCGACTCGAGGATATTGAGCATCTGCAAGAGCGACGGCCCCTGGCACCAGTAGCCGCAGCTGTAGATGTCAACGTCGCGAAAGCGCGTGGTGAGCGGCGTCTCGACCTCGACCGAAAAATCGCGCAGATCCTGCGCCGTGACCAGGCCGCCCTCTTCGCGGTGGTATTTGACGATGGCCGCGGCGATGTCGCCCTGGTAGAAGGCCCGCCGCGCCGCGGCCAGCCCGGCCGCCCTGCCCTGGCCGGCATGGGCGCGCTCTTCGTCGGCCATGTATTGCAGGGTGCGCGCCAGGTCGGCCTGGCGGAACACCTCGCCGGCCCGCGGCGGACGGCCGCCAGGCAGGTAGACCGCGGCGTTCGAAGGCCAGCGGGCATAGTCGGCCCGGTGGTCGGCCAGCACCTCGGCCATCAGCGGATACATCACATAGCCTTCATGCGCCAGGCGGATGGCGCTCGCGGCCACATCGCCGAAGGACAGGGTGCCGAAACGTTCCAGCGCCGTGATCCAGGCATCCGGCGCGGCCGGGATCACCGTGCGCAGCACGCCGGCGGGAATCGTGCCGCCGTGCCTGTCGAGGAACAGGTCGAGGCTGGCAGCGCGGGGCCAATAGCCCAGGCCGGAAATGCTCGACACCTTCTGCGACTTGGCTTCGTACACCAGGATGGGCGCGACGCCGCCGAAATTGACGATGTCGCTCTGCACCACGCCCAGGGCGATGCCGGCGGCCACGCCGGCGTCCACGGCATTGCCGCCGGCCTGCAGCACGTCCATGCCGGCTTGCGTGGCCAGGTAATGGCCCGCCGAGATCACGTGGTTCAGGCCGGCCAGCACGGGCCGCAGCGACAGCGGCGCGCTGCCCAGGGTAAGGTCGTCGGTTTTTTTCTGTGTCGCCATGGCGGGCACCTTCATGCGCAGTCGCGCTTCATTGGGGTTGGATGCCGAGTTTCTCGGTGACTTCCTTCCACTTGTTGTATTCGGCCTTGATGAAGGCGCCGAACTCGGCGGGCGGCAGGCCCTGCGCGATCACGTCGCGCGCGGCCAGGCCCTGGACCATCTCGGGCGAGGCCATGGCCGTCTTGGTGGCCTGGTAGAGCTTCTGCACGATGGCGTCGGGCGTGCCCTTGGGCGCCAGCATGCCGTACCACGAGCCGCCCACCATCCGGGGATAGCCCGCCTCGACGGCCGTGGGGATGTCGGGCGCGATGTCCAGGCGCTTGTCGCTCAGCACGGCAATGGCCTTGAGCTTGCCCGCGCGGATCAATGGCAGCGTGGTGCCCGGGGTGTCGAGCGTGTATTGCACATAGCCGCCCATCACGTCGTTGAGCAAAGCGGCGCTGCCCTTGTAGGCCACGGCCACCGTCTTGATCTTCGCGTCGATGTTGAGCAGTTCGCAGAAGAAATAATCGGCGGTGCTGTTGCCCGGCGAGGCGTAATTGACCTCGCCCGGATGCGCGCGGGCGTATGCCACCAGCTCCTGCAGCGTGTTGGGCGGGAAGCTGGGATTGGCCACCAGGATGAAGGGGCCGCCGCCGATGAAAATGACGGGCTTGAGGTCGGTGAAGGGGTCGTAGGCCAGGTTCTTCACCGTCAGCGGCGCGCCGGTCAGGGGCGAAGCCGTCGCGAACAGGATGTTGTAGCCGTCGGGCGAGGCGTGCGCGACCATCTCGGTGCCGACGATGCCGCTGGCGCCGGGCCGGTTGTCGACGATGACCTGCCCGCCCAGCGTTTGCGAGAGATGCAGCGCCGTCAGCCGTGCCACGGTATCGGTGCCGCCGCCGGGCGGGTAGCCCACGATCAGGCGGATGGGCCGGCTGGGCCAGTCGTCCGCCCGGGCCAGGCCCGGCAGGAAGGAAGCGGCGCCGATGCTGGAGGCAAGCCCCAGCAAGCGGCGGCGCGAAGGATCGAAAGTGGCGTTAGGCATAGGTGCAATCATCCGGGCGAGTCCCTTGCAGCGTCATGAATGGCGGCTCATTTCGCATTGGCCAGGCCCAGCTTCTTGACGATCTCGGCCTCGTCCTTATAGGACTGCAGCGCGAACTTGGTGTAGTCGGCGCTGTCCAGGTAGACCAGCTCCTGGCCGTATTGCGTCAGGACATTCTTGAAAGCCTCGCTCTTGGCGACCTTGCCGAGCCGGGTCTGCAGGGTGTTGAGCACCTCGTTCGGCAAACCCTTGGGCGCGGCGATGCCGAAAGGCGCATAGGCGGGCGGCGTGCCGTCGAGCTCCTGCAGGGTCGGCGTATCGGGGAATTGTTCGCTGCGATGCGAACCCCAGGTCACCAGCATGCGCATCTTGCCCGACTGCACCAGGGGCAGCACCGTGGTCGACCCGGCGTACACGCCCAATTGGCCGCCCAGGATGTTCTGCAGCACCTCGGACTCGCCCTTGAAGGGAATGTGCCGCCACGTCACGCCGTTGCGCGAGGCAATCTCCTCCATCATGACGTTCGAGGCGCTGCCGACGCTGGCCGTGCCGTAGGCGATTTCGCCCGGATGCGCGCGGGCATAGGCGATCAGGTCCGCCCAGGTCTTGAACGGCGAATCGGCGGGCACCGCCACGCCCAGCGTATAGCCGCTGAGCATCATCACGTAGGTGAAGTCCGTGGTCGGGTCGTAGCCCATGTCCTGGATATGGGGCATGCGAAAGACCGGGCTGGGCAGGATGGCCAGGGTGTAGCCGTCCGGCGCCGACGTTTGCAGGGCGCGGGCGCCCAGCGTGGCGCCCGCGCCGCCGCGGTTGTCGATGATGATGGACTGGCCCAGTTCCGTGGACGCCAGTTCGGCGAACTTGCGGATCACGATATCGGTGGAGCCGCCCGCCTGATACGGCACGACGATGCGTATCGTGTGCTCGGGATAAGCCGCCTTGGCGGCCAGCGGCAGGCCGGCCAGCAATGCCGCCGCAGCCAGGACGGCACGTGCCTTGCGCATGAATTTCATGAATTTCCCCTTGTTATGGATGGTTGTTGCAATGGCCGATGGAATCAGGCGGCCCAGGCCTGGCCGAACGCCCGCTGGAAGTTGCCGCCCAGCACGCCCAGGATCTGGCTCTCGCTCAGCCCGCCCTCCTCCAGCGCCTGCGTCAGTTTCGCGAAGTGCGAAGGATTGGGCGTTTCCACCGGGTAGCGGGTTTCCATGACGTCGCCGAACACGCTGGAGACATCGCCGCCCGAGGCCGCGTACTTGGTGCGCGACATCACCATGACGTGCCGCACGGCCTCGTAGGTGTCGACCGCGGCGAAGTCGGTGCCGATGCCCACGTGCTCGTAGCCCACCAGCTCGCCGATGTATTTCACGTTGGCCACGAAATCCCGCAGCAGCGGCTGCTGCTTCGGGTCGCCGCGCCAGGCCAGGTAGGCATGGATGCTGCAGCCGATCACGCCGCCCGTCGCGGCGACCGCGCGCAGCACGTCGTCGGACTTGTTGCGCGGGCGCTTGATCACCGCGTTGGCGTTCGCGTGCGTCAGGAACACCGGCCGCGTGCTGTGGCGCGCCGCGTCCAGGCAGGTCTGCTCGGCGCAATGGCTGAGATCGATGGCGATGCCGGTGCGGTTGAGCTCGGCCACCATCTCGATGCCGAGCTTGGACAAGCCCGCGTTGCGCGGCTCCAGGCAGCCGTCGCCCAGCAGATTGGCCTCGTTGTAGGTGAGCTGGATGACGCGCACGCCCAGGGTGTGGAACAACTTGACGCGATCCGGCTGGTCGCCCAGCGGCTTGCCGTTCTGCCACCCCATGATCAGGCCCAGCTTGCCCTCGGCCTTGGCGCGCGGGATGTCTTCGGCCCGCTCGACCAGCAGCCAGCCCGATTGCGGATCGAGGCCGCGTTCGCGCCAGGCCATGGCGTCTTTCAGCGCCTGCTCGTAATCGGCGGGCATGTCCGTAATGGTCAGGTTGATGGCGCTGACCCCGCCGGCCAGCATGTCGCGCGTGTTGCCGTCGCTGAAGAAAGTCAGGCCGTCGACGATGACAGCCCGCCGGTGCAGATCGGATGCCGTATTGCTCACAATGATTCTCCCTTGCTGTGTATAGGTGGATAGTCCGCCGCCGGCCGCGTCAATATCGGTCCAGCCGGAACGCGTGCGCGTCGCCGTGCAGCGGCTTGCCCTGGATCAGGCCGGCCATGAACTCGCCCGCGCCGGGGCCGAATCCGAAGCCATGCCCCGAAAAACCCGAGGCCAGGTAAAAGCCGGGCACGCTGCGCACCTGCGCCATCACGGGCATGGCGTCCGGCGTCGCGTCGATGTAGCCGGCCCACGACTGCGCGATCCGCGCTGACTCGAAGGCCGGAAACGCATGCACCAGCCGCGACCAGGCCTGCTGCACGCCGCTGGCCGAGGGCGTGGGATCGAGCACGCGGTTGCGTTCATACGGCGTGATGGCCTCGATGCCGAAAGTGCGCGGGATGGCCAGCTCCTCGAAAAAGCGCTTGCCGAAGCGCACCTTGACGAAGGTGTTGTTGGCCATCCAGGCCTTGAAGAACTTGCCCATGAGGCGAAAGCTGTCGGGCGTGATGTCGGCCATCGACGCGCCGAACTGCGACACGGTATAGCCGCCGTCGGCGCGCTTGCGGCAGGTGAAGTCCTTGCCGTTGATGGCGGACTCGGGCCCGCCTTCGACGGGCGAGGTGCGCAGCACCGAGCCGCGCACCTTCAGCTGCGGGAACTCCACGCCCAGGTTGCCGCAGAACAGCCGCGACCAGGCGCCGCCGGCCAGCACCACGGTCGAAGCGCGCACCCGGCCGTGTTCGGTGACCACGGCCGACACGCGCCCGGCCGACTGTTCGATGCCGCGCACGGCGCATCGTTCGAACACCTGCCCGCCCAATCGGCGCACCAGCCCGGCGATGCCTTGCGTGGCCAGTTGCGGCTCGGCCACGCCATCGAGGTCGCTGTACAGGGCGCCCGTCCAGTTGCGGCGGGACGGCGGCA
The DNA here is from genome assembly GCA_036404015.1 of Bordetella sp. Lineage (GTDB taxonomy): Bacteria > Pseudomonadota > Gammaproteobacteria > Burkholderiales > Burkholderiaceae_B > Bordetella. The sequence continues at coordinate 444 of DASWPO010000281.1, read as the reverse complement.
GGCGCTTGCGCGTCTCGGCCTGGCCCAGCAGCCGGCCCTGGAAGCCGTAGTGGTCGCGCGCCTGGTCCAGCCAGCGCTGGTGGCGCTCGGCGTCGTCGGCGTTTTCCTGCAGGTACAGGATGCCACGGCGGCGAAAGCCCACCTCGGCCTGCGCCTGGATCTCGTCCCAGATCTCGTTGGAGCGCATGGAGACCGGCACTTCGGGCATGTCGCGGTTGAGCGTGCGCACCCAGCCCCAATTGCGAGAGGACTGCTCGCAGGCCAGCAGGCCTTTTTCGAACACGGCCGTGCTCACCCCGGCCTTGGCCAGCGCATAAGCCGTGCAGATCCCGATGATGCCGCCGCCGATGACGGCAACGTCGACGGACTCGGGGAGATTCGCGTTATTCCTCATGGGTTTCCGCTTGGCGATAGCCTGATCATCCATTATGATTATCGATATTC
>DASWPO010000280.1:0-8512 GCA_036404015.1 Bordetella sp. | reverse complement strand
CATCGAGCTCATCAAGAGCCGCGTCGGCAAGCTGCGCGACATGTCGCCGCTCTGGGAAATGGCCAAGGAAGGCATCGACCTGAATTCGGTGCAGTGGGCTCAACATTGACGCGTTGCGTCAATATTGAGCCCTGCGGGGGAGGGTGACAGCCCACCCCCTAACCCCCGCCCCACGGGCGGGGGGACGAAAAATCAGTAGGAGAGTCAAAATGTCTTACAGCAACAAAGTTCTGGATCACTACGAAAACCCCCGCAACGTGGGCTCGTTCGACAAGGGCGACGAATCGATCGGCACCGGCATGGTCGGCGCGCCGGCCTGCGGCGACGTCATGAAGCTGCAGATCAAGGTGGGCGCCGACGGCGTCATCGAAGACGCGCGCTTCAAGACCTACGGCTGCGGTTCGGCCATTGCCTCGAGCTCGCTGGTCACCGAGTGGGTCAAGGGCAAGACGCTCGACCAGGCCATGAGCATCCGCAACACGCAGATCGCCGAGGAACTGGCCCTGCCGCCGGTCAAGATCCACTGTTCGATCCTGGCCGAGGACGCCATCAAGGCCGCCGTCAGCGACTATCGCGCCAAGCACGGCGAAGCCGTCCAGGCTGAAGCCGCTGCTGTGAATTGACATGGCCATTACCCTGACTCAACAGGCGGCCAACCACGTGACCCGCTACCTGGCCAAGCGCGGCAAGGGTGTGGGCTTGCGCCTGGGTGTGCGCACGACCGGTTGTTCGGGCATGGCCTACAAGCTGGAATACGTCGACGCGCCCGATACGGCCGACGAAGTGTTCGAGAGCTTCGGCGTCAAGGTGTTCGTCGATACCAAAAGCCTGCCGTACATCGACGGCACCGAGCTCGACTATGCCCGCGAGGGCTTGAACGAAGGCTTCAAGTTCCGCAACCCCAACGAGAAGGCGACCTGCGGCTGCGGCGAGTCGTTCACGGTGTAGGGTGGCGGTGGCAGCGGACGACTACTTCAGCCTGTTCGGGCTGCCGGCGCGCTTCGAGCTGGACCAGAATGCGCTGGAACATGCCTGGCGCGACGTGGCGGCACGCGTGCACCCCGACCGGTTCGCCACCGCCAGCGCGGCCGAGCGCCGCGTGGCCATGCAGTGGGCGTCGCGCGCCAACGAGGCCTACCGGCAGCTGCGCGATCCGCTCTTGCGGGCGCGCTATCTGTGCGAACAGGCGGGCGTGGACCTGCAGACCGAGAGCAACACGGCCATGGACCCCGCCTTTCTGATGCAGCAGATGGAATGGCGCGAGATGCTCGACGATGCCCGCCGCGACCCGCAGGTCGTGCCGGTCTTGCAGGCCGAGCTCGAGGCGGCGCAAGCCGGCATGCGCAGGCAAGTGGGCGCGCTGCTCGATGGCCAGGGCGATGCGATCGGCGCTTCCGTCCGTGTGCGCGAATGGATGTTCCTCGACAGACTCGCGCAGGAACTGGCCGCATTGCGGCCGATATAGCGACGTGCCCGGTTCTCCGGGCCGCTATGGATACACGCTAGACACTCAGAAGAAAAAACATGGCTTTATTGCAGATTTCCGAGCCCGGCGAGTCGCCCGCGCCGCACCAGCGCCGGCTGGCGGTCGGTATCGACCTGGGCACGACCAATTCCCTGGTTGCCGCGGTGCGCAGCAGCGCCGCCGAGGTGCTGCCCGACGACGAGGGCCGGCGCTTGCTGCCGTCGGCGGTGCAGTACCTGCCCGACGGACGGGCGCCCACGGGCCATGCGGCCCTGGCCCAGCAGGCGGCCGACCCGCGCAACACCATCGTGTCGGTCAAGCGCTTCATGGGCCGCTCGCTGGCCGAGGCGCAGGCCAGCGGCGCGCCTTATGAGTTCGTCGATGCGCCCGGCATGGTGCGCCTGCGCACGGTGCAGGGCGACCTGAGCCCGGTGGAAGTGTCGGCGCAGATCCTGGCCGTGCTGCGCCAGCGCGCCGAAGACGTGCTGGGCGACGACCTGGTGGGCGCGGTGATCACCGTGCCGGCTTATTTCGACGATGCGCAGCGCCAGGCTACCCGCGATGCCGCGCGCCTGGCCGGCCTGAACGTGCTGCGCCTGCTCAACGAGCCGACCGCGGCCGCGATCGCCTACGGCCTGGACAATGCGTCCGAGGGCGTTTACGCGGTGTACGACCTGGGCGGCGGCACGTTCGACATTTCCATCCTGCGCCTGTCGCGCGGCGTGTTCGAGGTGATCGCCACGGGCGGCGACACCGCGCTGGGCGGCGATGATTTCGACGCCGTCATCGTGCAGCATGTGCTGGAGAATTTACCTGCGGGCGGCGACCTGACCCCGGGCGACCGCCGCGGCCTGCTGGTGGCCGCTCGTACGGCCCGCGAGGCCCTGAGCGACCAGGAGGCCGTCCGTTTTGCCTTGACGCTGGCCGACGGCCGCCAGGTGGCGCGCGACATCACGCGCGGCGACTTCGAGTCCTGGGCGCGGCCGCTGGTCGAGCGCACGCTGGACAGCGCGCGCCGCGCGCTGCGCGACGCCAAGCTGTCGACGGCCGATGTACGGGGCGTGGTCATGGTGGGCGGCTCGACCCGCATGCCGGTGATCCGCCGCGCGGTGGGAGAATTGTTCGGCACCGAGCCCCTGGTCAACCTCAATCCCGATGAAGTCGTGGCGCTGGGCGCGGCGCAGCAGGCCAATCTTCTGGCGGGCAACCGCGCGCCGGGCGAAGACTGGCTGCTGCTGGACGTGATTCCGCTGTCGCTGGGCCTGGAGACCATGGGCGGCCTGGTTGAGCGCGTGATCCCGCGCAACAGCACCATCCCCGTGGCGCGGGCGCAGGAATTCACCACCTTCAAGGACGGCCAGACCGCGATGAGCGTGCACGTGGTGCAAGGCGAGCGCGAGCTGGTGTCCGACTGCCGGTCGCTGGCGCGCTTCGAGCTGCGCGGCATCCCGCCCATGGTGGCGGGCGCGGCGCGCATCCGCGTGACTTTCCAGGTGGACGCCGACGGCCTCTTGAGCGTGACGGCGCGCGAGCAGAGCACGGGTGTCGAGGCCGCCGTGACCGTCAAGCCTTCGTACGGCCTGTCCGACGAGGAAATCGCCCGCATGTTGTCCGACAGCATGCTCGAGGCCGACAGCGATGCACGGGCCCGCATGCTGCGCGAGCAGCAGGTCGAGGCCAGCCGGCTGGCCGAGTCGGTGCGCGCCGCCCTGGCCGGCGACAGCGACCTGCTGTCGGCGGACGAGCGCGCCGCGGTGGACGCCGCGCTGCAAGGCGCGCAAGCCGTGGCCCAGTCCGACGATGTGGACGCCGTGCGCGCCGCGGTGCAGACCTTGTCGTCGGTCACCGAGGACTTCGCTGCGCGCCGCATGGACCGCAGCATCCGCAAGGCGCTGGCCGGCCGTAAACTCGACGAGCTAGCCTGATTCGAACGACTACCTTGTTTTCAAGAAAGCACCGCAGACCATGCCCAGCCTGACCGTACTGCCCCATCCCGATCTTTGTCCCGATGGCGCGCTCATTGCCGATGCGCCGCAAGGCGTCTCGATTTGCCGCGTGCTGCTCGACAACCGCATCGAGATCGAACATGCCTGCGAGTTGTCCTGCGCCTGCACCACCTGCCATGTGATCGTGCGCCAGGGCTACAACTCGCTGGACGAGGCCAGCGAGTCGGAAGAGGACATGCTGGACAAGGCCTGGGGCCTGTCGTCCACCTCGCGCCTGTCGTGCCAGGCCAAGGTCGGCACGCAGGACCTCACCGTCGAGATCCCCAAGTACAGCATCAACCACGCCAAGGAAGATCACTGATGAAGTGGACCGATGTCTACGAGATCGCCACGGCGCTGGCCGACGCCCACCCGGCGATCGACCCCAAGACCGTGCGCTTTACCCAGCTGCGCGACTGGGTGATGGCCCTGCCGGGCTTTAGCGACGATCCGGCGCACTGTGGCGAGAAGGTGCTCGAGGCCATCCAGATGGCCTGGATCGAAGAAGCTGATTGATTGGCTTGCCTCAAGCCCGCTCCGTCCCGCTTTGGCTAATTCAGTGCGCCGAGAGACTGATTTCAAGATGACGTCCCAGGGCGCGCAGCGCTGATTCGATGCTGTCGATGCGGGTTGTGTGATGCAGGTTGGTAAGCCGGTTTACCTCTTGCGGCGTGGTGTGCAGCCGACGCGCCAGTTCGGCAGGGCGCACGTTTTGCGTGATCATTTCATTGAGCAGCAGCACTTTTGCCGTCAGGCTGGCGGGTAGTTCCACGACAGGCTGGTTACGCTTGGGCTTGGACGGTGCGGGGACAATGCGTTTGTCCTCGAAATAAAACTCCATGGCGGTTTCCAGGGCTTCCTGCGCCATTGCCACGGCTTCTTCCGTCGTTTCTCCTTGCGTGATCGCTTCGGGAATGTCGGGGAAGGTGACGACGAAGCCTCCTGAAGTTTTGTCCGGGGTGAGCGTGACTGGATAGCGCATGATATTCCGCTGCATTTATTTCAGGCCAAGTTGTTTTTTGATGCCTTCGACCGTACCGGTTTTCAGTTCGGTATTGTGCATGGGCAGGATGCTTTGCCTACCATTGAGATAGACCTTCAAGTGCGAGCCCCGCATCGGGCCGAACGTCGCGCCTTGCCGGGCCAGCCAGCGCTTGAACTCGTTGCTTTTCACTGAAAATTATAAACAAAATTGTTTATTTAACAAGAGGATTGCGAAGGAGATTCGATAGGTCTCGGATTCTTGCCTCGGGCAAGGAGATCGATGCTAATCATCCAGGCGATGCGATGCCAGAGCACACGATGTCCAAAGTGTCTCGCTGGTCTGCATCGCAGCTAGCCGCAGACACGTATTGACCGATGCTCTGGCACGGCTTTGCCATAGAGAAGGCAGTATGATGAACGGGCCTATGCAGGACCCCGAGCCGAAGCGTTGCGCCGGCTTATTTCATCGCCGAAGCGAGTCATGCCCACTGTTCCTTTGCGCTTCGGCCTCACGGCCAACCGCCTGCACCACGAAACGCCCGACGCGGCGCTGTTTACCTGGCTGCGGGCCTGTTCCAGGACGATACGCGAACTGGGCATCGAGCTGCACACGGTCGGCCGCGCCTATGACGCCATCCTGCGCGAGGGCATGCTGCAGGGCTATCCCGGCCTGGTGCGCTATCCCTACGGCCGCGACGGCGGCTTGATGAAGGTGGTGGCCCGGGTGACGCCGCCGCGCGCCGGGCAGGCGTCGCTCGACGGCGCCATCTATCTCATCGATCCGGTCGATCCCTCCTCGATCTTTCCCGAGATGCTGGCGCTCAAGCGCCAGTGCATCACGCACGGGCTGCCTTTCATCTCGACGGTGGCGGGCGCCATCGAATGGATGGAGATCGAGCGGGTGAGAGCCGGCATGGCGCCGGACCCGACGGCGGACGACCTGTTCGAGTTCGGCAGCCAGACGCTGGCCCTGATCGCCCACGATGCCCTCAAGCCCGAGATGGTGGCCTTTGCCGACCAGCACTTCGACCTGCTCTCGCGCTTTGCGCAGCGCGTGGCCACGGGCACGACGGGCGCGCTGCTCAACGAGCTGGCCTGGTCCAGGGGCTGGCCCCGGGACACGCCCTGGGTGCAGCGCTACCTGAGCGGCCCGCTGGGCGGCGATGCGCAGATCGCCGAGCTGGTGCTGGAGCGCCACTGCCGGCGCGTGATCTTCTTCGAGGATCCGCACGTGGCGCGCCAGCACGAGGCCGATATCCAGCTGCTGGAACGCGCCGTGCGGGTGAAGACCGATTACGCCATGTGCGCCACCTCGCCCACGGTGGCGCGCCGCTGGGCCGGCGTGGCGGAAAAGCGCGGCGTGTGAAAAGCCTATCCGCGGGTCGGAGCCAGGATCATTTGTCCAGCATCCATACCAGCGGCAGGCCGCCCCAGAACTTCTCGGTGCCCTTGACCGTGTTGCGCACGGCGTAGGCCGTGGTGTATTGGCCGGTGTTGATCGAGGGCGCGACCTCGTAGGCGCGGGCCTGGAACCGGTCGAGTATGGCCTGGCGCTTGGCCGGGTCGCTTTCCCGGATCCAGGCGGCGCGCAGATCGTCGAGCGTCTTGTCGCAGAACCAGCCCGGCAGGTTGTTGCCGCATTGCGCGCTCAGCAGGGCATGGGTGACGGGCGTGTCGGCGTCGAAACGGCCGGCCACGGTCACGTAGACGTTCCAGCCGCCGGCATCGGGCGCATCGCGCTTGGCGCGGCGCGCGCCGATGGAGGCCCAGTCCATGGTCTGCATGTCGACGTTCATGCCGATGCTTTGCATGGTCTGCGCGGCCATCAGCGCCTCGGCATTGAGGTAGGTGACGTCGCTGGGGACCAGCAGGACTACTTTCTCGCCCTTGTAGCCGGCGTCGATCAGGTCTTTCTTGGCCTTTTCGAGATCGGGCGTGCGATAGGCCTCGCCGCCGGCACTGCTGAAGACCGAGCCGCCGCAGATGAAGTAGCCGGGGCAGAATTTCATCGTCATGTCGGCGGGATAGCCCATGCCGGCCATGAATTGCTCCTGGCTGACGGCCTCCAGCAGCGCGTGGCGGATCCTGGGGTTGTCGAAGGGCGGATGAAGCTGGTTCATGATGATCCAGCCCTGGTAGATGCTGGCCGAGCCCACCTTGATGTCGGATTCGGCGCGCAGCGGCGCGATATAGTCGGGCGGCACCTGCTCGATGTAGTCGACCTCGTTGTTTTTCAGCGCGGCCACGGCGCTGTTGGCATCGGGCAGGTACAGCCATTCCATGCGGTCGAAGTCGACCTTCTTGCCGCCGGCCAGGCCGTCGGCCGGCTCGCTGCGCGGCACGTAATAGGGGTTCTTGACGAAGACGACCTTGTTGCCGGGCACCCATTCGTCGCGCTTGAACATGAAGGGGCCGCTGCCCAGCACCTCGGTGAGCGGGGCGTTGGCCGGGGCCTTGGCCAGGCGCTCGGGCATGATCATCAGCGGAAAGCTCGAGGGCTTGGCCAGCGCATCGAGCACCAGGCCGAAGGGCTGCGTGAGCGTGAGCGTGAAGGTCTGCGCATCGGCGGCCGCCCATTGCGCGCCGGCGGCAGTCATCAGGCGGCCCGTGCCGTCGTGCGCGGTCCAGCGCTGGATGGAAGCCAGCACGTCGGCCGTGGTGACGGGCGCGCCGTCGGAGAACTTCAGGCCGGGGCGCAGGGTGAAGGACCATTTCAGGCCGTCGGCCGACTTTTCATACTTGCCGACCATCTGCGGCTGCGGCACGCCCTTGCTGTCCATGCCGAACAGCGTGTCGTAGACCATGTAGCCGAAGTTGCGGGTGATGTAGGCCGTGGTGAAGGTCGGGTCGAGGATCTTCAGGTCGGCCTGCGCCACCATGCGCAGCGTCTTGACGGGCGCGGGCTGCGCCTGGGCGGGCGCGCCGGCCGTGAGGATGGCCGCAGCCGTGGCCGCGGCGGCCAGGCAGCGCAGCGCGCGTGCCGCGAGGGTTGGTCGTTTCATCGTGCAAGCTCCATGGGAATCGGGATGCGCAGGCAGCCGCTGTCGTGGTTCAGGCATCGAGCGGCCACTTGGGGCGCCGGATGTTGCGGTAAGGCAGGGTGGCGATGTCGCGCGTCACGGCGCCTGGCGCCGCTACGTAGACCACGTTCGTGCTTACCTTGGCGAACGAGGCATAGAAATGCTGCGAAGACTTCACCACGATGAGCTTCTTGGCGGCCAGGTCGCAGCCCAGCTTGGTGAAGACGTCGGTGCCCATGGCCTGGTTGCGGATGCTGGCCAGCACGATCTCGATGCCCCGGGCCTCGACCAGCACGCAGTCGCCCATGGCCATGGGCGTGCCGGTCAGGCCGGTCATGGTCATGCCGGGGCGAATGGCCTTGACGGTGCAGCGCAGGTCCATGGGGTCGCCCGAGGCCGGGCTGATCTTGCCGCCGATGCGCAGGTCCAGCGTGGCGCCTTCGCCGGCGTCGCAGGCGATGCGCACCGCGACGGGGTCCCACACGGGGCCGACCGCCGCCGGGGCGATGCCGCGCTCGACCAGCCGCCGCAGGATGAAAGTGGAGTCGCCGGCCGCGCCGCCGCCGGGGTTGTCGGCGCTGTCGGCCAGGATGACGGTGCCGTCCATGGCCATGGCCTGGTCGAGCGCTTCCTCGATGCCGGGCATGGGCGTGTCGAGCGCGTCGCGCAAGGCGATCAGTTCGTCGGCCAGCCGGCGCGCGAGCGCCTGCGCTTTGGCCGGATCGTTGTCGGTGTACACCAGCACGCGCGTGCCCATGTCGGCCACGTCGCCCCATGGGAAGCCATGGCCGATGGAGATCGACAGCACGCCGTCCTTGCCTTCCATGGCCTTGATGCGGTCGACGAAACCGCGCGCGGGCTCCTGCGGCGTGCGGATGGTCGCGATCATGCCGGTATCGACGATGGCGTGCGCGGGCTGGATCTTGCCCTGCGCCTTGGCCACGCACAGGTCGACCAGGTCGAGGCCGCGCTCGACCACGTCGGTATGCGGATATTCCTTGAAGGCGACGAGGAAGTCGGCGCCGCCGCGCATGGCCGGGGTGATGTGGCAGTGCGGG
>DASWPO010000279.1:0-4854 GCA_036404015.1 Bordetella sp. | reverse complement strand
CGTGGATGCAGCGGACGTCCTCGGGCTTCATGCCCAGCAGCTCGACCAGGCCGCCGCGCAGCGGGAACACGCCTTGCGCGTGGGTCCAGACGGTGAGCTTGCCGCCGTCCATGTGGGCGATGGCGCAGGACGGGCCGATCGAGCCGTGCGACAGGTAGGGCTTGGTGAAGCGCGCGTGCAGCGACTTGACGGCCGGCTCGGCCGCGCCGTGGCGGTTGCCCGAGTTGATTTCCCGGGCAGGCAGTTTGAGCAGCACGTCGTAGATGGTTTCGGGCGTGGGCAGCTTGGCGGTTTCTTCCCAGACGGCGGAGGCCATCAGGGCGCGCATGGCGCGGATGGCCTGCCATTCGTCCTCGGCGACCACGGCCAGGTAACTGCCGTCGCGCACGACCTTGATGACGCCGGGCATTTTCTCGGCGCCTTCGATGTCGGCCTTGACGAGCCTGGCGTCGTAGGAGGGCGCGCGCACGGCGCGGGCGTGCACCATGCCGGGCAGGCGCATGTCCTGCACGTAGCTGGCGCCGCCGGTGACTTTGCCGGGGATGTCGACCCGCTGCACCGGCGTGCCGATGACCTTGTGCTTCTTGGGGTCGAGCAGCGGCGAGGTGGGCGCGGCATTGCGATGCAGGCTCAGGCCGCTGACGGCCTGGCCGTAGTTCAGCGTGCGTCCGTCCGGCGCGCTGATGACGCCGTTGCCGGCCTGCAGCGTGTCGGCCAGCAGCCCGAGCTTCTCGGCGGCCGACTGCAGCAGCAGCGCGCGCACCTGGGCGGCCGCGTTGTAGATGGCGGTGCCGCTGTCGGCGGTGGAGTGGCTGCCGGCGGTATAGCCTTCGTTGGGCGTCAGGCCGGTGTCGGCAGTGATGAGGTTGATGGCCGAGGGCGCGACTTGCAGCTCTTCGGCGGCGATCTGGATGAAGGCCGTGCGGATGCCCGTGCCCAGTTCGGCCTTGCCGGTGTAGACCGTGATCTTGCCTTGCTCGTCGATGCGGATCCACGCATCCAGCAGCGGCGTGCTGCTCAGGTTGCCGGGCAGCGCGGCCGTGCCGGCCTCCGCGGTGGGGGCGGCGTCTTCGGTCGGGCGCTGCTGGGCCAGCACGCTCGCGCCGGGCATCAGGGCGAAGCTGACGGTCAGCGAACCGGCGGCGAGGAAGCGGCGGCGGCCGTGGTCGACGAGATCGTGCGGCGGGATGTCGAGAGGCTTGTTCATGCCGGGTCTCCCGATTCGATGGCGGCGGTCGCCTGGGGCGCCGCGCCGTTTTCCGCCTGCGGGCTGCGCAGGCTTTGCGAGGCCGCCACGATGGCGGAGATGATGCGCATGTGCGTGCCGCAGCGGCACAGATTGGGCTGCATGTGCTCGCGGATCTCGGTCTCGGTCGCGCCGGGGTGCATGTCGAGCAGCGCCTGGGCGCGCATGATCATGCCTGCGATGCAGTAGCCGCATTGGGCGGCTTGCTTGTCGATGAAGGCCTTTTGCAGGACGGAGGGCTTTTCCGGCGTGCCCAGGCCTTCGATGGTCCGCACGGGCCGCTTGCCGACGGCCGATACGGGCGTCAGGCAGGAGAACACGGGCTTGCCGTCGACGATGACGGTGCATGCGCCGCATTGGCCGAGGCCGCAGCCGTACTTGGCGCCATTGAGCTGCAGGTGGTTGCGCAGCGCATACAGCAAGGGCATGGAAGGATCGATGTCGAGGTCGTGGTCAACCCCGTTGACGGTGAGCGTAACCATTATTTCGAGTTCTCCTTGCGGATGGCGGCGACGCTGGCGGGCAGGCCGGACCAGGCCGGGCGCTGCGCGTAGGTCGAGCGGGCGTAGGCCAGCACGTCGGCAATTTGTTGATCGGTCAGCACGCTGGCGAACGGCGGCATGTAGTGCGCGGACGAAGAGCCGTTCCAGGGGTTGCCGTTGAGCACCATCTGGATGGCGTTGCGCGGACTGTCGGCATTGATCGTGCTGCCCAGTTCCAGGGCCGGGCGGTCGCCCAGGCTGCGCATCGGCGCGGCGGCGCTGTGGCAGCCGGCGCAGGATGCGTTGAAGAGCGCCGCGCCCGGGTTGAGCGGCTGCGAGTCGACCGTCGCCACGGGCGCCGGCGCGGCCGGCTGGGCCGGCATGGGCGGCTGCAGCGACATCAGGTAGGTCGCGATGGCGCGCACGTCGGACTCGGGTGCGTTGCCCAGGTGGTGCGCGACCGGCAGCATGGGGCCGGCCGCGGCGCTGTGCTCGCTGGCGATGCCGGTGCGCAGGTAGTCGGTGATCTGGTCTTCGGTCCAGGGCTTGCGAGCCAGGGTCAGGGCATTGAGCGGCGGCACGTTCCAGCCGTCGATCAGGCCGCCGGCGTAGGGCTGGTCGAGCTTTTCGGCGCCGAGCGCGTTCATCGGCGTGTGGCACGATGCGCAGTGGCCCGCCCCTTCGACCAGGTAGCGGCCGCGCAGCCAGGCGTCGGATTGCGCCAGGGCCGGCTGGGGCAGCGGACCCTGGCGCAGGAAGAGGAGATTCCAGCCCGCCACCAGCGGCCGGAAGTTCAGCGGGAAGGTCAGGTCGTTGGCCGCGGCCGGGGCGTGCACCGGCGTGCGCGCCATCAGGTAGGCGTACAGCGCGGCGATGTCGCTGTCCGACATGCGGGTGAAGTGCGGGTAGGGAAAGGCCGGGTACAGCAGGTGGCCGTCGCGCGAGACGCCCTTGCGCAGGGCGCGGGTGAAGGCTTCCAGCGTCCAGCTGCCGATGCCGGTGTCGACGTCGGGCGTGATGTTGGTGGTGTAAATGGTGCCGAACGGCGTCGCCAGGGGCGCCCCGCCGGCATAGGGCTTGCCGTCCTTGGCCGTATGGCACTGCATGCAGTCGCCCAGTTCCGCCAAGCTGGCGCCCTGGGCAAGCAGGGTCTGGTTGGCGCTGGGGACGGGGGCCTGGGCCAGGGGCTCGATGGACGGCTGCCAGGCATAGGCAAAGGCCGCGGCGGCGCCGGCGACGACAACGGCGCCAACCGCCCAGCAGGCGGTTTTCTTTTTACTGCTCATGAATCCTCCACGCGGATTTGTGTACGCGAGTGGATGCGTATGCTAATAAGTTGTACTGAACCCAGGCTGAACTTCAGGCGGATTGTGCCGCGAGACAGCAATACAAATCAGGGAAAACCGACATATTTCTGTAGGGAGGCGCGGCTAGCATCCCAGCCTTTGCATGTGACGCGAATCAGACCATGGATACGCCGGCCAAAAAGCCCAAATTGTCGGAAACCTTCATTGCCCAGACCGTATCCACGCGGCAAACCGAGGTGGGCAAATGCTGCGAGATCCTGGATAGAACCCGGCTCGAATACACCACGCTCGGCGACTATAGCTACCTGGATCGCGACTGCATGGTGGCCGATGCCGAGATCGGCAGGTTCTGCGCGATTGCCGCCTGCGTGCGCATCGGCGCGCCAAATCATCCATTCCGGCGCGCGAGCCAGCACCGGTTCACCTACTGCCCCGAATACTACGACGCCGCCGCCACGCGGGACGCCGGATTCTTTGCCGAGCGGCGCGACGACAAGGTCATCATCGGCAACGATGTCTGGATAGGCCACGGCGTTACGGTGCTGCCTGGCGTGCGGGTGGGCAACGGCGCCATTCTGGCGGCGGGCGCGGTCGTTGCCAAAGACGTCGCCCCGTATGAGATCGTGGGCGGCGTGCCCGCCCGCCGCATTCGCGAACGGTTTCCCGCCGCCATTGCCGAACGCCTGCAACGCATCGCCTGGTGGAACTGGCCGTTCGACGCCCTGATGGAAAACCTGGCGGACTTCCAATCCGAGGATATGGAGCAGTTTTGCGAAAAGTGGGATAGGGCCGCCTGATCGAACCCGCGGGGATTCAGGCGGCTTGCAGTCCGGCAATGCTGAAGCCCACCGCTTCCAGCTGCCGGATCAGCTTGGCGTGCTGCCCGTCGTCCAGTTCGACCAGCGGCGGCCTCACCCGCTGCCAGGCGTCGATGCGGCTCCAGTGCGCGATGGCCGCCTTCAGGGCCGGGATCATCGGAAAGCCCTGGAATATCTGGCGCACGACGTCCAGTTCCTGCTGGCGCGCGTCCGCGCCGGGCTCCTGCCAGCCGCGGTACAAGGCGTGGATGGCGGCGGCGTTCACGTTGGCCGTGGCGCTGATGCAGCCCGCGCCGCCATGGCGCAGCGTCTGCAGCAGGAAGGTCTCGCTGCCCGCGAACACGTCAAAGCCCAGGGGCGCGAAACGCTCGAGCATGGCCTGGGTATTGGACCAATCGCCGGACGAATCCTTGACGCCCGCCACGATGCCTGGATAGGCGCGCAGCAAGCGGTCGATCAGGCCAAGGCTGATCGGAACCTGGGCGACCGGCGGTATGTGGTAGAGATAGATGCGCAGGCGCTCGTCGCCGACGCGCTGGATGACTTCCGAGTAATAGCGGTACAGGCCTTCGTCGCTGACGCCCTTGTAGTAGAAAGGCGGCAGCATGAGCACGCCGGCGCAGCCCGATTGGACGGCGCGCTGGGTGAGCCGGACGACGGTGGGCAGGTCGCAGGCGCCGGTGCCGGGCATCATGCCCCGGGGGTCCAGCTTGGCCTGGATCAGGGCGTCTATCATGTCCATGCGCTCGTCGGGCCCGATGGAGTTGGCCTCGGAATTCGTGCCCAGGAAGGCCAGGCCGACGTGGTTGGCCTGCAGCCATCGGCACTGGGCCGTGAAGAGCGCGAGGTCGACGCCCAAGTCCTTGTCGAACGGCGTGACGACGGGCGACAGGACACCTTTGATTCGATATGACATAGCGATTCCTATAGCGCTTGGGAGCTTCGGTTAAGGGGGGCGCGCATCACCGGGTCATGCGCCCGGGTTCAGGGACGCCAGCCAG
>DASWPO010000278.1:0-44983 GCA_036404015.1 Bordetella sp. | reverse complement strand
GAGCGGCTGGTCATCGTGCCTCTGGAACGCAGGTTCGCGGCGCGTTGACAGGACAAGGGCCGCACAGGCTCGAAAGAAAGGATAGCGAAAATGAATACGGCAACGCAAGCCACGCAAGACGTCGGCACCACGGCTGGCGCGCTGCGCGGGCGCATCGAGAACGGCATCGCGGTGTTTCGCGGCATTCCCTATGCCGCTCCCCCCGTGGGCGCGCTGCGCTTCGAGGCGCCACGGCCGCCGGCGCCATGGCAGGGCGTGCGCGACGCCACCGCGGACGGCCCGATCGCGCCGCAGGGACGCTCGCGGCTGGCTCATGTCATGGGCGAATTCCAGCGTCCGCAAAGCGAAGACTGCCTGACGCTGAATGTCTGGACGCCCGGCATCGGCAAGGGTGCGCGGCCGGTCATCGTGTGGCTGCACGGCGGCGCCTATTCCAGCGGCGCGGGTTCGCTGCCCTGGTATGCCGGCGACCGCATGGCGGCCAATGGCGATGTCGTGGTGGTGTCGGTCAATTATCGCCTGGGCGCGCTGGGCTTCCTGTATTTGCCGGGCGTCAGCCCTGGCAACCTGGGTTTGCTGGACCAGGTGCAAGCGCTGCGCTGGGTGCGGGAAAACATCGGGAATTTCGGCGGCGATCCGGACAACGTGACCTTGGTGGGCCAATCCGTCGGCGGCAACACCATCGCCGCGATGTTGACCATGCCCACGGCAAAGGGACTGTTCCAGCGCGCGATCCTGCAAAGTCCGGGCATGAGCCGGCCCACCCGGCCCGTGGCCGAGGCCGCCGCCCAGGGCGCAACGTATATGGATCTGCTGGGCCTGGCGCGCGACGATATCGCCGGCCTGAAGCAGGTGCCGGTCGACCGCCTGCTCAAAGCCCAGGGCGAACTGGCCAAGAGCCTGCAATCGTTCGCGACCATGATGCTGCCCTTCACCCTCGTGCAGGACGGCAACGCCATCCCCGAGGACATCACCGGCTGCCTGCGCGCGGGACGCGGCGCTCCCGTCGACATCATGCTGGGCACCCTGAGGGAAGAGCGCGCGGCCTTCTTCAGCACCGACCCCGCCATCGCGGCCGCCGACATCCAGGCTGTGAAAAAGGTATTCGAAAAACTGTGCGGCCCCGATTACGAGGCGTACTACGACGAATTCCGGCGCCTGCGCGCCAAGCCCACCGCGGCCTCGATGCTGGGCGACCTGTTGACCGACTACGTTTTCCGCATCGGCACCTTGCAGACGGCGGAAATGCTGGCGGACCATGGCCGCCCCGCGTATGTGTACCAGTTCGACTGGCAGTCGCCGGCGGGCTTCCAGGCCTGCCATTGCCTGGAAATCCCCTTCGTCTTCCACAACATCGAGAACTGGCCGGACGCGCCGATGCTCAAAGGCGTGGACCCGGCCGAATTCGACGGCCTTGCGCACGCCATGCAACAGGCATGGATCGCCTTCGCGCGCACGGGCAACCCGAACCACGATGGCCTGCCGCGTTGGGCGCCTTATGACAGGCGCCATCGCACCACCATGCGGTTCGATACCGTGTTGGGACCGGTCAACGACCTGGCCGGCCTGTCGTCCAGGCTGCCGTGGCCGGCCTGATCTCCCGCGGCAGGGTCACGGGTTCAGCACGATGTTGTTGTCATGTGCGACGCGGGTCCACTTGGCAATCTCGGACTGGATCAGCGTGCCGAAGGTGGCCGGCGTGCCGCCGATCACTTGCGAGCCGGCGGATTCGACGCGCTGCCGGAAATCCGGCGTTTGGGCGATCTGGTTTACCTGGCGGTTGAGTTTGTCGACGATCGCTGCCGGCGTCCCGGCAGGCGCGAGCAGTCCGCTCCAGGTGCTTCCGACATAGCCTGGAACCCCGGCCTCGGAGAGGGTCGGCACATCGGGCAGCGTCGGCAGGCGCTTCAGGCTTCCCACGGCCAATACCCTCAGTTTCCCGCTTTTCACGAACGGTTCGGACGCTTCCGTGCTCACCAGCAGCAAGTCGCACACGCCGGACGCGACGTCGACCATGGCGGGGGTGTCTCCCTTGTAGGGAACGTGCAGCAGCTTGATGCCCGCCATTTCATTGAGCATTTCAGCGGCAAGATGGGTGGACGAACCGTTGCCCGCCGAGGCGATGGTTATCTTTCCCGGATTGGCTTTCGCCGCCTGGATCACCTCCTGCAGGCTGCGGTAGGGCAGCTTGGGGCTTTCGACCAGCAGCATGGGCGTCGCGGTCACCTGCACCACGGGGATGAAGTCCTTGATCGGGTCATAGGGCAGCGTCTTGTAGACCGCAGGTCCCGTGCCGTGCGAGCTCAGGTTGCTGGAAAGCAGCGTGTAGCCGTCCGGCGCCGACTTGGCGACGAAGTCCAGCCCGATGATCCCGTTTGCGCCGGCATGGTTCTCGACGTAGAAGTTTGCCGAGTTCATCTCGGACAGCTTGGCGGCCAGAAGCCGTGCGTTGATGTCCGCTGCGCCGCCCGGTGGAAAGGGGACCACGATTTTCACCGGCTGGTGCGCCGGCCAGTTGCCCGCGTCCTGTGCCAGCGCTGCCGGCGCGACGGCTGCCATCGCGACCGCCGACGCAAGCGCCCGGAGGGCTTTCGTTAATTTCGTCACCATTTTGTCTCCTTATTTATATTTGAGTTGTGCCGTGCCCAGATTCTCAGGTCCGCGGCCTCACCGCCACTAAACTGGGTAGCGGCTTGTTTGTGTACAGGTGAAGTTTGTTGATCGCCGCATGGTCGCTCCCCTCGACGTCCAGCCACAGTCGCACAAGATGCCGGCGCTGCGGCGAAGCCGGGTTGTCGTAGAACGCGGTACGCGAATGCAAGACAGTAAAGTTGTTGACCAGTTGCAGATCGCCTGGCTGCAAATCCATGTCGAGCCGGAAGCCCGGATCGCTCGCGATAGCCTCGAAGGCATCCAGCGCGGCAATCTCGGCCTCGCTGCAGGGTTGCCCGAGGTGCTCGCGCCCCCAGATGCAAGCGCCCCGGCTATAGACGCAATTGAGCTGGCCGCGCGTGACCGAAAACACCGGGAGATACCAAGGCGACACGCGCGGTTCGCCCGGCGGCTGCGCCCCGCGGCGATCCACGGGGAACCCGTCGTAGAGGGGAATCAAATGCTCCGGGTGGGTCCTGGCCAGTTCGTTGTGCACCGCGCCGGCGCTCACCAGGACACTGAGCCCTCCCTCCTCTGCCTTGTGCACGCACAGCAAGCCGACGATGCTGGCCCCGTCGGTATGGAATTCCAGCTTGGAAGCGCTGTGGTAGCCCCGCGAATTGCGGTCGTAGCTGCCACCCTCGTCGCGGACATCGATCAGCCAATCGGCGTCCTTGGTCTGCTCCACGGGCACGCCGAAGTGAAGTCCCAGCCCCCAAGTCAGCCGATGCAATTCATCTTCGCTATAGCCCGCGACCGGCACGCCCCGCACGACCTGAAAGCCGCGCCCGGTATCGACCTCGCCGGCGATTGCATGGAAGTTTTCTTCCAGCCCCGGCAAAGCGAAATCCTCCTTGCGCATCTCGGGAACCTGGATATTGCGCCGCATCACGCTTTCCAGCGCGCGCTCGATCGTATTCACGCCGCTCGCAGGCAGCTGCCACACCCAGGACGGGTCCTGCGCCATCTCGACGCCACGCCACACTGAAGGGCCACTTGCCAACATCATCATTTCCGCACCTTTCGAGGAGATCAGTGCTTGACAATTCTAGAGATCGGTCTTATCGAGTCAATAAGGTTAAGACCCTTTATTATGTGGCTATGCCTATGAATCCCGATCCCAAGTTTCGCCAGATGCGCGCGTTCGTGACGGCGATGGAGTCGACCTCCTTCACCCTCGCGGCGCAGAAAATGGAAATCTCGCAGCCGTCCTTTTCGGCGCTGATCCGGGACCTGGAATCCAACCTCCAGGCCAAGCTGTTCGAGCGGACCACCCGGCGGTGCGTGCCGACCGATGCCGCCCAGGGTCTCTACGAGCAAATCAAATCTCCGCTGCGCGAGATCGAACTGGCCTACCGCAACGCACGCGACGTCAGCAACGGTGTAGGCGGACGCCTGCGTCTGGCCGCATTACCCTCCATGGCCTCGGGCGCCATCACTCGCAAGCTTGCCGAATTCCAGCGCGCGCATCCGGATGTCACCATCACGCTGGTTGAGCGGCGGCATGACCAACAGCGCGAAGCCGTGTTGAAAGGCGAGGTCGAATTCGGCATCTGCACCTTGAGCGGGCCGCATCCCGAATTGAGCTTTCAGTCGCTGTACACCGACCGCCTCATGATCGTTGTTCCCGCCAAACATCCGCTCGTTGGAAGCAAACCCAACTGGCGGACGTTGAACGATTGGCCCCTGGTCCTGGTGTCTTCAGGGCAGGCGGAGGACGCCATGCGAGCCCAAGGCGTTTCGGTGATTCCGACCTGCGATGTGGAGCAAGTGGCGACGGCCTTGGCGATGGTTCGGCAAGGCATGGGAATCACGGTCCTGTCTTCGAGCATCATTCCGGATCTCGCGATCGAAGGACTGGCCTGCTTGCCGATCTATGGTCCGAGGGTGTTTCGCTCGATGGGCGTCATACGGCGCCGCCATGTGCGACTGAGCCGCATCGCTCAGACCTTCGTCAGGATGCTCCGGGATTTGTCGCCGCCTCAGTTCGAGAACGACTGAACAGACGGCACCGACGCGGGGCATCCTTATATAAGATCTCAACCGATAGATTCTGGAAGGTCATGAGCAGCATCTTCGGACGTGCAGACTGTTTGTGAGGTCTGATCCATCGCTCGAGAGACCTCCATCAGCGAAGTTATTAGCCGGGCCCGTCGCTGGCGGCTGCTAAAAGCGGCACGACCAGGTCGCTAATTGGCGTCGGGATGCCGCGAGATCGACCACGGCGCTGCACAACCCCGTTCCGACTGTCCCATTCAAGCGGGCGGCCAGCTTCCCGGTCGGCGAGGATCGACGTGCCCAAGTCGGCCGGGGAACGGTGAAATCCATCGATGATCTCTTGCGGCACTCCGTCGCCCAGCGACGCACCCTCGGCACGCGCAACCTCGAGACATTCCTGGAGGTAGGCAAGAGACAGCCTGGTGATGTCGTCCCGGGAGAACATGCCCGCACGGCGGCCTGCCAGAACCATGAGCCCCGCGACCGCATTCTGCAGAAGCTTGCGCCACGCGACGGAGGTGAAATCCGCCGCTACGTCAACCGCGCACCGTGTGCCGCGCAAAGCCGCGAGCACCAGGCTGGCTTCCGGCGTGTCAGGCAAGGTGATGCGCGCTTTACCGCGTAGCCACACCGAGGCGTCCGGTTCTCGTTGAGCAGGAAACCATACGACCGAGGGCAGCACTGGACTGCCGGGCACGTGCGGTGCAAAGAGCGCTTTCTGTTCAACGCCGTTTTGCAGGACGCAGACAACCGTCCTCGCGCTGCACAACGCAGAAAGCCAGGGCGCCACGGCTTCCACTTGCGTGGACTTGACCGCGACAAAAACCAGGTCGAATGGGTTCTTGATCTCGGCCGGATCAATCTGTACGGGGCCCGGTACGAAGATACGCTCACCGTCGACGCGCAGTTCCAGGCGCTCGTGCGCCGAGCGGCCGCAAATCGTCGGCGTGCGTCCGGCTTCATGAAGCGCTGCGGCCACGGTCGTGCCGATTGCCCCCGGACCGACGAGGGCAATGGTTGGATTTTCGGATATCGTTGTCATCGGGCCATTTTACGAGAGTAGCCCCAGGCGTAATGCCAGGACACAAGACCACGCGGGCCGCCGAGACGTAGATCCTTCTCTTTATAGCGATTACCGATCGCCATCCCCGTTACAGATTCACCCGAGCCATACTCGCGGCCGGATAACGCATGCCCGACACCGCGTCGGCTGGAATGGCGGCGGTCAAGCCGTCGATTTCGGCCTGGGACAAGACCACATCCAATGCCCCGACGTTTTCGTCCAGACGCGCAGTCTTTCGCGTCCCCGGGATGGTCACCACATCCTCGCCTTGGGCCAGCAACCAGGCCAATACGATCTGCGACGGCGTGCAGCCCTTCTCTTTCGCCAGGACTTCGATCGGCTCGGCCAGCTTGCGGTTGTGTTCAAAGTGTTCGGGCTGAAAGCGAGGATGCGATGCCCGGCGGCCATCGACGTCGGCCAGGGTTTTAATTTCGCCCGTCAACAGCCCGCGCCCCAAGGGGGCATAGGCGACAAAACTGATGCCCAGCTCCTTCGTGACCCTGCGCGTCTCTTCGGCTTCGGCGCGGTACAGAATGGAGAATTCAGACTGCAACGCCGTGATCGGATGGACACCGTGGGCCTTGCGTATCGTGTCGACATGCGCTTCCGAGAGACCCAGAAACCGCACCTTGCCCTGACGCACCAGATCCGCCATGGCGCCGACCGTGTCCTCGATGGGCACGTCCGGGTCGACGCGGTGCTGGTAATACAGGTCGATGACATCCACGCCCAGGCGCTTGAGACTGTCCTCGCAGGCCTGGCGGACGTACTCCGGACGACCATTGACGCCATTGCCCGCGCCCTCTTGCTTGATTTGGCCGAACTTGGAGGCCAGCATCACCTTGTCGCGGCGACCTTTGATGGCACGGCCGACCACTTGTTCGCTGTGGCCCCAGCCATACATGTCCGAAGTATCGAGATGATTCACGCCCATATCCAGCGCGTGCTGAATGAGCGCCTCGGAGACGGCGTCGTCAGCCGCTCCGTAGACGCCCGAGAGCGACATGCATCCCAAACCGATGGCAGACACGTTCAAGTCGCTATGTCCGAGTTTTCGATAAGAAATTCTTGTCTGAGCCATGACGTCAGTACTCCATCAAGTGATTGCCGTTGATATTCCAAAACCGTCGATCCTGAACAAGACCGACGAGAAACTCGATACCACACGGACGACTCCGTGATTCCCCTAGACGGTAGCATGCACGCCTTTGCGCGCTTGAGTGCGCCCGTTCTCAAGATGCTGGCGACAAGCAAAAGGCCGGGTAGGTCGGAGTGGGCCGCAAGCAGCCAGAAGCGGGAGACCGTTCTCGGCCAGTAGTGGACGTTCAGAACGCCAGAATTCAGCCGAGCCGCGAAGCGGGTTCGGCTTGAATTAATTGTTAGACGGCAAGCTCTAACTAGTAGCTGCCACTAAACGCCAGGCTGCCTTGTTGCCTTTCAGCTCAGGAATCATCTCAATCCTGCCTGTGTCCCGCAGCTTGTAGAACTCAGATTTGACAGCGTTCTCGCTCTTGATGCCAGTAATGTCTCGTGCCTGCTTGTTTGTGATGGTTTGGTTATTGGAAAGAAATTCCATGATTGCTTCTTGAGGCGTGGCAAGCGATGCATGGGGAATAACGACGCGAATGTAGTTGTCTTCTTCAATGATTTCAGGATTTCGCATCTTCCATTCTTTCATTTTCTGGAAGGCAGTATTTAAGCCCTCGCCAATATCCTTATTTGGCGCGTCTTTGTACTTGGAAAGCATTCCGACAATCTTTGGGTTTCTCGCGTAGCGAACGTCCAGAATATTGTCGCGACTTACGAAGCCAGGAAGACGGCCAGGGCTGAGAATTTCAATGCGATTGTCGAAGATCAATATTTGTACGTCATCCGACACTGAGTAGTCACGATGAATGACTGCGTTGACCACAATTTCCCAAAGCGTCTCTGGGGGGTATTCCATGGATTTGGCGCCCTCGGTTGTCCAAACACTGATGGACGACATAATTTCCGTCACGCGCGCAACTGATTTTTTGATCAGAGGGAAAAGTGGCCCCTCAACGGTTTCCGTAAAAGCTAAATGATCTCGTTCAGGATCATCTTCTTTCGTTTCGTATCGGACGATCTTTACGGAGCACTTCTTAGGTACTACGCCACTTGGGTCGTTTGCGAAAAGCAGGAGGCCGCAAGCTTTGGGTTTGAAGGTTCTACGGTCAATCAGGCCCTTATTTATAGACAGATCTAGGGGGTCTGTCTTTGGCGAGTATTCGTTCAAAAAGACCTTAATCTCGTCGGCGTCCACCACATCTTCAGCGTCTGCTGAGTCAACTTGCATGTCTTCGTAGGAGGATGCGCCCTTTGCAAATCCCAACGCTGTGATTCGCTCGGCTTCTTTAATTGGGAGTGACTGTGCCCCCTTCCGTTCGTACACAGTTCCGTCAGTTGTTTGATGAACAGACTGGCTTTTATCGACTTGGATATGAAGTACGTAGTTGCTTGAAAGGGTTGACTTGAGAAACTCCATTGTCATAGGAGGTGATGGCCTCATCTCCATCAATGATTGAATGAGTTGATTAAACTCTTCCATCGTCGGCGAACCAACCCACCGCTTCGTTGGGTCTGCCTCATCTTTATCGTCAGCGATTCCTACATAGACATCGCCGCCATCTGCATTAGCGAAGGCGCAGACGATTTTTTGAAGCTTGACGCCTTTAACCTGCGCAGCCTTCCGGTCATAGAAATGCCCCTCTGGTTGCTTGGAGAGGGATAGTGCGTCAGCTATTGATATTTCACGTACTTGCATAGTTGTCCTGCCGTTTGACTACTATTTGACCCCTAGGTGGGGCGTAGCTCGAATTCTGGGGTGTGTGGGAGCGTCGCGTCAACCGGGGAGTTCCTATGTGAATAAGCGGGTTGCGGTGACGGTCGTATGAGGACAGGAGTGAAAGATTGAGGGCGTTATCCAGCATGGAAGTGTCCATATGCAATATGCCCATGAATTCGTAGGATAAGCGATGCTTCGGCGGCGGGTAGTAATGCTGTTAGCGATCTGGCGCGACGCGTTGATGGCAGGTTTGTTGTAAAGCAGTAGCCTAGAATACTTTCGCCCTCGGGTTAAGAATGTGAACCGCAGGTGGATCGATCAACGGTCAGCCCGTTATCGGATTGATTAGCCGGATCGCCCAAGCGGGCTTTTTAACGGTTGTCCGCTTAGGGTGGCGGCGATTGGCTAGCTAGCGACAATGTGTGGTTATCACTAGCCATGTCGGTTTTTTGGCCAGGAACTGCTCGTAGCAACACCCGCTTGGCCGACTGCTTCAGGCTGAGTCGTTCGCAACTCACCGGATCAGCGGGAGCTATCGTTAAAATCTGTCGCTGAAGACCGAAAAAACTTCGACCGCCACCTGTAGAACATGACATCCGAGAGTTCGCCCTTGAGCGCTCCTAGGCAGCAGCCTAAGCAGGGCGGAAAATCGTCGCGAAGATGCGCCGGGGAACAGGGCTTGAGAGCCTCAAAGGGGTAGTTATGGAAAAGCCGCGGGAAGAGTCGCAGATTCTTGAGGCCCTGGCAGCACTTGCCGCATCCCCGGGATACGCTCATGCGGTCGCGCACATCTGTCATCGCGACAACGTTATTCACATCCAGGGCAAGCTGAAGCCGGCCGACATGGATCGGCTATTTAGCAGAGAACGGCTGAATCGGGCGGAACTGACGACAATCATTGGCCTGATGGCGAAGAAGCCGTTGGACCTGGCTCTGCAGCAGCCTGATGTGCTCGAGGGCTACGTCAAGCGTACAGACACCCTCATGCATGAGCTGCACGAAGCGATGTCCTTCCCGATGTTCGCAGCCATGTTCGAGGCGATGAAAGCAGGCACTGAACCGCCTGACCCGTGGCGTGGGCCGGGAATGCGAGAACCCATCTTCTACGGCACCGAGTCAGCCTATGCGTTCCAGTACAGAGATCTTCTGCCCGAGAAGTACGGCGCCGATGACGAATGGATGCTCAAGGCCAAAGGCTTCACATCCAGCCAAGCGCGGAGCATCGCAAAGACGATGTGTGTCTTGATGGACGAGAAGGGTACGCGACTCCTTGTAGGTGCTAGAGCAGCCAAAGCCTCTCCAGCGAGTTGGCTGCCTGCCTTTGAGTTCGCACCAGATGAGGTTGCGTTTCGCAGCGGTGCGTCAAAGGACGTGGTTGAAGCCTTTTTCCGCGCCTTGCTCTTTGCGGGAGACAACGCAGGGTTCAAGGAGGTGGGCGACTTCAACGAGGTCGCCGCTCGACCGCTGCTGCCTACTGACCGTGGGACTGTGCTTCTCTTCTCGCACTACGCCATCTACGAGGCTATGTACGAGTCCCCGTTCTTTTGGATGTGGGACGACAAGCCCTACCGCCCGATAGCGGCCAAGCATCGTGGAGCTTTTACTGAGCAGTTCGCTGCGCGCCGGTTGGTCGGAGTCTTCGGCCGCGAGCATGTTCACACGAACGTGAACCTGCATCGTGGCAAGGACATCGTGGGTGAGGCGGATGTTCTGGTGATCTATGGGGACCGCCTCATCATTGTGCAGGCCAAGGCCAAGAAGCTGACCATTGCCGCTCGGAAGGGGAACGACAGCCAGTTGAAGGCTGACTTCTCCGCTGCCATCCAAGACTCGTATGACCAAGGGTGGGCGTGCGCGAACGAGATGCTTGCTGGAGGGTGCCGACTCGTTGATGACAATGGGAAACACGTCGAGCTTCCTCCGACCATCAAGGAGGTCTTCCTGTTCGGCCTAGTGTCAGAGCACTATCCGGCGCTTGCCTTTCAGGCCAGCCAGTCGTTGAAGTTTCAGACCACCGATGTCATTCGCCCGCCGTTCGTGATGGACGTGTTCCTTCTCGATACGTTGACGGAGATGCTGGCGACGCCTTTGCGGCTGTTGGGCTACGTGAGGCTGCGGGTAGCCGTCGCGGACAAGCTGATGACTGGGCATGAATTGACCGTTCTCGGCTACCACCTTAAACAGAACCTGTGGCTGGATGAGAAATACGACTGCTTTATGCTCGATGACTCCGTCGCGCAGGGCCTGGACACGGCAATGCTGGTGCGCCGGGACAACCTGCCTGGCGATGACACCCCGGTGGGCATCCTCACGAAGATGCGTGGGACTCGCTATGAGAGCCTTATTAAAGAGATTGAGGCGAGGGCTGACCCTGCAACTCTTGAGCTCGGTTTTCACTTGCTGGCTATGGACGAGGATGCGTGCAGGAATGTCCATCGTGTGGTTGAGACCATCACGCGACAAGCGCATCTCGACGGTAAGCGACATGACATCACGCTCGCATCAAGTGCACCTCCTGGCGGGGTCACGTTCCATTGCAATCCCACTCCATCTCCGGAGGCGATTGCCGTACTGGAGACGTACTGCACGATGCGCAAGTATCAGCAGCGTGCCGCGCAATGGTTCGGCGTCTCGGTGGACCCCGCCGGGAAAGTCCAGTTCGGCGTCACGTTGGACTACCCGTGGGAGGCATCAGACGAGATGGATCGGCTCACCGCTGACATGACGCCGCCGGCCAAAGTGCGAGATACATTCCCTAGGCATTCGCGAGAGGTCAGGCGGTTGAAGTTAGGTCCCAACGATCCGTGCCATTGCGGAAGCGGGCTTAAATACAAGAAGTGTTGCTTGAACTAGGCAGCTTTTGCTTTTGGCAAGAACGCCACTGCGATAACGTGGGCTACGCTGGCCCGAGCCACATACCAGGCAGATGCGTCTCGTGCATCGCGCCACGAAGGTACAGACCGAGATCACTGCACAGCAGATGTCAGCGAAAGCGCTACGAGCGGCCGCGCAGGGTCGAAAGCAGACGCCTACTAATACGAAAAGCCATGGGAAATTGCGCAGCGTTTTCCATAGGCCGTTCCAGAGCGGCGGAAATCACGAGCCAATTGGGTTAAAGAACGGCCCCAAGCCCTTTCCGATCGATCAGATTCAAGAGCTTCTGAGAAGGGCCGCTTGGCCGCTTATCGCCGGCTTCCCATTTGCGGACGGTCGATGAACTCGTGTTGAGCGCGGCAGCCAGGACCGCCTGGCTCAGATGGAATCGGGCGCGTAGTGCCCGAATCTTTGCCGCATCATATTCAGGCACCGGCTCAAGGCATAGCGCTTCGTACTTCCGCATCTTGCGCTTGTCGATGAATCCGAGCCGATGCAGATCCACAGCCGTCTCATGAACGGTATCGAGAATCCGGCTTTTAGCCTTGGTTGCCATCACAAATCTCCTGTGGCGTCCCATCCGCTACTGCGCGAACCAGTCCTGCTGACATTTCTTGTACGGCCTCACGCAGCGTGGCGTCAGTCAACCCTGGCTTGCGCATCCAGCGTTGAAAAAAGCGAGTTTTAAATACTCGCCTTGTTTTCATATTATGCCACTGAGTGGCATAGATTACCCATCATAGCAGCCCCAGCCGCAGGGCCATGGCCACGGCCGCCCGGCGGTTGCTGGCGCCCAGTTTGACGCACGCGTTGCGTACATGGAAGTTGATGGTGTGCTGGCTCAAACCGAGAATATGGCCGGTTTCCCAACTGGTCTTGCCCAGGGCGGCCCAGTGCAGGCAGTCCCGTTCGCGGTCGGATAGCAGGATTTCGGGCATGGTGAGGGGCGGTTCCTTGCCAAAGGGCGACGATGGCATTTTCTCCGCGCCAGCCGCCCGCGGACAGCGTCCATGCCGCCGGCCATGGGGCGGGTGATCGTCCGCGGCATAGCGCCCGGGGGCGCTGATGCTAGAATCTCGGCATTGAACGGCGCCGATTTGCCTGATCCGCTTGCGGGCGCCTCTATAAATCCTGCTAAAGAGGTCCGTATGACCCTCATTGCCCCTCACGAGGCAGGCGCGTCCGATCATGCCGCGCCGGCCCCCGCCCCGAAGTCGCCAAGCCGGCCCGCGCCGGCTCCCGGTTCCGTCGGCGTGGTTTCCCCGATTTTCCTCGCCTTTACCGAGCCACTGCCCCTGGCGAGCGGCCAGCAGCTCGACGCCTATGAACTGGCCGTCGAGACCTACGGCACGCTCAACGCCGAACACAGCAACGCGGTGCTGATCTGCCATGCGCTCAACGCCTCGCACCATGTGGCCGGCGTCGCGGCCGACGACCAGTCCCAGGGCTGGTGGGACAATATGGTGGGGCCGGGCAAGCCGGTCGACACCGACCGCTTTTTCGTCATCGGCATCAACAACCTGGGCTCGTGCTTCGGTTCGACGGGGCCGGCCAGCCTCAATCCGGCCACCGGCAAGCCCTGGGGCGCGGCTTTCCCCGTGCTGACCGTCGAGGACTGGGTGCAGGCCCAGGCGCGCGTGGCCGACCACTTCGGCATCGAGCGCTTCGCCGCGGTCATGGGCGGCTCGCTGGGCGGCATGCAGGCGCTGTCCTGGGCCATCACCTGTCCCGAGCGGGTGGCGCATTGCATCGTCATCGCCAGCACGCCGCGGTTGTCGGCGCAGAACATCGGCTTCAACGAAGTGGCGCGGCGCGCCATCATCACCGACCCCGACTTCAACGGCGGCGATTACTACGCGCACGACACCGTGCCGGGCCGCGGCCTGTCGGTGGCGCGCATGATCGGCCACATCACCTACCTGTCGGACGACGACATGGCCGAGAAATTCGGCCGCGCGCAGCGCGAGCCCGCGGAAGACGGCGCCTATCGCTACGGCTACGACGTGGAGTTCGAGGTCGAGTCCTACCTGCGCTACCAGGGCGAGAAGTTCTCGCGCTATTTCGACGCCAACACCTATTTGCTGATCACGCGCGCGCTGGATTATTTCGACCCGGCGCGCAATGCGGGCGGCGACCTGGCGCGCGCGTTGTCGCCGGCCAGGGCGGACTTCCTGCTGGTGTCCTTTTCGACCGACTGGCGCTTTCCGCCCGAGCGCTCGCGCGAGATCGTGCGCGCCTTGCTCAAGAACGGCAGCCCGGTCACCTATGCCGAGATCGACGCGCCGCACGGCCACGACGCCTTCCTGCTGGACGATACGCGCTACCACGCGGTGGTGCGCGGCTATTGCGAGCGCATTGCGCGCGAACTGGGTTTGCCGCAAGCGGCGGGGGTGTCGGGGGTGGCGGAATGAGCCCGGTGTCGGTACGTTCCGGACCGGTCGTCCTGCGTCCCGACCTGGCCCGCATCGCGGACTGGATCGAGCCGGGCAGCCGGGTGCTGGACCTGGGCTGCGGCGACGGCGACCTGCTGGCCTGGCTGCGCGACAATCGCCAGGTCAGCGGCGCGGGCGTCGAGATCGACGACAGCCATGTGATCACCTGCGTGCAGCGCGGCGTGGAAGTCATCCAGCAGAACCTCGAAGGCGGGCTGGCCCTGTTCGACGACAAGCAGTTCGAGACCGTGGTGCTGTCGCAGACCCTGCAGTCCATGCATCACACCACGCACATCCTGCGCGAAATGACGCGGGTGGCGCGCTACGGCATCGTGTCCTTTCCCAATTTCGGCTACTGGCCGCACGGCTGGTCCATCCTGCGCGGCCGCATGCCGGTGACGGGGCAGATGCCCTACCAGTGGTACAACACGCCCAACATCCACCTGTGCACCTTGCGCGACTTCGAAGACCTGGCCGCGCAGGTGGGCCTGCGCATCCTCGAGCGCGCCACCTTCAACGAGGCGCGCGAGGTGCGCGTGCTGCCGCAGTGGCGCAGCACCCTGGCCATGTATCGTTTCTCCGCGGACTGACCCCGCCCTCTTGCAAAGGAACACGCCCATGACGGACGCGAGCCCCACGGTGCCGGCAGGCAATGTCTACCTCAGCCGCCGCGTGGCGCCGCTCCTGGCCCTGGGCTTCGCCAGCGGGCTGCCGCTGGCGCTGACCAGCGGCACGCTGCAGGCCTGGGCCACGGTCGAGAACGTCTCGCTGCAGAGCATCGGCTTTCTCACGCTGGTGGGCACGGCCTATACGCTGAAGTTCCTGTGGGCCCCGCTGATCGACCGCTATGCGCCGCCCTGGCTGGGCCGGCGCCGCGGCTGGATGCTGCTGACGCAATTGCTGCTGGCCCTGGCCATCATGGGCATGAGCCTGCTCTCGCCCGGCTCGGCCTTGCCGGACCTGGCCGCGCTGGCCGTGCTGGTGGCGGTATTGTCGGCCACGCAGGACATCGCCTTCGACGCCTACAGCACCGACGTCCTGCACAGCGCGGAGCGCGGCGCGGGCGCCGCGGTCAAGGTGCTGGGCTACCGCCTGGCCATGATCGTCTCGGGCGGCCTGGCGCTGGTGCTGGCCGACAGCTGGCTGGGTTGGGGCCACACCTATCTGCTCATGGGGGGGCTGATGCTGGCCTGCATGGCCGCCACGCTATGGGCGCCCGAACCTGAGTCGCCGGCCGCCGCGCCGCGCAACCTGGGGCAAGCCGTGGTGGAGCCCTTCCGTGAATTCTTCAGCCGGCCCGGCGCGGTCGGGCTGCTGCTGCTCATCGTGCTCTACAAGCTGGGCGATGCCTTTGCCGGCGCGCTGTCCACCACTTTCCTGATCCGGGCGGCGGGCTACACCGCCACGGAAGTCGGCACGGTCAACAAGGTGCTGGGCCTGGTGGCCACCATCGTGGGGGCGCTGGCCGGCGGTTCGATCATGTCGCGCTGGGGCCTGTATCGGTCGCTGATGGCCTTCGGGCTGCTGCAGGCGGTGTCCAACCTGGGCTATTGGCTGATCTCGGTCAGCCCCAAGCACGTCTGGCTGATGGCCGGCGGCGTCGGCATCGAGAACCTGTGCGGCGGCCTGGGCACGGCGGCCTTCGTCGGCCTCTTGATGGCCCTGTGCCGCCAGGAGTTCTCGGCCACGCAGTTTGCCCTGCTGTCGGCGCTGTCGGCCGTGGGCCGCACCTACCTGGCCGGGCCGCTCACGCCCACCCTGGTCGAGCACCTGGGCTGGCCGGGCTTTTTCCTCGGGACGGTGGCCATTGCCGTGCCCGGCCTGCTGTTGCTGCGCGTCCATCGCGCGCAGATCGACCAGCTCGAAAAGCAGGGCCAGGAGTGACTGGCCTCCCCGGCATTGCAATAGGGGACGGAATGGCATCCAGCGCCGGTTTCGCCGGGACTTCACGATTCCTGCGTATTGAATGCGGCGGGCTTTTCGCAGATTAGTATCAAATTTGCGAATATATGGGCCTTGGGCCCGACCCTGGGGCCGGTCTTTGGGCTGTCCATGCTGCATTTTTTACGTTCGATACGCCGGATCTACCTGGTTTCCTGGCTGGCCGTGGGAGCGGTGTTGCTGTTGCTGCTGCTGTCGGGCAGCATCCTGAGCAGCCTGCGGCTGGACGGATACGCCAGGGCGCTCTATAGCGGCACGATGGTGCCCATCAGCCAGCTCGACGCCTTCCGCGCGGCCGAACTGGACGCCCGCCGCCAGCTCTGGCGCGGCCTGGCCCTGCTGAGCGATACCGATTCCGTCATCCAGTCGCAGCGGGAGATCCACCTGAGCCTGGTGCGCATGAGCACGGTGTGGAGCCTCTACTACCCGAGCGGCGTATCGGGCGGCGACGAGCAGGTCATCGCCGACAATCTGCGCGACGCCCTGCCGCGCTTCAAGGCGATGATGGAAGAAGGGCTCAGCCTGCTGGGCAACAGGGACGCCGCCGCGATCGCGAACTGGCGCAACGGCAACGAGCAATTCCTCAACGGATTCGACCGCCTGGTGGGGCAATGCATCGCCAGCAATCTTCGAGAGGCGGAGAGTCTGTCCAGCCAGGGCAGCGCGATATTTCGCGCGATCATCTGGGTCGGCCTGCTGCTGGTGGGCTTGTTGATGTTCGTCTCGGGGCTGGTGGTCTATCGCCTGGTGCGCGATCGCAACGAGGCCCTGAGCGAGGCGCACCAGCACCTGTGGATGGCCAACCGCATTTTCGAAAACACGCAAAGCAGCGTGGCCTTGCTCGACCATGACGGCCGCATCGTGCGCGTGAACCCGGCCTTCACCCGCCTGACCGGCTACGCGATGAGCGAGACGGCCGGCAAGCCGCTGAGCATGCTCAACTCGGGCCGGCAGTCCGAGATGCAATACCGCGAGCTCGAACAGGTATTGCGCGAGAAGGGGCGCTGGTCGGGCGATCTCTGGAACCGCACGAAAAACGGCGCGATCTACCGCGAGTCGGTCTTGATCGCGGGGATCGGCGATCACCTGGGCGGCTATTCCAACTACGTGGTCATGGGACTGGATGCCAGCGAGCGGCCCCGGGTCGAGGGCCGCATGGCCGAACTGCTCATGCGCGACGCCCTGACCGACCTGCCCAACCGGCTGCATTTCAACGAGCGGCTGGCGCATGCCGTGGTCCGGGCCCAGCGCAACGCGATGCGGGTGGCGGTGCTGTTTCTCGATCTGGACGGTTTCAGGCAGGTCAATACCGCACTGGGCCATAGCCTGGGCGACGAGGTGCTGCGGGTGATCGCGCGGCGGCTGGAACGCCGCCTGCGGGCCAGCGACGGCATTGCGCGGCTGGGGGGCGATGAATTCGCCATCCTGCTCGAAGACATCCACGAGGCCGACGACGTGGCGGGCGTCGCCCGCAAGCTGCTGACCCATCTCGACCAGGAAATCCGCCTCAACGGCCACCACCTGCAGGTGACGGCCAGCATCGGCATCAGCCTATACCCGGATGACGGGCTGGAGGCCGGGCAACTGCTGGACCGGGCCGACAAGGCCCGCTATGAAGCCAAGGCGGCGGGCAAGAACCGGTACTGCTTCTACATGCCGCCGCAGGACTCGCACGTGCCGGTCGAATAAGGGCCGGCAAGCCCGGGACCAGGACCGGCGGGCAGGCCTTAGAGCGAGAAGTCGTAGTCGACCGTCAGCGGCGCGTGGTCGCTGAACTTTGCGTCCTTGTAGATGGTGCTTGCGCGCGCGCAGGCCGCGACGCGGTCCGTGGCCAGCTGGTAGTCGATGCGCCACCCCACGTTCTTGGCATAGGCCTGGCCGCGGTTGCTCCACCATGTATAGCAGGCGTCGGTGGTGTCGGGGTGGAGGGCGCGGTAGACGTCGACCAAGCCGCCTTCGCCCAGCAGCTTCGTCATCCAGGCGCGCTCTTCGGGCAGGAAGCCGCTGTTCTTCAGGTTGCCTTTCCAGTTCTTCAGGTCGGCTTCCTTGTGGGCGATGTTGATGTCGCCCATCAGGATGAACTGGCGCTCGGCTTTCAGGCGCATCAGGTGCGGGTACATCCGGTCGAGAAAGCGGTACTTGGCCTGCTGGCGCTCGTCGCCGCTCGAGCCGCTGGGGAAGTAGCAGCTGATCACGCTGAACTTGCGCTCGGGCGTGTCGAAGCGCAGCTCGACCCAGCGGCCTTCGGCGTCGAATTCCGTGGCGTCGAAGCCGCGGATGACCGCGCTGGGCTCATGCCGCGTGTAGAGGCCCACGCCCGAATAGCCTTTCTTCTCGGCATAGTGGAAATAGCCGGCCAGCTTGTCGTGGCGGTCGAAGACGCCGGTGACATGGTCATGCTGGGCCTTGATTTCCTGCACGCCGATGACGTCGGCGTCTTGCTTGCGCATCCAGTCGAAGAAGCCCTTGGTGGAGGCGGAGCGGATGCCGTTGAGGTTGGCCGAGATGACTCGAAACATGATCAGAGGACTCCGTATCGGGCGCGATAGGCGGCGACGGCGCCGCGGTGTTCGGCGAATGCCGGATCCTGCTCCAGCAGCGCCATGATGTCCTTCAGGCTGGCGATGCTGATCACCGGCATGCCGTAGGTCTTGGCGACTTCCTGCACGGCCGAGTGGGACGACAGGGCGTCGTCGGCGCCGGCGCGTTCCATGCGGTCCAGCGCGATCAGCACGGCGGCGGGTTCGGCGCCGGCGGCGCGGATGATCTCCACCGATTCGCGCACCGAGGTGCCGGCGGTGATCACGTCGTCGATGATGACGACGCGGCCCTTGAGCGGCGCGCCCACCAGGGTGCCGCCCTCGCCGTGGTCCTTGGCTTCCTTGCGGTTGAAGGCGAAGGGCACGTCGCGGCCCTGCATGCCGGGGTGGCCGGCCAGCGCCACGGCGGTGGCCGTGGCCAGGGGGATGCCCTTGTAGGCCGGGCCGAACAGCATGTCGAAGGCCACGCCCGAATCCAGCAGCGCCTGGGCGTAGAAGCCGGCCAGGCGGCCCACCGAGCGGCCGCCGTTGAACAGGCCGGCGTTGAAGAAGTAGGGGCTGATGCGGCCGGACTTGACCTTGAAGCTGCCGAAGCGAAGCACGCCTTCGTCCAGGGCGAAACGAACGAAATCGGTGGGCGTGGCAGAGGTCATGGGCATATCCGGAGCGAAAAATCGAACCCCGACATTATCCGCTATTCCAGCGCCGAGCCCTTGCGCTCGGGAATCAGGAACAGCGTGGCCAGGATGTCGGCGATATAGATCACGGCCAGCAGCCCAATGGCGACCTGGAACGAATATCTGGCGGCCAGCGAGCCCACCGCCAGCGGCCCGAAGCCGCCCACGGCCCGGCCGATGTTGAACAGCACGTTCTGCGCCGTGGCGCGGGCCCGCGTGGGATAGAGTTCGGCGATCAGCGCGCCGTAGCCGCCGATCATGCCGTTGACGAACAGTCCCATGACGGCGCCGCCGGCGAGCAGCGCATATTGCGATTGCAGCTGCGAATAGGCCAGCACGCTCAGCATGGCGCCCGCCTGGTACAGCAGGAAGATGGGACGGCGGCCCACGCGGTCGGCCAGTTGGCCGAACAGCCATAGGCCAAGCGCCATGCCGATTACCGTGACGGCGGTCCAGCCGGCTGACTTGGTCAGCGTATAGCCGAACTGGTTGCTCAGGTAGGACGGCATCCAGATCATCACGCCGTAGTAGCCGAAATTCTGCACGGACGTGAGGATGACCACGCCCAGGCTGGTGCGGGCCGTGGCGCTGTCGGCCACCAGCAGTTTGAACGAATTGACCGCCGGCGCCTGGCGGGCATCCAGGAAGAGCCTGGGTTCTTCAATGTAATGGCGGATGATGAAGGCCGCCACGGCAGGCAGCACGCCCACGGCGAACATGCCGCGCCAGCCTATGTGCGGCAGGAGCAGTGGCGTGAGTATGGCGGCGGCCAGCACGCCGCCTTGCCAACCCAGGCCCACGAACGAGGTCATGCGGGCCCGTTGTTCCGGGCGGCAGGCCTCGGCGGCCAGGGCCATGCCGATGCCGAACTCGCCGCCCAGGCCCAGGCCGGCGATGGTTCGATAGACCAGCAGGTCGTCATAGCCCCGGGCCAGCGCGCACAATCCGGTGAACACGGCAAAGATCAGGATGGTCCAGTTGAGCACGCGCACTCGGCCCAGCCTGTCGGCCAGCCAGCCGAACAGGATGCCGCCTACCACCGCGCCCGCCAGCGTCCAGGTCACGAGCAGGCCCGCCTGGGTGCTGGAAAGCCCGAGGTCTTTCGAGATGGCCGCCAGGATGAAGCCCAGGATCAGCAGGTCGAAACCATCCAGCGCGTAGCCGACGGTGGAGGCGACCAGGGCTTTGCGCGCATAGGCTTTGCTCACGGCCTCAGCTATCCAGCTTTTGCTTGAGCAGTTCGTTGACTTGTTGCGGGTTGGCCTTGCCGCGGGCGGCCTTCATGATCTGGCCCACCAGCGAGTTGAAGGCCTTCTGCTTGCCGGCGCGGTATTCCTCGACGATGGCCGGGTTGGCGGCCAGCACTTCGTCGATCATGGCGGCAATGGCGCCCGTGTCGCTGATCTGCTTCAAGCCGCGCGCGTCGATGATGGCATCGGGCGCGCCGCCGTGTTCGCCGGCCCACATGGCGGCGAACACTTCGCGGGCGATCTTGTTGGAGATCGTGCCGTCCAGGATGCGGCCGATCAGCGCGGCCAGCGCCGCGGCCGGCACGGGGCAGCCGGCCATGTCCTTTTCTTCGCGGTTGAGCTGCGCGGCGACTTCGCCCATGACCCAGTTGGCCGCCAGCTTGGCCTGGCCGGCCGGCAGCGACTTGGCCGTTTCCTCGAAGTAGCCGGCCATGGCGCGGCTGGACACCAGCTGCGCCGCATCGTAGGCCGACAGGCCGTAGTCGGCCGCAAAGCGCTGGCGCAGCGTGTCGGGCAGCTCGGGCATGGCGGCGCGCACCTGTTCGACCCATTCCGGCGCGATCACCAGCGGCGGCAGGTCGGGGTCGGGGAAGTAGCGGTAATCGTGCGCGTCTTCCTTGCTGCGCATGCTGCGCGTCTCGTCGCGGTCCGAATCGTAGAGCCGCGTTTCCTGCACCACCGTGCCGCCGTCCTCGATCAGTTCGATCTGGCGCTTGGCCTCGAACAGGATGGCGCGCTCCAGGAAGCGGAAGGAGTTGACGTTCTTGATCTCGGCGCGGGTGCCGAATTCCTTCTGGCCCCTGGGGCGCACCGACACGTTGGCGTCGCAGCGGAACGACCCTTCCTGCATATTGCCGTCGCAGATGCCCAGCCACATCACCAGGCTGTGCAGCGCGCGCGCATAGGCCACGGCCTCGGCGGCCGAGCGCATCTCGGGTTCGGTGACGATCTCGAGCAGCGGCGTGCCGGCGCGGTTGAGGTCGATGCCGCTGGCCGGCTTGCCGTTGCCCAGCGCGAAGTCGTCGTGCAGCGACTTGCCGGCGTCTTCTTCGAGGTGGGCGCGCGTGAGGTTGACGGTTTTTTCTTCTTCGCCGACGAAGAAGGAGACCGAGCCGCCTTGCACCACCGGCAGCTCGTACTGGCTGATCTGGTAGCCCTTGGGCAGGTCGGGGTAGAAGTAGTTCTTGCGCGCGAAGACCGAGCGCGGCGCCACGGCGCCGCCCACGGCCAGGCCGAACCGGATGGCGCGTTCGGCCGCGCCGCGGTTCATCACGGGCAGGCTGCCGGGCAGGGCCAGGTCGACCACATTGGCCTGCGTGTTGGGCGCGGCGCCGAAGCGGGTGCTGCTGCCCGAGAAGATCTTGGAGTCGGTGGAAAGCTGCGTGTGCGTTTCCAGGCCGATGACGATTTCCCAATCCATGTCGGTACCTATCGTCGGGCTGCGCCGCTGCGCGGCGGCAGCCCGAATGTTCGTGAACGGTTTTTTGTCAGGCCTGCGTTGCAGGCTTGCGTTTATGCCAGTCGGTGACTTGCTGGTAGCGGTCGGCGATGGCCAGCAGCCGGCCTTCGTCGAAGTAGTTGCCGATGACCTGCAGGCCCACGGGGCGATTGCGCCGCTCGCCGCCGAAGCCCACGGGCACCGACATGCCCGGCAGGCCCACCAGGTTCAGGCTCAGCGTGTAGATGTCCATGAGCCATTCGGACGTGGGGTCGCTGCGCTTCTTGCCGATGTCCCAGGCCACGGTGGGCGATACCGGCCCCATGATCACGTCGCACCGGTCCGCGAAGGCCAGCTGGAAATCCTGCGCGATCATGCGGCGCAGGCGCTGGGCCTGCAGGTAGTAGGCGTCGTAATAGCCGTGCGACAGCACGTATGCGCCCGTCAGGATGCGGCGCTTCACTTCTTCGCCGAAGCCTTCGGCGCGCGAACGGCTGATCATTTCGGTCAGGTCGGCGTAGTCGGCGGCGCGATGGCCAAAGCGCACCCCGTCGTAGCGCGACAGGTTGCTCGACGCTTCGGCCGGCGCGATCACGTAGTAGGACGGAATCGACAGCTCGGTGCGCGGCAGGGAGATCTCCACGCGCTGCGCGCCCAGGGCTTCGAACTGCTTGAGCGCCGCCTCGACGGGCGCGGCGACGTCGGCGGCCAGGCCCGCGCCGAAGAATTCCTTGGGCACGCCGATGCGCAGGCCCCGCAAGGGCAGGCTGCCGGCGCCGTCGAACCCGGCTTGCGCGGCGTCGAATGCCGCCCGCACGCGGCCCGGGACGTTGGCCGCGCCGTCGCAGGCTTGCAGGCTGGTGGCGTCCTGCGGGTCGAAGCCGCTCATCACGTCGAGCAGTTCGAGCAGGTCGCGGCTGCCGTGGGCGAACACGCCGGCCTGGTCCAGGCTGGAGCCGTAGGCGATCATGCCGAAGCGCGACACCGTGCCGTAGGTGGGCTTGATGCCGCTGACGCCGCACAGCGAGGCGGGCTGGCGCACCGAGCCGCCCGTGTCGGTGCCGGTGGTGGCCATGGCCAGGCCGGCGGCCATCGCGGCCGCCGAACCGCCCGACGAGCCGCCGGGCACGGCGTTCGCGTCCCAGGGGTTGTGCACCGGGCCGTAGGCCGAGTTCTCGTTGCTCGAGCCCATGGCGAACTCGTCGCAATTGAGCTTGCCCAGCGACACGGCGCCGGCTTGCCGCAGGCGCTCGACCACGGTGGCGTCGAAGGGGCTCACATAGCTTTCGAGCATCTTGCTGCCGGCGGTGGTGCGCCAGCCGCGCGTGACGAACACGTCCTTGTGCGCGATGGGGATGCCGGCCAGCGGGCCGGCGGTGCCGGCGGCGATGGCCGCCTCGGCGGCGCGCGCCTGGGCCAGCGTGAGGTCGGCGTCGATGTGCAGGAAGGCGTTGAGGTGCGCGGCCGCCTCGGCGGCGGCCAGCGCGCTTTGCGCCAGCTCGACCGCGCCGACGCGGCGCTGCGCCAGCGCCTCGCGCAGGCCGGCGATGTCGCCGAATTCGTTATGCAGAGCGGAAGTCGCCATGGGTGGTATGCATTCGATAGGGGGCGGGCGCACGGCGCGCCGCACGGTGTGGGTGCGAAATTATTCGAGGACCTTGGGCACCAGGAACAGGCCGTCGCGGGTGTCCGGCGCATTGGCCAGCAGTTCGCTGCGGCGCGCCTCGGACGCGGGTTCGGTGACGGCGTCGGCGCGCAGGCGCAGCACCACGTCTTCGTGGGCCGACAGCGGATGGGCCAGCGGCTCCACCCCCTGGGTGTCGACGGCCTGCAGCCGCTCGATCAGGTGCAGAATGCCGTTGAGCTCCGCCTGGGCGCGGCCGCGCTGCTCGGCGGTGAGCTCGATGCGGGCCAGCCGGGCGATGCGAGCCACGTCTTGTTCGTTCAGGGCCATGGGAATGAAAGGAAAATAAAAGCGGGACGGAGCCCCGCAGGATGCGGCAAGTCTAAGCCGTTACAAACCATGAATAGCCGGGATTTTCGCGCTATTTCCCGCAAAATTATAAGTTATCATTCACGGTTTAATCGCTGATGTCATTGTACGTCCGGCAACCAGGCGACCGGAAGGCGGCATGTCCAAACATGTCCGACCGATAAAAGTAGGTAAGCCGGCGGGTAGCACCGCGGGTAAAACCCAGCGTCATGACCCTAATTCCCTGAATCTCGCTGAGTTCACATGTTCGGATTCCTCCGTAGTTATTTTTCCAGCGACATGGCGATCGACCTCGGTACCGCCAATACGCTTATTTATGTCCGCGGCAAGGGTATCGTGCTCGACGAGCCGTCCGTCGTGGCCATTCGCCATGAAGGCGGCCCCAACGGCAAGAAGATCATCCAGGCCGTCGGCCGCGAGGCCAAGCAGATGCTGGGCCGCGTGCCCGGCAACATCGAAGCCATCCGGCCGATGAAGGACGGCGTGATCGCCGACTTCACCGTCACCGAGCAGATGCTCAAGCAGTTCATCCGCATGGTGCACCCCCGCAACATGCTGGCGCCCAGTCCGCGCATCATCGTCTGCGTGCCCTGCGGCTCCACCCAGGTCGAGCGCCGCGCCATCCGCGAATCCGCGCTGGGCGCGGGCGCCTCGCACGTCTACCTGATCGAGGAGCCGATGGCCGCGGCCATCGGCGCCGGCCTGGCGGTATCGGACGCCAGCGGCTCGATGGTGGTCGACATCGGCGGCGGCACCACCGAGGTGGCCGTGATCTCGCTGGGCGGCATGGTCTACAAGGGTTCGGTGCGCGTCGGCGGCGACAAGTTCGACGAAGCCATCGTCAACTACATCCGCCGCAACTACGGCATGCTGATCGGCGAGCCCACCGCCGAACTCATCAAGAAGGAAATCGGCTCGGCCTTCCCCGGCTCCGAAGTCCGCGAGATCGAGGTCAAGGGCCGCAACCTGGCCGAAGGCGTGCCGCGCAGTTTCACCGTCTCGTCCAACGAGATCCTCGAATCGCTGACCGATCCGCTCAACCAGATCGTCTCGGCCGTCAAGATCGCGCTGGAACAAACCCCGCCCGAACTGGGCGCCGACATCACCGACAAGGGCATTGCGCTGACCGGCGGCGGCGCGCTGCTGCGCGACCTGGACCGCCTGCTGCAGGAAGAAACCGGCCTGCCGGTGCTGGTGGCCGAAGATCCCCTCACCTGCGTGGTGCGCGGCTGCGGCGAAGCGCTTGAGCATCTTGAAAAACTGGGCGCCATCTTCATCAACGACTAAGTCCGTGCCGCCGGCCGCCACGCGTCATCCCGCATGCGGCCGGCATACCCGCCGCGGTCTTCATCGACCAGGCTGACACCATGCAACGACAAAGCACGACCCCTCCGCTGTTTCGGCGCGGCCCGCCCGCTGAAGTCCGACTGGCGGTGCTGGTCGTGCTGGCCCTGGCCCTGATGCTGGCCGATGCGCGCATGCGCGTGCTCGAGCCGGTGCGCCGCGCGGTGGCCATCGCGCTCTATCCTTTCCAGCGCGTCGTCATGGCGCCCCGCGACCTGGTCGAGCAGGTCGACGAGTGGGTCAACGCCGCCAACCTCATCCGCAGCGAAAACGAAGCCCTGCAGCGCCAGCGCATCGAACTGGCGCAGGTGTCCACCCATGCCCAGCAGGTGGCCGCGGAAAACGCCCAGCTGCGCCGGCTGCTCGGCATCACCGACCACACGCCCGAGCCGGCCGTGGTGGTCGAGGTGCTTTACGAGCCGCCCAGCGGCAGCGGCCAGCAGCGCCTGGTGTTCAACAAAGGCAGCCAGGCCGGCCTGGCCGCGGGCATGCCCGTGATCGACGAGGGCGGCGTGGTGGGCCAGCTGGTGCGCGTCACGCCCATGACCTCCGAGCTTGCGATGCTCACCGACGACCGCGTGTCGATCCCGGTACAGGTGCTGCGCAACGGGCTGCGGCTCATCGCGTTCGGCACGAACACGCCGGGCGAGGTCGAAGTGCGCTACCTGTCGGCCAATGCCGACGTGCGCGAAGGCGACGTGCTCATCACCAGCGGCGTGGGCGGCCTGTTCCCGGCCGGGCTGCAGGTGGCCAAGGTCACGTCCGTCGATCGCAACTCGGCCTCGGGCTTCGCGCAGGCCGTGGCCGAGCCGCTGTCGCACCCTGAGCGCTACCGCCACTTCCTGGTGCTGCAGGTCGACGTGGACCAGGCCATGAAAATGCAGGAGTCCGACGATGACGATGAAGAATAATCCGTCGTCCCCGGATCCGCAGGCGCCCGTTCCCGGCCGCCTGCTGGGCCTGCTCGGCAATGCGCAGCCCGACCGGCTGGTGCGCCCGGCGCGCGGCCTGTTCATCTGGGGCACCCTGATCGTGGTGTGGCTGGCGTCGATGCTGCCCTGGCGCGACTGGCCGGCCGCGCCCGACATCATGGCGCTGGTGCTGGCCTTCTGGAGCGCGCACGAACGCCGCCGCGTGGGCCTGGTCACGGCTTTCGTCTTCGGCATCCTGCTCGACGTGCACGACACGGCCCTGCTGGGCGGCCATGCCCTGACCTACGTCCTGGTGGCCTATGGCGCGCAGCTGCTGGACCGCCGCCTGCAGCGCTTCGACCTGTGGAGCCAGGCCGTGCACATGCTGCCGGTCTTTTTGATCGCGCCGCTGTGCACGCATCTGGTCGTCGCCTGGCTGGCCGGCCATTGGTCGGGCTGGGGCTGGACCCTGAGCGCCTTGATCACCGCCGCTCTCTGGCCTATCGTGGGTTGGGTGCTGCAATTGCCGCAGCGTCGCCTGGACGACGTGGAATCTTCCGCGGTCTAGGGCGGGACCACGATGTTCGAGTTCAAAAACACCAGTCTTCAACAGAAGCAGCGCTTTCGCC
This sequence comes from Bordetella sp., assembly GCA_036404015.1. Classification (GTDB taxonomy): domain Bacteria; phylum Pseudomonadota; class Gammaproteobacteria; order Burkholderiales; family Burkholderiaceae_B; genus Bordetella. Next base: position 18,435 of record DASWPO010000278.1, on the reverse strand, counting down.
TGCGCGCCCTGGCGGGCGCGGCCGTGGTGCTGGCGTGCTTCGGCGTGCTGGTGTCGCGCTTCTGGGTGCTGCAGGTCGAACGCTACCAGGGCTTTTCCGAGCGCGCCGATCGCAACCGCATCGCGGTGGTGCCGATTCCGCCGCGCCGCGGCGAAGTGCTCGACCGCAACGGCGAGGTGCTGGCGCGCAATTTCCGCACCTATACGCTCGAGGTCACGCCCTCCGAGATCGACGACTTCGACGAACTGTTCGACCGCCTGTCGCAAGTGGTCTACCTGAGCCCGAGCGATCGCCGCAAGTTCAAGCGCCAGCTCAACGAGTCGGGCCGCCATGCCACGGTGGTCCTGCGCAACAACCTCAACGACACCGAGGCGGCCTGGTTCGCCTCGCATGCCTTCATGTTCCCGGGCGTGGAGCTCAAGGCGCGCTGGGTGCGGCAGTATCCGCTGGGCACGTCGGCCGCGCACGTGGTGGGCTATATCGGCCGCATTGCCGACAGCGATCTCGACGACCTCGACCGCGCCGGGGAAACCGGCAACTACCGCGGCACGGATTCCATCGGCAAGAAGGGCATCGAGAAAACCTGGGAAAGCGTGCTGCACGGCAAGACCGGCGTGCAGGAAGTGGAAATCACGGCGGGCGGGCGTCCGGTGCGCACGCTGCGCCGCACCGACCCCGTGTCGGGCTCGGACATCATGCTGTCCCTGGACATGGGCCTGCAGCGCGTGGCCGAAAAGGCTTTCGAGGGCCTGCGCGGCGCGCTCGTGGCCATCGACCCGGAGACGGGCGAAGTGCTGGCCTTCGTCTCGATGCCCTCGTACGACCCGAACCTGTTCGTCGACGGCATCGATGCCGACAACTGGCGCCAGCTCAACGAGTCGCCCGACCACCCGCTCATCAACCGGCCCCTGTACGGCACCTACCCCATCGGCTCGACCTACAAGCCCTTCGTGGCGCTGGCCGCGTTGGAGCTGGGCAAGCGCAGCCCCACCGAGCTGATCCCCGATCCGGGCTACTTCGAATTCGGCGGGCAGAAGTTCCACAATGCGGGCGGCGCGGCCTACGGCCCGACCGACATGCACAAGGCCATCGTGGTGTCGTCCGACACTTACTTTTTCTCGCTGGGCCCGGTCATCGGGGTGAACCCGCTGCATGATTTCACCAAGCAGTTCGGCTTCGGGCAGATCACCGGCATCGACCTCGAAGGCGAAAGGACCGGCGTGCTGCCGTCCACCGAATGGAAGCGCAAGGCCTACAAGGACAAGGAACGGCAGCGCTGGTATGCGGGCGAGTCGGTCTCGCTCACGGTGGGGCAGGGCTACAACGCCTTCACGCTGCTGCAGCTGGGGCAGGCGGTTTCCACGCTGGCCGACGACGGCCTGTACCGCCGCCCGCACCTGGTGCATGCCATACGCGATTCCCGCACCGGGGAAGTCGTGCCCACGCCGTCGGTGCCCGATCACCAGATCCCGATCAAGCAGCAGTACCTCGATATCGTGAAATCGGCCATGGCCGACGTGACGCGGGTCGGCACGGCGCGCCTGGCCTTCCAGGGCGCCGCCTACCCGTCGGCCGGCAAGACCGGCACGGCCCAGGTGTACAGCCTGCGCGGCGCGCGGTACCGGGCCGGCGTGGTGGACGAACGCCTGCGCGACCATGCCCTGTACATCGGCTTCGCGCCCGTGCAGCATCCGCGCATCGCGGTGGCGCTCATCGTCGAGAACGGCGGCTGGGGCGCGAGCGCCGCGGCGCCGATCGCCCGCAAGGTGTTCGACTATTGGCTGGTCGACAAGGACAAGCTGCAGGCCGCAGGCAAGCCGGCCGATGCGCCGGTGCCCGATCCGATGGCTGCCCGCGCGGCCGCGGTCCACCGGCCCTTGGCCCAGGAAAGCGACAACGCGGCCCTGGCGGGCTCGGTGTTCCGGCGCGAACCCGTGCCGCCGGCCGAGCCCGCGGCGCCTGCCCCCGAGCCCCTGCCCCTGCCCGCGGCGCCGGCGCGCGCGCAAACCGGGCGAGGAGAGACGCAATGAAGCGATTGGGCATCGTGCTGCTGCGCGTGATCACGGCGCTGGACTGGCCGCTCCTGTTCATCCTGCTGCTCTTCGCGGCCCTGGGCATGACGGTGATGCACTCCGCCGTGGGCAGCATGGACGGGCGTTTCGTCGAGCAGTCGCGCAATTTCCTGGTGGCCCTGGCGGCCATGTGGGCCGTGGCCCTGATCCCGCCCAACCAGCTCATGCGCCTGGCCGTGCCGTTCTACGTGCTGGGCATCGTGCTGCTCCTGGGCGTGCATTTCGCGGGCGAGACCAGCAAGGGCGCCACGCGTTGGCTGAACATCGGCTTCACGCGCATCCAGCCCTCGGAAATGCTGAAGATCGCCGTGCCCTTGATGCTGGCCTGGTACTTCCATCGCCATGAGGGGGCCGTGCGCATCCGCGACTTCCTCGTGGCAGGCCTGCTGCTGGCCCTGCCTTGCGGCCTGATCGTGCTGCAGCCCGACCTGGGCACGGCGGTGCTGGTGTTCGGCGCGGGCTTTTTCGTGATCTATTTCGCCGGCCTGTCGTTCAAGCTGCTGATTCCGGCCACGCTGGTCGGCGTGCTCGCCGTCGGCGCGCTGGTCTACAACGAAGACCGCCTGTGCGACCCGAGCGTGACCTGGCCCGGCCTGCACGATTACCAGAAGCACCGGGTGTGCACGCTGCTGGACCCGAGCACCGACCCGCTGGGCAAGGGCTTCCACACCATCCAGTCGATGATCGCGGTGGGCTCGGGCGGCTTGTACGGCAAGGGCTATATGCAGGGCACGCAAAGCCACCTGGACTTCATTCCCGAACGCACCACCGACTTCATCTATGCGGTGTATTCGGAAGAGTTCGGCCTGTACGGCGGCGTGGCGATCCTGGTGCTCTACAGCCTGCTGATCGCCCGGGGGCTGACGATCGCCGCGGGCGGGTCGACGCAGTTCGGGCGATTGCTGGCGGGGGCGCTGACCATGATGATGTTCCTCTACGTGTTCGTGAACATCGGCATGGTGACGGGGGTGCTGCCCGTGGTGGGCGTGCCCTTGCCCTTCATGAGCTATGGCGGCACGGCCTTGCTGACCATGGGCGTGGCCTGCGGGGTATTGATGAGCGTGCGGCGCTACAAGATCGTCAACGCGTGATTTTTGAGTTCTTGAAGCGTCTGCCGGGCCGCTGGCGGCGTGGGGCCGTGGCGGCCAGGTCGCCGGGCTCGGGCCCAGGACGACGGGCCCTCGGCCCCTGCGGGGCTGCCCCTCCCCTCGGCCCCTGCGGGGCTGCCCCTCCTCCAGCTAGTTGTCGGCGGTGTAGAGCTCGCCCGCCAGCGCATTGCGCCAGTTTGCCCAGGTCAGGCGGGGGCGGTCGGCCACGTGGCGGTTGTAGGGCGCGTCGTAGACGATGTGGCGCCAGGCCGGCCGGGACACGGCGCCCTCGATCAGGGGCTTGTCGTCGATGAGGAGCTTGCCGTGCACCAAGGTCTTGTCGCGCGTCATGACGATGCGCTCGGTGGCGGCGCGGCCCAGGTGGCGTTCGACCCATTGGAACTTCTCGGCCACGCAGTTTTCGTACTGGCGCAGGGGCGCGGTGCAGATGCGCACGTCCATGCCCAGTGCCAGCAGTTCGCGAAAGGCCTCGAGGGCGCCCGGGACGGGCGGCAGGTCGCGGATGAAGCCGGGGGCGGTGTAGATGGCCTCGGCCCGGCCGCGCAGCTCGGCCGGATAGTCCTCGAGCAGGTTGAAGGACTTGCGATCCTCGAATGCCACGGGCGCGATGCCGGGATGGCGCGCCTGCCAGGCGGCGATGAAGGCATGCTCGAAATCCGCGAGCACGCCGTCCTGGTCGATCAGGATGATCATGGTTGCAGTGCGGCAGTGATGGGGAGCGCCCATTGTGCCATGCACGGGCAGGCCGTCCGGCCGTGCATGGCAATGCCGGTCTACTTCACCGCCATCTGCTGCGCCGGGTCCCAGCCGCCGCCCAGCGCGCGGATCAGGTTTACCGTGGTGCGGGCCCGGTCGCCGTCGAGCTGGGCCGCGGCGCGTTGCTGCTGCAGCGCGCTGCGGTCGGCATCGAGTACGTCCAGGTAGCTGGTCGCGCCTTCGCGGTACTGCGTCTGCGACAGGCTCGCCGCCCGCGTCGCGGCAGCCAGCGCGGCATCCTGCGCGGCGGTCTGGCCGTGCAGCAGCCGCAGGCTCGACAGGTTGTCCTCGACTTCGCGGAAGGCCGTCAGCACGGTCTGCCGGTAGTTGGCCACGTCTTCCTCGTAGACGGCGCGCGCGCGATCCACGCCGGCCTGCCGCCGGCCGCCGTCGAAGATGGGCAGCGACAGGGCCGTGCCCACCAGCGGGCCGAGCAGGAAAGTCCGGCTGGACCAATGGAACAGGTTGCTCAGGGCGGAAGACTCGAAGCCCGCGGCGCCCGTCAGGGACAGGCTGGGGAAGAAGGCCGCCTGGGCCATGCCGATGCGCGCGTTGGCGCCGGCCATGGTGCGTTCGGCGGCCGCGATGTCGGGGCGGCGCTCCAGCAGGTTCGACGGCAGCCCGGCGGGGATGTCGACCGCGATGCGGGTGAGCGGCTGGGCCGGCAGGCTGAACTCGGCCGGCGTCTTGCCCAGCAGCACGGCCAGGGCGTGCTCGGCCGCGGCGCGGCTGCGGGCGATGCCGGCCTCGTCGGCGCGCGCCGATTCCAGCTCGGTGCGCGCGCGCGCCAGGTCCAGCTCGCTGATGTCGCCGGCGTCGTAGCGATGCTGGATCAGCTGCATGGTCTGGCCGCGCAGCTCGACCGTGCGGCGGTAGACCTGCAGTTCGGAATCGAGTTCGCGCACCTGGAAGTAGCCTTGCGCCACGTCGGCCTGCAGGGCCAGCAGCACCGAGCGGAGCAGCGCGGCGCTTTGCTGGGCGTCGGCGGTGGCGGCATCGACTTCGGACGAAACGCGGCCGAACAGGTCGACCTCGTACGACACCGAGCCCTGGGCGCGCCACAGCGTGCTGCTGAAAGCCGGCCCGTCGTCCGCAAAGCCTTGCGAAGCGGGCGAGGCGCGTTCGCGCATGGGACCGAAGCCCGCGTCGAGTTCCGGGTAGCGGTCGGCCTTGGCGTTGCCCAGCAGCGCGCGCGCCTGGGCCAGCCGCGCGGCGGCGGCCTTCAGGTTCTGGTTGGCGTCCTGCGCCTGGGTTTCCAGCGCGTCGAGGGCGGGGTCCTGGAACAGCTTCCACCATTCGCCGCGCAGAGCGTCTTCGGAGGGCTTGGCTTCCTGCCAGCTGCCGGCTTCGCCGGCGGGCAGTGGCGCGGCGGCCGCCGCTTCCTTGTAGGCGGCGGGCGTGTCGACCGCCGGCCGCTGGTAGTCGGGGCCCACCGTGCAGCCTGCCAGCATCAGCAGCAAGGCCAGCGCGATGGATCCGCGTTGAATCGTGCTTGTCATGAAAAATTCCTCAATGTTCGGCAGGGACATGGGTGTCGTGGACGAGGGGCGCGTCGTGGCGCGCCGCCGAGTGCAGCGAACTGCCGCTCAGCTTGCGCAGCAGCACGTAGAACACCGGCGTCAGGAACAGCCCGAACAGCGTCACGCCCAGCATGCCGAAGAACACGGCGATGCCCATGGCATGGCGCATTTCCGAGCCGGCGCCGGTGGACATCACCAGCGGCACCACGCCCATGATGAAAGCGATGGACGTCATCAGGATGGGACGCAGGCGCAGGCGGCAGGCCTCGATGGCGGCCGCGAGCGGCGTGCTGCCCTGCATTTCCAGCTCGCGGGCGAACTCCACGATCAGGATCGCGTTCTTGGCCGACAGCCCCACCAGCACCATCAGGCCGATCTGGGTGAAGATGTTGTTGTCGCCATGGGTGAGCCACACGCCGGTGAGCGCCGCCAGGATGCTCATGGGCACGATCATGATCACCGCCAGCGGCAGGGTCAGGCTTTCATACAGCGCGGCCAGCACCAGGAAGACCAGCAGCACGCTGATGGGGAACACCCACACCCCGGCATTGCCGGCCAGCATCTGCTGGTAGGCCAGGTCGGTCCATTCGATCTTGAAGCCGCGCGGCAGCACCTCGTTGGCGATGCGCTCGGCCGCCGCCTGGGCCTGGTTGGTCGAGTAGCCGAGCGCCGGACCGCTGTTGATGTCGGAGGCGGTGTAGCCGTTGTAGCGCACCACCATTTCCGGGCCGAAGCTCTGCTTGACCGTCACCAGCGAGGACAGCGGCACCATCTCGCCCGTGTTGTTGCGGGTCTTGAGCTGCAGGATGTCCTCGGGGTGCGAACGGAACTGGGCGTCGGCCTGGGCCCGCACCTGGAACACGCGGCCGAAGCGGTTGAAGTCGTTCACATAGGCCGAGCCCAGGTAGACCTGCATGGTGTCGAACACCTCGGTCACCGGCACGCCCAGCTGCTTGGCCTTGACGCGGTCCAGGTCGACGTCGAGCTGCGGCACGTTGACCTGGTAGTTCGAGAAGGTGGGTCCGAGCTCGGGCGTCTGCATGGCGCGCGCGGCGAAGGCCTGCGTGACGCGGTCCAGGTCGGCATAGCCTTGCGCGCCGCGGTCCTCGATCTGCAGCTTGAATCCGCCCAGCGTGCCCAGGCCCAGGATGGGCGGAGGCGGGAAGACGGCCACGATCGAATCCTTGATGGACGCGAGCTTCTGGTTCAAGTGCATGGTGATGGCGTTGGCCGACAGGTCGGGGCTCTTGCGCTTGTCGAAGTCGTCCAGCGTCACGAACACGATGCCGGCGCTCGAGCTGTTGGTGAAGCCGTTGATCGACAGGCCGGGGAAGGCGATGGCGCTCTTGACGCCGGGCTCGTGCAGGGCGATGTCGCTCATGCGCCGGATCACGTCGTCGGTGCGGTCGAGCGAGGCGCCGCTGGGCAGCTGCGCGAAGGCGATCAGGTACTGCTTGTCCTGCGCGGGAATGAAGCCGCCGGGCAGGATGGTGGCCACGCCCACGGCCAGCGCCAGCAGCACGGCGTATACCGCCATGGACGAACCCTTGCGGCGCAGCACCCCGCTCACGCCGGCGGCGTAGCGGTTGGAGGCGCGGCCGAACAGCCGGTTGAAGCCGCGGAAGAAGGGGCCGAGCACCTTGTTCATGGCGCGCGACAGCCAGTCGGTCTGCTCGTCGTGCGGCTTGAGCAGCAGGGCCGACAGGGCCGGCGACAGCGTCAGCGAGTTGAAGGCCGAGATCACCGTCGAGATGGCGATGGTCACGGCGAACTGCTTGTAGAACTGGCCCGACAGGCCGGTCATGAAGGCCAGCGGCACGAACACCGCGCACAGCGTCAGCGCGATGGCGACGATGGGGCCGCTGACCTCGCGCATGGCGCGATAGGTGGCCTCGCGCGGCGACAGGCCGGCCTCGATGTTGCGCTCGACGTTCTCGACTACCACGATGGCGTCGTCCACCACGATGCCGATGGCCAGCACCATGCCGAACAGCGACAGCGCATTGATGGAATAGCCGAACAGCAACAGCAGCGAGAAGGTGCCGATGATGGACACGGGCACGGCCAGCAGCGGGATGATCGAGGCGCGCCAGGTCTGCAGGAACACGATCACCACCAGCACCACCAGCACGAGGGCTTCCAGCAGGGTGTGCACCACGGCCTCGATGCTCGCGCTCACGAATTGCGTGGGGTCGTACTCGATGCGGTATTGCACCGAGGGCGGGAAGTCCTGGGACAGCTCGGCCATGGCCTCGCGCACCTGGTGCGACACGTCCAGCGCGTTCGAGCCCGGCGCCTGCATGATGGCCATGGCCACCGCCTGCTTGTTGTCCAGCAGCGAGCGCAGCGCGTACTCCTGCGCGTCGAGCTGGATGCGGGCCACGTCGGACAGGTGCGTCACCGCGCCGTCGGGCGAGCTCTTGAGGATGATCTGGCCGAACTCCTCTTCGGTCTGCAGCCGGCCGCGCGCGTTCACCGAGAACTGCATGGGCACGTCGCTGGCCGTGGGCGAGGCGCCGATGATGCCTGCGGCCACCTGGACGTTCTGCTCGCGGATGGCATTGACGACCTCGGTGGCCGTCAGGTCGCGCTGGGCGACCTTGTTGGGGTCGAGCCAGACGCGCATGGCGTAGTCGCCCGCGCCCCAGACCTGCACTTCGCCCACGCCGTTGAGGCGGGCCAGGCGGTCCTTGACGTTGAGCACCGCGTAGTTGCGCAGATAGGTCGCGTCATAGCGGTTGTCGGGCGAGATCAGGTGCACCACCATGGTCAGGGTGGGCGAGCTCTTGACGGTGGTCACGCCCAGGCGCTGCACGTCGTCGGGCAGGCGCGGCAGGGCCTGCGAGACGCGGTTCTGCACCAGTTGCTGGGCCTTGTCCGGATCGGTGCCCAGGCGGAAGAACACCGTCAGGGCGAAGGAGCCGTCGCTATTGGCCTGCGACTGCATGTAGAGCATGTCCTCGACGCCGTTGACGGATTGCTCCAGCGGCGAGGCCACGGTCTCGGCGATGACCTTGGGGTTGGCGCCGGGGTACTGGGCCCGCACCACCACCGAGGGCGGCACGACTTCCGGGTATTCGGAGATGGGCAGCTGGAACATGGCCAGGAGGCCGCCCAGCAGCACCAGCACCGACAGCACGCCCGCGAAAATGGGCCGGTCGATGAAAAACTTGGAGATATTCATGAGTAGGGGTTCGCGCTGACGTTCTCGTTTACTTCAGGCTGGCGGAAGCGGTCTTGATGGCGGACGTCCGGTCGTCCATGGACACGGCGCTGGGCGCCACGACATCGCCGGGGCGTAGGCGCTGCAGGCCGTTGACGACGATGCGCTCGCCGGTCTTCAGGCCCTGCGTCACCACGCGCAGCGGGCCGACGCTGGTGCCCAGCTGCACTTCGCGGTAATTGGCGTGGTTGGCGTCGTCCACCACCAGCACGTAGCGCTTGTTCTGGTCGGTGCCGATGGCTTTTTCGTCGACCAGCACGGCGTCGTGCGGCGTGCTGCCGCCCAGCCGGACGCGGGCGTACAGGCCCGGCAGCATCAGGCCGTCCTTGTTGTCGAACACCGCGCGCACGCGGATCGTGCCCGAGGCGGGGTCGAGCCGGTTGTCCACCGACTCCACCACGCCTTCGCGCGAGTAGCCGTCTTCGTCGGCCAGGCCCATTTGCACCGGCACCGGCGTGCCCTTGGCGCGGCCCGGATTCACGTAGCGCAGGAAGGTCTGCTCGTCCACGTCGAAGGCGGCATACATGCGGGCCACCGACACCACCGTGGTCAGCACGGCCGAGGAGGCGCCGGCCGACACCACATTGCCCACCGTGACCTCGGCGCGCGAGACGCGGCCGTCCACCGGCGCCACGATGCGCGTGTAGCCCAGGTTGATGCGGGCCGTCTTGAGGCTGGCGTCGGCGTCGCGGGCGGCGTTTTCCTTTTCTTCGTAGTCGCGCCGGGCGATGGCGTTCTCGGCCAGCAGGCGCTTGGCGCGGGACAGGTCGGCGACGGTGTAGGCCGCGCGGGCCTCGGCGCGCTCGACTTCGGCCTCATAGGGGCGCGGGTCGATGGTGAAGAGCGGATCGCCCTTCTTGACCAGGGCGCCGTCCTTGAAGTGCACCTGGGTCAGCGTGCCCGGCACCAGGGGGCGGATATCGACGCGGTCGATGGCTTCGAGCCGGCCCGAATAGCGCTGCCAGTCGACGATGGAGCGGCCGATGGCCGGCGCCACGTCGACCGGCACGCCGGCCGGCGGCGCCGGCTGGGCCAGGGCGGGCGTTTGCGCGGCAGGGCCGAAGACGGCATAGCCGCCTGTCGCGGTCAGCAGGATGGCCAGCGTCAGGGCCGGGAAGCGGGGACGAAAAGCCGGAAGGCGAAAAGCACGGGGTCGAGAAACCGTCATGAACGTTTCCTTGGGAAGTAAAATAGGGGGACGGGAGACCTAGCCGGGATAGGAGCGGCTCGCGCATGGCGCGGGCCGCGAGGCCTGTGTGCAGGCCTTTGCCGCAGGGCGGCGAGGCTGGTTCCTCTGGGTTGACCGTATTCTGAATGTTTTGTCGACCCGAATAAACAGTCTATTTCCGGCAACACTGGTCGGCAGTGGCTAACAATCTGGCCGGTTTTGTTTTATGCTGTCGGCCATCCCGCTCTTCTCAGGAAACGCCATGGATCGCTTCCAAGCCATGCAGGTCTTCTCCCGGGTGGTCGAAGCCAACAGCTTCACCCGCGCCGCCGACGCGCTGTCGCTGCCGCGGACCACCGTCACCACCATCATCCAGAACCTCGAAAAGCATCTGGGCGTGCGCCTGCTCAACCGCACCACGCGCCGCCTGAGCCTCACGCCCGACGGCGCCGCCTACTACAAGCACAGCGTGCGCATCCTGGCCGAGGTCGAGGAAACCGAGGCCTATCTGCAAGACGTGTCGGCGCACCCTCAAGGGCGTTTGCGCATCGACGTCAAGCCCAGCATCGGCACGATGGTGCTCATTCCCGCGCTGTGTGATTTCCATACCCGCTACCCGGACGTGGAGCTGGCCATCGGCCTGTCCGACCGCAAGATCGACCTGGTGCAGGACGCCGTGGACTGCGTCATCCGCGCCGGCGATCTCGAGGATTCCAGCCTGGTGGCCCGCCGCATCGGCACCGTCGAACTCATCACCTGCGCGGCGCCTGCCTACCTCGAGCGCTACGGCGTGCCGAAAACGCTCGACGACTTGAAGCGGCATCAAGCCGTGCATTACTTCCTGGGACCGGGCCGCAACCACGGCTGGCAGTTCATGGTCGACGGGCAGCCGCGCCAGGTCGAGCTTCCCGGCACCGTGTCGGTCAACGAGTGGTCGGCCCACCTGGCCTGCGGCGTGCAGGGCTTCGGCATGATCCAGACGGCGCGCTTCATGGCGCTGGCGCACATGTACAAGGGCGAGCTGGTCGAAGTGCTGCCCGAATACCGGCCCGCGGCGATGCCGATCTCGCTGCTCTACCTGCAGAGCCGCCAGCTTTCGCCCAAGGTGCGCGCGTTCTCCGACTGGGTGGCCGAGCTCTTCGCCGGTTGCCCGCTGCTGAGCGGCCGCGACGAGAACGATCCCTCCATGCTCGAGTGCAAGCGGCTCATGGCCGAAGGGGCAAGGATCAGCCCGCAGGCCCATGAAGCCACGCGCCGGCACGTGCCCATCGATCCCTCCGGGGTCCTGGTCTAGCCGCCTGGCCGGGCCCGCGCGGACGGCCGGCAGGCAGGGTCGGCCCAAAACTCGTATATTTCTGAGCTTGGGCGGAATTCCTCCGCCGGTTTCCTGCCGTCTACTCCATGTCGCCTGTCTTGCCCGCTTCATTGATTGCCCGCTGGCTTTTGTTGCTGGTGCTGTTGGCGGGGGTGTATTTCCTGAGCGGCTTCCTGGTGCCGGCGCTGGCGGCGCTGATCATCGGCCTGGCCACCTGGCCGCTCTACCGGCGCCTGCTGGTGTCCTGCCGGCAGAACACGACCGTCGGCGCCACGGTCGCGCTGCTGCTGGTGCTGCTGGTGGTGGTGGTGCCCTTGTCGCTGGCGTCGATCTACGCCTTCCGCGAGGCCAGCCATCTTTTCGCCTGGATGCTGGCGGCCAATCGCGACGGCGCCGCGGTGCCGTCCTGGATGCCCACCATCCCGCTGGTGGGCGACAGGCTGGCCACCTACTGGCGCACCTACCTGGGCGAGCCGCATGCGCTGGGCGATCTCGTGCAGCTCATCAGCGGCGAGCACATCGGCAATATCTACCGCATGGTGCTGGGCGCCGCGGGCAACGCGGTCCAGCTGCTGCTGGCGGTGCTCTTCATGCTGCTCACGCTGTTCTTCATCTACAAGGACGGCCAGCGCCTCCTGGGCCAGATCGACCTGCTGGGCGAACGCATCCTGCCGGCGCGCTGGCAGCGCTTCTCGCGCATGGTACCGGCCACCATCGGCGCCACCGTCACGGGCATGAGCCTGATCGCCATAGGCGAGGGCGTGGTGCTGGGCGCGGCCTATTGGATAGCCGGCGTGCCCGCGCACGTGCTGCTGGCCGTGATCACCGGCTTCATGGCGCTGGTGCCCGGCGGCGCGCCGACGGCGTTCACGCTGGTGTCGCTGTACCTCATCGGCGCGAACCACATCGCGGCCGGCATCGGCCTGCTCATCTGGGGCGCGGTCGAGCTCTTCATCGTCGACAAGACCCTGCGGCCGCGCCTGGTGGGCGGACCGGTCAAGCTGCCTTTCCTGCCGACCTTCTTCGGCCTGGTGGGCGGCCTGAAGACGCTGGGCATCGTGGGGCTGTTCGTCGGGCCGGTGCTGATGGCGCTCCTGGTGTCGGTGTGGCGCGAATGGGTGCGCACCGTGGCCGAAGAGCGCGATGCCGAACTACCCAGGCCGCCGGGCGGCGAAGGCCGGCCATGACGCAAGCCAGCCAGATTGCAGAGCTGCGCGAACGGGGTTTCGTGGTGGCGCGGGGCTTTGCCGACGCCGCGACCGTGGCGGCCCTGCGCACCCTGGCGCAGCGCCATCTCGACGAGGCGATCGCGCCGCTCGAATACGAGGCCGACCTGCAATATCCGGGGGCGCCGGCTTCGCGCCAGGCGGCCGGCGGGCACACCGTGCGGCGGCTGCTCGATGCCTACGGGCGCGATCCGCTGTTCGCGCGGTGGGCCACCTCGCCGCGCATCGGGCAGTGGCTGGCGGCCTATTTCGGCGAGGCGCCGGTGCTGTCCACCGTGCATCACAACTGCGTGATGACCAAGCATCCCAGCTACGGCAGCCTGACGGGCTGGCACCAGGACATCCGCTACTGGTCGTTCAGCGCGCCCGAGCTGATGTCGTGCTGGCTGGCCCTGGGGCCGGAAACCGCCGACAACGGCGGCTTGTTCTTCCTGCCGGGTTCGCATGCGGCCGATTTTTCGTCCGCGCAATTCGACGAGAAAAAATTCTTCCTGCCCGACCCGCCCGGCAACCAGCGCTGGATCGCGCAGGCGGTCTGTCCCGAACTCGAGCCCGGCGACGTGGTGTTCTTCCATTGCCGCACCTTGCACGCGGCGCAGCGCAACGCCGGCGATGCGGTGAAGTTCTCGCTGGTGCACACCTATTATCCCGGCCGCATCCAGCCGCTGCCGGGTTCGCGCTCGGCCTCGCGGCCGGGCGTTCCCCTGGCCGCAAGGCCTTGACGAAGCGGGCCGGCGTCAGCCGGCCGGCGCCGCCTCCGGCTGCTCGTTGACCGCGGCCAGGAACTCCTGGCCCCAGCGCCGCACGTCGTGGGTCGAGACGATCTCGAACAACTCGCGCAGGCGCGCCCGCGCCTCGGCGGCCGGCAGGTTCAGCGCGGTATAGCAGGCGCGCACCAGGTCGACCTGGTCGTGCGGGTTGGTGAGCAGGGCGCCCTTCAACTCGGCGGCGGCGCCGGCGAATTCCGACAGCACCAGCACGCCCTGGCCGTTGAGCAGGCCCTGGACGGCCACGTATTCCTTGGAGACCAGGTTCAGGCCGTCGCGCAGCGGCGTGATCCACATGACGTCGGCCATGGCATACCAGGCGATGACCTCTTCGAAAGGCAGGGGCCGGAAATAGAAGTGCAGCGGCATCCAGCCCACTTGCGAGTAGCGCCCGTTGATGCGGCCGACCGCCTGCTCTATCTGTACCTGCAGCGTGTCGTAGATCGTCATCTCGCGCGCGGCCGGCACGCAGACGCAGACCAGCGACACCTTGCCGAGCAGCTCCGGGTTCTCGTCGAGCATGCGTTCGAAGGCGCAGAGTTTCTCCAGCGTGCCTTTGGTGTAGTCCAGGCGTTCGATCGAGAGGATCACGCGCTGGCGGCTCAGCTCGGCGCGCAGCTTGCGCATGTTCTCCTGCACCGAGGCCAGCGCCAGCGTGCGGCGCACGCGCCCGACGTCCAGGCCGACCGGATGCGCGCCCAGCCGCACCGTGCGGGTTTCGGTCTCGATGACCGTCGTGACCGATTCCAGGCCGACCGCGCAGCCGTAGGTCAGGAAGCGCGGCGCGCAATTCTGCCGCTGGGCGCGGCGGATCGGCATGACGCCCGCGGCGACGTCGACGAAATTCTCGACCTGGCGCGGGATGTGGAAGCCGATGTAGTCGCACTGCAGCAGGCTGCCCACGATGCTGCGCCGCCAGGGCAGCACATTGAACACGTCGGCCGACGGAAAGTAGGTGTGGTGGAAGAACGCGATGCGCAGGTCGGGCCGCAGCTCGCGCAGGTAGGCCGGCACCATCCACAGGTTGTAGTCGTGCAGCCAGACCACGGCGCCGTGCGCCGCCTCCGCCGCGGTGCGTTCGGCGAACATGCGGTTCACGCGCAGGAAGACCTGCCAGTCATCCTCGTTGAAGCGCGCGCGCTCCCAGAAGGTATGCAGGGTGGGCCAGAAGGCCTCCTTGGAAAAGCGCCGGTAGAACACGTCCACGTCGGCCTTGGACAGGGCCACCCGGGCGGCGGTCAGCCGGGGATAGCGGCGCGTGTCCACCGCCGTGTGCACCTCGAACTCGCCGTCCGTGTCCTCGTGCTCGGCCCAGGCCACCCACGAACCGGGCTGGCCGTCGTCGAAAAAGCCCAGCAGGGTGGGGATGATGCCGTTGGGCGAGGTAGGGCGGCGGCGCTGGATCGCGCCGTTCACCTTCTTTTCTTCATACGGCAGGCGGTGATAGACGATGACCAGGTCCGATCCGCCGGGCGGCAGGGCCTGCGGCAGTTCGGCCTCCACGCCCTGTTCGCCCAGGAAGCCGAAATAGGCGAAGGCCTCGAGTATGCCGCCGCAGCCGCGGCGCGCGGCGTGCAGGACGCGGGCGCTGTTGCCGGTCTGCGCCAGCAGGGCGGGCTCGGAGTCGCCCACGCAAACGCCGATGAATCCTTCCCGGTACATGCTGGCGTCGTTGAGCGTGTCGCCGGCCACGAGGATCGCGTCCGGATCCAGTTCCAGGTGTTCGACCAGGGCGCGCAGCGTGTTGCCCTTGTCGACGCCGCGCGGCAGGACGTCCAGGTATTTGTCGGCCGAATAGAGCAGGTCGCAGCCCAGCGCCTCGACCGCCTGGCGCAGGTCGGGATCATCGCTGCGGCACGGCTCGCAGTAGTAGGAGCAGCGGCGCGATTGCGGCACGTCCTGGCGCTTGATCCAGGGAAAGGCCGACAGGGCCTCGGTGACCGCCTGTTCGCCCGGCCAGCGGGTTTCGAGGCGGGTCTGCAGGGGCTGCACCGGCTGCAGGGTGTCGCCGTGGACGATGGTGGCGCCGACGTCGGCGATGATGTAGTCGGGATTGGGCAGGGACGGGTCGTCGAGCAGCGGCAGGATGTGCTCGAGGCTGCGGCCGCTGACGTAGACCAGCTGGATTTCCGGATGGGACACGATGGTCTGGTACAGACGCAGTCGGTCTTCCGGGTCGCCGGCAAGGAAAGTGCCGTCCAGATCGGTGGCCAGGAACATGGGTTCGTCCTCCTGTGTGATCCGGATGCCGATGGTGCGGAATCCGGAATGCCGCGCCGGGGATGGGACTTGGGGGGACGCGGCGTGCATCGCAGGCAGGCTGCATCGGGCAGCGCAAAGGCGGGCGAGCCAGCCTTCGGATCCTGCGGCTTTCAAGGGAGCGGGCCAGGGAGGCCCGCGGCACAGCCAGGGTGGCTGAAAGTGAAAGCCGATTTTTCGACGAAAAATCGATGCGGATTAAGCAAAAATGCTGGAATATGAAAGCATATTGTAGGTTGTTTTCATTGATGTGACAATCCGGGTAAGTCCCCAGCGCATACTAGGCTCCTATCAGTCCCCCCGCCCATCGAGCATGACCGGCCGTCCCGCCCATTCATTCCTGCGCACCTTGTGCGTCCTGCGCTGGGTCGCCATCGCCGGGCAGGCCGTCGCCATCCTGGTCGCCAGCGGCCCGCTGGACGTCTCCCTGCCGCTCCTGCCCCTGTGGGGCGGCGTGGCGGCGCTGGTGCTCTTCAACCTGGTGGCGACCGTGCTGCCGCAGCGCAGCGAGGAACTGGCGCCGGGCGTGGCCTTCATGCACCTGATGGTCGACATGCTGGTGCTGACCTGGATGGTGGCCTGGAGCGGCGGCATCGGCAACCCCTTCGGCATGATGTTCCTGGTGCTGACGGCGCTGGGCGCGCTGGCCCTGCCGCGCAGCTGGGCGCTGCTGGCGGCGCTGGTCAGCGTGGCCGGCTACAGCGTGGCGGCCGTCTTCGGGCAGCCGCTGGTCAGCCCCCACGACGAGCACACCCTGATCCTGTGGGGCATGGCCGCGACCTTCCTGATCTCGGTGGCGGTGGTGTGCTCCTTCCTGACACGCCTGGCCGCCGGCCTGCGCAGCCGCGAGCGGGAGCTGGCGGCCTTGCGCGAGCGCTTCACGCGCAACGAGGGCATCGTCGCGCTGGCCACGCACGCCGCCGCCATGGCGCACGAGCTCAACACGCCGCTGGCCACCATGACGCTGCTGGCCGACGAGATCGCCGATCAGGCGCAGGGCGGGCAGGCGCCCGGCGCGCAGATGCGCAGCGACATCTCGACGCTGATCGAACTGCTGGCCCTGTGCCGCGAACGCATCCGCAACCTGGCCGTGCCCGACCAGGTCGACCTGGTGCGGGTGGTCGGCCAATGGACCCTCGTGCGGCCCGCCATCGAATTGCACCGCGCCGGCGAACTGCCGGCCAGCCTGCGGGTCGAACCGGCCATCGCGCACCTGCTGCAGGCTTTGCTCAACAATGCCGCCGACGCCGCCGAGGAGGCCGGGGACCTGCGCGTGGAATTACACTTGTCGTATCAGGATGGGATCCTGCGCGGCGAAGTGCGCGACCACGGCGCCGGCATCGATCCGGAGCGGCCGCTGCTGCCGGCCTCGGGCCTGTTCCACAGCGGCAAGCCGCAGGGCCTGGGCGTGGGGCTGGCGCTGTCGCACGCCACGGTCGAGCAGCTGGGCGGCGAAATGACGCTGGCCGGCGCGCCGGGCGGCGGCACGCGCATCCGTTTCGTCCTGCCCTTGCACAAGCAATCTGGAATTTCCTCGTGACTTTGCCCGGCCCCGGCCTGCTGATCGACGACGACGAGCTCTACCTGCGCACCCTGCAGCGCGGCCTGTCGCGCCATGGCCTGGAAACCCATCTGGCCTGCAGCGCGGCCGAGGCCTTGCGCCTGGCCGAGTCCGTGCGGCCGGCCTTCGCCCTGGTGGACCTGCGCCTGGGCGAAGACTCCGGCCTGGCGCTCATCGCGCCGCTGCGCGCGCTGCGGGCCGACATGCGCATATTGCTCGTCACCGGCTATGCCAGCGTGGCCACGGCGGTCAACGCCATCAAGCGGGGCGCCGACGACTACCTGCCCAAGCCTGCCACCGTGCCCATGATCCTGCGCACCCTGGGCCTGGCGCAAGCGCGGGAAGTGGTCATCGAAGAGGCCATGATTCCCCTGCATCGCCTGGAGTGGGAGCACATCCACCAGGCCTTGTCCGAGACCGGCGGCAATGTGTCGGCCGCGGCCCGGCTGCTGGGCATGCACCGGCGCTCGCTGCAGCGCAAGCTGGCCAAGAAGCCCGGGCCCGAGCGGGACCCGTCGGCCGACGACTGATCCCGGCCGGCGGCAAATTGGTAACATGGGGGAGCGACATTTTGTCGCACCCCCGGGCAAGAGGCTCCCAGGGGCGGCAGGGCTGAGGCGCCGCATCTGCACCAATATGGTGCGAATGTGGCGTAGGTGCGACACCATGTCACGTGTCTCTGCCACGTCCGAGCGGTATCATCCCGGTTTTGCTGCAATCGCGGCTCTTCACCCACGAAGGTAGTCAGTGAAAATCCCGTCTCTTGCAACCATAGCGCGCACACTTGCTGTCGGCGCCCTCGTGCTGCTCAGCGGCTGTAAAGTCGAAGTCCTCGATCCCAAAGGGGATATCGGCATGCAGGAAAAACACCTGCTGCTCGTCGCCCTGGGCCTGATGCTGATCGTGGTGATCCCCGTGATCATCATGACCATCGCCTTCGCATGGCGCTATCGTTCCACCAACACCCGCGCCACCTATGCGCCGCGCTGGTCGCACTCCACCGCCATCGAGGCCGTGGTGTGGACGATCCCCTGCATCATCATCGCCATCCTGGCCACCATCACCTGGACGAGCACGCACGAGCTCGATCCCTACAAGGAGCTCAAGTCCGACGTCAAGCCCATCAATATCGATGTGGTGTCGATGGACTGGAAGTGGCTCTTCATCTATCCCGACTACAACATCGCCACGGTGAACCAGATCGCGTTCCCGGTCGATACGCCGGTGAACTTCCGCATCACGTCGGCCACGGTGATGAACTCCTTCTTCATCCCGCAGCTGGGCAGCCAGATCTACTCGATGAGCGGCATGCAGACCCGGCTGAGCCTGATCGCGCGCGAAGCCGGCACCTACGCCGGCCTCTCGGCCAACTACAGCGGCGGCGGTTTCTCGGGCATGCGCTTCTCGGCCATCGCCACGACGCAGCAAGGTTTCGACGAATGGGTTGCCAAGGCCAAGA
>DASWPO010000277.1:0-8673 GCA_036404015.1 Bordetella sp. | reverse complement strand
CGCCGCCGCGCTCGGCGACAAGCTGGCCGCCCGCCTCTTTTTCCGAGACGCACAACACCATGTCATCCACACTCAATCTCAAACGCCCCGACCTGCTGCGCGATGCCTGCTACATCGACGGCGCATGGGTCAAGGGCAGCGAAAGCTTCCCCGTCGTCAACCCGGCCACCGGCCGCGTCATCCTGTCGGTGCCCAAGCTGGGCCGCAAGGAAACCGAGCAGGCCATCGCCAGCGCCAAGGCCGCGCAAGCGCCATGGGCCGCCAAGACCGCCAAGGAACGCGCCGCCGTCATGCTCAAGTGGGCCCAGCTCATGCTGGCCAACCAGCAGGACCTGGCCGCCATCATGACCGCGGAGCAGGGCAAGCCCCTGCCCGAGGCCATCGGCGAAGTCGCCTATGCCGCCTCCTTCCTGGAGTGGTTCGGCGAACAAGCCAAGCGCGTCGACGGCGACGTGCTGCAAAGCCCCAAGGCCGGCCAGCGCCTGCTGGCGCTCAAGCAGCCCATCGGCGTCACCGCCGCCATCACGCCCTGGAACTTCCCCTCGGCCATGATCACCCGCAAGGCCGGCCCCGCCATCGCCGCCGGCTGCGCCATGGTGCTCAAGCCCGCCGAGCAGACCCCGCTGTCGGCCCTGGCCCTGGCCGTGCTGGCCGAAGAGGCCGGCGTGCCCAAGGGCGTGTTCCACGTCATCACGGGCGACGCGCCCGAGATCGGCGGCGCGCTGTGCGACAGCGACGTGGTGCGCAAGCTCAGCTTCACCGGTTCGACCGAAGTGGGCCGGCTGCTCATGAAGCAATGCGCCCCTACCATCAAGAAGCTGTCGCTCGAGCTCGGCGGCAACGCGCCCTTTCTGGTGTTCGACGACGCCGACCCGGACGCGGCGGTCGAGGGCATCCTGGCCTCGAAGTACCGCAACGCCGGCCAGACCTGCGTCTGCGCCAACCGCATCTACATCCAGTCGGGCATCTACGAGGAAATCGTCAAGCGCCTGACCGAGAAGGTGCAAGGCACGCTCAAGGTGGGCGACGGCTCCGAGCCGGGCGTCAACCAGGGCCCGCTGATCGACGAGGCGGCCATCGCCAAGGTGAAGGAGCACATCGCCGACGCCACGGCCAAGGGCGCCAAGCTGGTCACGGGCGGCAAGCCCCACGCCCTGGGCGGCACCTTCTTCGAGCCCACCATCCTGCGCGACGTCACGCAGCAGATGAAGGTGGCCACCGAAGAAACCTTCGGCCCGGTGGCGCCGCTTTTCAAGTTCGACACCGAGCAAGAGGCGCTGCGCATGGCCAACGACACCATTTTCGGCCTGGCCGCCTACCTGTACACGCGCGACTACGCCCGCGTGTGGCGCGTGTCGGAAGCGCTGGAATACGGCATCGTCGGCATCAACACCGGCATCATCTCCAACGAGGTGGGTCCGTTCGGCGGCGTGAAGCAGTCGGGCCTGGGACGCGAAGGGTCCAAGTACGGGATCGAGGATTACCTCGAGACCAAATACCTGTGCATGGACCTGGGCAAGTAGGCCGACAAAACCGGGTTCTCGAGCCGCCGCGGCTGCCCTGCGGAATTCCGATGCTCGCCCCTGGAAAGGGGCTGCGCTTCGGATTCCTCCGGGGTCCGCGGCTCATGATTCGGCAATTTGGCTGTAATCATCACATCACACGCCGGCGGTTTGTCGTGCTAGATTGGTGGGCCTTCCTGGTCTTCCCTTCCCGACATGAGCCGACCTTTTTCGCGCGACGACACCCGCCGCCTTGCCATGATCCTGGCCGAGGTGGCGCAATCCGTCGTCATGCCGCGCTTTCGCCACCTGCCTCCCGAGGCCATTCGCAGCAAGAGCACGCCGCGCGACCTGGTCACCGATGCCGACGAGGAAGCGGAGCGCCAGATCTTCGCGCGCCTGTCCAAGCTGCATCCGGGCGCCGTGCTCATCGGCGAAGAAGCCTCCGAGCGCAACCCCGCGCTGCTCAATATGCTGGTCGATGCCGACCTGGCTTTCCTGGTCGACCCCATCGACGGCACCCGCAACTACGTGGCGGGGCTGCCGCTCTTCGGCATGATGATCGCCGCCTGCCATCGCGGCGAGGTCATCGCCGGCGTCATCTACGACCCCATTTGCCGCGACGCCGCCATGGCCGTGCGCGGCGAGGGCGCCTGGCTGGGCCGCGAGGACGGCAGCACGCAAGCGCTGGTGGCCGCCAAGCCCGTGCCGCTGGAAGACATGGACAGCATGATCGACACCAGCAGCCTGCCCAAGAGCCTGCAAGACATGGCCAACAGCCGCCTGTCGACCTTCGCCCGCAATGCCTCGCTGCACTGCGCCGCGCACGAGTACCGCATGGCGGCGTCGGGCTACTGCCACGTACTGCTCTACAACAACCTGCATCCCTGGGACCACGCGGCCGGCTGGCTGCTGCACCAGGAAGCCGGCGGCTATTCGGCCCATTTCGACGGCAGCCCCTACCGGCCCACGCACCGCACCGGCGGCCTGCTGGTCGCCCCGGACCGCGGCAGCTGGGAAGCCATCCACAAGCTATTGCTGGTCGACCGCCGGCACAGCAGCCGGCGCACGCTGTAGCCTTGCCGGATACCGTGCCGGCTCAGGCCGGCACGGGGTACAGCGCCCCCAGCACCTGCGAACAGGACTGCTGCACTTTCAGGGCCAGCAAGTCGTCGGCGCGCGTGCGTCCCAGGTTGATGGCCGCGATCGGCAAGCCGCGCTGGCTGGCTTCCTTCACGTAGCGGTAGCCCGAATGCACCATGAGCGATGAGCCCACCACCAGCACCGCGCCGGCCTCGTCGAGCGCGGCCATGGCGCGCTCGTAGCGGTCGCGCGGCACCAGTTCGCCGAAGAACACCACGTCCGGCTTGACGATGCCGCCGCAGCGCGGACAGGCCGGCACGACAAAGCGCGAAAAATCCACGCCCTCGAGATCGGCATCGCCATCGGGGGCATCGGGCGCATCCAGGTCGGCCCACGCGGGATTCAGTTCTTCCAGCTGTTCCTGCCAGTCCTTGCGCGGGCCGCGCCAGTCGCAGTTCATGCAATGCACCTCGTCCATGCGGCCGTGCAGGTCGACCACCGCGCGGCTGCCGGCCGCCTGGTGCAGGCCGTCGACATTCTGCGTGACCAGCAGCACGACGGCGCCGGCCCGCTCCATCGCGGCCAGCGCACGGTGCGCCGCATTGGGCCGCACCTGGCCAAAACGCCGCCAGCCCACCATGCCGCGCGCCCAGTAGCGCGCACGCGCCAGGTCGCTGCCCATGAAGGTCTGGAAATCGATGGGCGGCCGGCGTTTCCATTCGCCCGCGTCGTCGCGGTAATCCGGGATGCCCGAATCCGTGCTGCAACCGGCGCCAGTCAGCACGAAAAGACGTTTTTCCCGCAAAAAATCACGCAGTTTTTGCAAGGATTCCGAAAGCTTATCCATCGATACAAGCCCTATGCTACGCAGTAGATGCCGATTTGTTGATTCATGAGCGCCGCTCATGATAATGGGTCCGGCTCATCGCAACGACCTCAAGGAACCCCGGGCCATGACGGGCACCGCCACCGATCGTATCCGACACGCACTGCAAGACGAGATCGCCGATGCCCGGCTACCGCCCGGCCAGGCCCTGGACGAGGCGGCCCTGGCCAGGCGCTTCCAGGTTTCGCGCACGCCCGTGCGGGAGGCCCTGCTGCAGCTTGCCGTCCAGGGTTTCGTGCGCGTGCTGCCGCGCGCCGGCATTTTCGTCGCGGCGCTCGACCTGCGCGAGCTGACCGACCTGAGCGAAACCCTGGCCCACCTGGACGGCCTGTGCGCGGGCCTGGCCTGCCAGCGCATGCGCACGCCCGAGCGGCGCAAGCTGGCCGCGCTGCTGCAAAGCGGCCGGCAGGCCCGCGACGAGGGCGACACGGCGCGCTATGCCGTGCTCGACGAAAACCTCCACAACGCCATCTACCAGAACTGCGACAACCCCTTCCTGATGCGGCAGGTGCAACTCATCCGCCGCCGCACCCAGCCATATCGCATTCGCCACCTGGACAAGCAGCCCGAACGGCTGCGCCAGTCGCACCAGGAACATGACGAGATCGTGACCGCCATCCTCGACGACACCCCCCAGGCGGCGGCCGAGGCCGCAAGCCGCCACGTCCTCAACGCCTCCCGCCACCTGAACGACTTGGCCTCGCGCCAGCCCGAGGCGCTGTGGCCGAGCGAACGCGCCAAGCGCGCCAGGACGCCGTCGCCGGACGCCCCGCGCCTCACTCTGGACTGGGTCTTCTCCGGCGAGCCAGCCGCCTGATGCCTCAGGCGGCGCGGCTCAACCGCCGTCCAGCCCGCAGCCCGGCATATTGCTGACCAGGCTGGCCTGCGTCACGTTGCTGTCCGGCGGCACATCGCGCGTCAGCCACACATTGCCGCCGATGGTCGATCCATGGCCGATGGTGATGCGGCCCAGGATGGTGGCCCCGGCGTAGATCACCACGTCGTCCTCGATGATGGGGTGGCGCGGCAGGCCTTTCTTGAGCTCGCCGTTCTCGCCCGGCGGGAAGCGCTTGGCGCCCAGCGTCACCATCTGGTAGAGCCGCACGCGGTCGCCGATGATGGCCGTCTCGCCGATCACCACGCCCGTGCCGTGGTCGATGAAGCAGCTCGCGCCGATGGTCGCGCCGGGATGGATGTCGATGCCGGTCTCGGCGTGCGCGATCTCGGCCACGATGCGGGCCAGCATGGGCGCGCCCAGCCGGTACAGCACGTGGGCCAGGCGATGGTGGATCATGGCGGTGACGCCCGGATAGCACAGCAGCACCTCGTCGACGCTGCGCGCCGCCGGGTCGCCCTGGTAGGCGGCCGTCACGTCCAGGTCGAGCGCGCGGCGCACGGCAGGCAGCTCGGCGCCGAACTGGCGCACGATCTCCACGGCGCGCGCCATGGTCTCTTCGTGAGTCTGCGGCGCGTGGCGGCCGAGATGGCGCAGCTCCAGGTACGCCTGCTGCAACAGCGTATCCAGCGCCTCGCCGATGGTGTGGCCCACGTAGAAGTCTTCGCTTTCCTCGCGCAGGTCGATGGGACCCAGCCGCATGGGAAACAGCGCCCCGCACAGCTGCGCGACGATCTGGCGCAGGCTGTCCTGCGAAGGAAATTCGCGGCCGGCCGACTCTTCGCGCAGCCGGCCGTGCGGCCCGCGCCAGTCGAGCCGCGCCGAGCGCAGGCCCGACACGATGCCATCGAGATTCCAGTGCGCCGCCGGGACTCTGGACGACGCGCTCATGACCGCGGCTCCGATGCTGCCGCGTGGTGGCGACCCTGGGTGTAATGGAACATGACAAAACCTCGAACAAAGAAGACCAGGCACCTTAACAGGCGCTGACGCATTTTAGGCGGAAGTTGCTACTATCACCCGGACACCCCTACTCCCATGCCAGGCATGAAGAAGACCCCTCCCTCGCACTTCATCGACCGTCTGTTCGAACGCATCATCGACCCCTTCAGGCCATCCGAGGACGCCATGCCGCCGAGCGGCCTGGCCGGGTTCTATATCCACTATCTGCGCCAGGTCAAAGGCCCCCTGTTCTTCCTGCTGGTCGTCGGCCTTTTCGCGGCGCTGCTGGACGTGGCGCTGTTCGACTTCCTGGGCCGCATCGTGGACTGGGCCAGCAACGCTCCCAGCAGCAGCTTCTTCGAGACCCACGGCCCCATGCTGTGGCTGATGGCCTTCGTCACGCTGATCCTGCGGCCGGTGCTCACCGGCCTGCACGACCTGCTGGTGCACCAGACCATCTCGCCCAGCCTCACCACGCTGGTGCGCTGGCAAAACCACCGCTACGTGCTCAAGCAGGGCCTGGCCTTCTTCCTCAACGACTTCGCCGGCGGCATCGCCAACCGCATCCTGCAGACCGGCATCGCGCTGCGCGACTCGGCCGTCTCGGCGGTGGACGCCATCTGGCACGTGCTGATCTATTCGGTCACCGCGCTGGTGCTGTTCGCCGAGGCCGACTGGCGCCTGACCCTGCCGCTCATCATCTGGATCGTGGGCTATATCGCCTCGCTGATCTACTTCGTGCCGCGCGTGAAGCAGCGCGCCACCATCGCCTCGGGCTCGCGCGGCAAGCTCATGGGCCGCATCGTCGACGGCTACACCAATATCGGCACGCTCAAGCTCTTCGCGCACAGCCAGTTCGAGGAGCAATACGTGCGCGAGGCCATGGTCGAACAGACCGAGCAGGCCCAGTACGCCGCCCGCATGATCACCGGCATGGGCTTCGTGATCGCGATCCTCAACGGCATCCTGATCGCCGGCACGCCCGGGCTGGCGCTGTGGCTGTGGTCGAGCGGCCGCATGTCGGCCGGCGTGATCGCGCTCGCCACCGGCCTGGCCATCCGCATCAACAATATGTCGGGCTGGATCATGTGGGTGGTCAACGGCATTTTCGAAAACCTCGGCACCGTGCAGGACGGCGTCCACACCATCTCGCGCCCGCGCATCGTGGCCGACGCGCCGGGCGCGCAGGACCTGCGCGTGACGCAGGGCGGCGGCATCCGCTTCGATGACGTGTCCTTCCACTACGGCAAGCAGGCCGGCGTCATCGACCACCTCGACCTGGCGGTCCGGCCCGGCGAGAAGATCGGCCTGGTCGGCCCCTCGGGCGCGGGCAAGTCCACGCTCATCAGCATTTTGCTGCGCCTGTACGACCTGGACGGCGGCCGCATCCTCATCGACGGCCAGGACATCGCCCAGGTCAAGCAGGAAAGCCTGCGCTCGCAGATCGGCGTGGTCACGCAGGACACCTCGCTCCTGCACCGCTCCATCCGCGACAACATGCTCTACGGCAAGCCCGACGCCAGCGACGAGGACATCATGCGGGCCTTGCGCCAGGCGCAGGCCGACGGCTTCGTCGCGAGCCTCACCGACCTGCAAGGCCACAGCGGCCTGGACTCGCACGTGGGCGAGCGCGGCGTGAAGCTCTCCGGCGGCCAGCGCCAGCGCATCGCCATCGCCCGCGTGCTACTCAAAAACGCCCCCATCCTGATCCTGGACGAGGCCACCTCGGCGCTGGACTCCGATGCCGAATCCGCCATCCAGGAAAACCTCGAAACCCTGATGCGCGGCAAGACGGTGATCGCCATCGCCCACCGCCTGTCGACCATCGCCCGCCTGGATCGGTTGGTGGTGATGGAACGCGGCGCCATCGTCGAAATGGGCACGCACGCCGAGCTGGTCGCCAAGGACGGGCTCTACGCTCGTCTATGGCGGCACCAATCGGGCGGGCTGTTGGACGGCCCGTCCGGGAATAAATAAATCCGTGCCATCCCAGGCCTAGGGATCCATCTATCTCACGCCATGCCCGCCATGCGGGCGACCACCACCGTACAGTGGGCGGGCAGAGCGCCCGGGCCTTCGAAGCGCAAGTTCGCGGCCAAGCCCCCCACCCAACTGGGGTACAACAGACTACCCGCAACTTCAGCCATCGCCACATGGACCTGCGCCAACTCGAATACTTCGTCCACGTCGCCGAACTCGGCAGCTTCACCAAGGCCGCCGCCATACTCGACGTGGCCCAGCCGGCCCTCAGCCGGCAAGTGCGCCGCCTGGAGATCGAACTGCGCCAGACGCTGCTCTACCGCAACGGCCGCGGCGTCACGCCCACCGAAGCCGGCAAGCGCCTGCTTGCCCATGGCCGCGGCATCCTGCACCAGTTCGAACGGGCGCGCCAGGAAGTCGAACAGGCGCGCGGCGCGCCGGTGGGACGCATCGTGGTCGGCGTGCCCCACTCCATCAGCCAGTTGATCACCGCGCCCTTCGCCACGGCCTTCCGCGCGGCCTTTCCCGAAGCCACCGTGTGCATCACCGAAGGGCTGACGCTGCACTTGCAGGAATGGCTGCTCAGCGGGCGCATCGACGTGGCCATCCTGCACGACCCGGTGCCCACCCCCAGCCTGGAGATCACGCCGCTGCGCGAAGACCCGCTGTTCCTGATCGAGCGCCGCCACAGCCGCGGCGGCGAGCCCAAGCCCGTGCCCGTCAAGGCGCTGGCCGATTTTCCGCTCATCATCCCCAGCCGGCCGCATCCGCTGCGCATGATGATCGAGACGCGCCTGGCCAACCTGGGCCGCCAGCTCTCGGTGGCGATCGAGGTCGATGCGGTGGGCGGCATCGTCGATCTGGTCTCCCAGGGACTGGGGCACGCCATCGTCACGCAGAACGCGCTGCTGATCGCTCCGGATGCGGCCCGGCTGTCGGCGCGCCGCATCGTCTCGCCGCGCCTGAGCAGCGCGCTGGTGCTGGCGACCTCGGCCGAGCGGCCCAGCACCGAGCTGGCGCGCCGCACCACCGGGCTGATCCGCGAAGTCCTGTCCGAGCGGCTGGCGCAAGCGGCGCGCGCCTCCCGGAGCGCGCCGCCGCGCTGAGCCCGGCGGCGCAGCGCGGCGGCTGGCGCTGTCATTCATTCTTGTAATAACAGCTAGATCGGCAATGCCATTCCGTTCTACCCTGGCTGCGCATAAGATACATCAGCTTACAAACAGGCGTCCGAGACCGCTGGACGCCGCTGGAGACAATATGCTGATCATCGACACCCAGGTGCACCTCTGGGAGGCGCACCGCCCCGACCGCCCTTGGCCCCCCGAAGAAGCGAACCGCCCGGTATTCGTCGCGGTGCCGGGCGCGCGCCCCCACCGGGAAGAACC
>DASWPO010000276.1:0-10926 GCA_036404015.1 Bordetella sp. | reverse complement strand
GGCGCCGGCCGTGGCCGACGGGCACCGGATCACTATCTCGGCCAACTATCTGTCCTTCGGCTACCAGGCCTTTTTCTCCGGCATCGACGCGGTTCGGTTCGATTTCGGCCAGGCGCATGCCGCGCCGGCTCAGGCCGGCGGGGAAAGCGCCTGGAGCACGGCTGCCTTGATCGATCCCGCGCGGTTGCCGCAGCAGTGGAATGGCGAAGCGCTATGGCAGGCCTTGCCGGCCAACGCGGCCGCCTGTGCGACCCTGCCGGTGGATTGGAATGACGCCGCCGGACTGCTGGAGAAGCTGGGACCGGACCTGGCCGGATCGGCCAAGGCCTTGCACGACCATCTGGAAGGGCCCGCAGCGGTGTGCTGGTATGCAGCATCCACGCTGGCTTCGCCGGTCTTCGTGGCCCGGCTGACCAAGGATGCCATGGGGAACGCCGCTTTTTCCGGCGCCATGGCCCAACTCTTCGACCGCGTCATCGGTGCCTATGAAGCCAGGGCCGGCGACTCGCCCGGATATCGGCGCCTGCCGGTTCAGGCCTGCAAAGCGTCCGAAGGCGTCTCGTGCTGGATGCGACCCGTGAGCGCGCGCGCCGGTACCGCCAGCAGCCGGGCCGCGCCGTACGCCGAGCAGCTTTCCACGCCGCGCTATTTCCCGGTGACCTTGGCGCTGGCGCATGGCTATGCCGTGTTCTCGCCCGATGCGCGCCTGGTGGACGACACGCTGGCCGTGCTCGACAAGCGCTATCCGTCCGAGGCCGATACGCTCGCGCCGCAGCCGGCGCGCGCCACGGTGGCGGTGATCACGCCGTCCAGCCTGGCGGCGCTGGCCGAGCGCGAGGCGGGCCGGACCTTGCCCGCGGACCAGGAGGCCATCTTCCGCAATGCCGCGCGCCAGCACCTGCTGCCCAAGCTGCATGCTTTCGCCGCTTATGCGCCGGTTTCGCTGAGTCTGCCGGACTCGCCGCTGCCGAGCGCCGCGGGCTGGGTGCCCGTGACGTGGCGAGCCAACGCCAAGGCGGGCGGCGTCCCGCGCGACGATGCCGCCATGTTCCCGCCGCATCGGTCGCCCGTCGATGACAGTGGTTTCGGCGACGACGCGGCCGCGTCGGAGAATTGATGCGCCGCCGCGAGTTCCTGAGATGCCATGCCGCATTGGGCGCTGCGGCGGCGGGCGGCTTGCTGCCCGGCCTGGCGCGGGCGCTGACCGCTTCCGGAGAACCGGACGACGCGCAGGCACTGTCGCCGGCGCAATCGGCCATTTTTCGCGCCTGGTTCGTGCGCATCGTCGACGCGCAATTGGACCGTGGCCCCACGCCGCGCTGGACCCAGCGTGATTGCGCAGGATTGGTGCGCTTTGCCGCCATGCAGGCCTTGCGCAAGCACGACGAACGCTGGCTCAAGGCCAATGGCATGCTGGGCGAATCGGATGTGAGCCGCCTGCCCCCCGAGTTGGCATTGAACGCCGGGCAGCGCACTTTGGCGCAGCGCTGGACGCGCTTTGACGGCACGGTCGGCGCTTATGCCTCGGCCATCGCTCTGGTCCAGGACAACAGCCACTTTGTCTCGCGCGACGTGAACCAGGCGCTGCCCGGTGATCTGCTGTTTTTTGATCAGGGCGACGACCAACACCTCATGGTCTGGCTAGACCGTTATATCGCTTACCACACAGGTACCGTCACGCCGACCGACAATGGTCTGCGGGCGGTCGCCGTTTCCGACTTGATGCAATGGAAAGACTCTCGCTGGCGGCCGTTGGACGGCAATCCGAATTTCGCCGGTATATTCCGGCTGGCTTTTCTGAGGCCGTGAGCATGGTCGTCATGGAAGACGCGCAGGGCGGAACCGGCCGCGGCGGCGCAGATTGCGAACCCGGCGGCCGACGCCTCGCGCACCCCCTGGCTAGGGGGCTGCTGGCCCGCGGCTTTGCCTTGTTGCTGGCGGCCGCCGCCCTGACGCTGAGTCCGGTGGTCTGGGCCGATGACGCCACGCCAGCGGAAACCACCCAAGGCGATAGCCAGGCCGACGATGGTCAAGTCTCCCCGCAAGACAGTATCGACGCCAACCCCACGCTGGCGGCGTCGCAGCCCAGCGGCTATGGCGATCAAGTCGTGCGGGGACAGCCCTTTTTCCTGCTCTCCGATGCCAGCTTCGGCAGCGACCAGGTCGCGCAGGTGCGGCTGGAGGCGCCCGGCGAAGAATTCCAGTCCGAACTCGCCGCCTATGGCGGCGCGGATATCGTGGTCTACAAGGTGCCGGATCCGCAGGCCTTTCTCAAAGCGCAGAAGAACCTGCACCGCCTGAACATCGCGCCCAACTATCAGGGCGAAGGCCTGGCCAATACGCTGGCCTTTTTGTGGGACCGCTGGCTGGGCGAGACCCGCCACGCCTGGCAACGGGTTTTTTCCTACGAGACCCGCAGCCGGGTCACGCAGGCCAAGCCGGAATTCAAACTGGGCGAGCAGCCCAACGCGCCCACGCGCTTCGAACCGAGCAATCGCTTTGCGCCCTTGCGGGGGTATCCGATGGTCTCGCGCTTTCGCTATCCGATCTGGGACGCCAAGACCATCAAACCGCCCAAGGACGTGAACCTGGCGGGCAGCAGCAGCAACTTCATCACCCCATCGCTGGGCAATGTGATGATCCCGGTGGGCAAACAGGCCCCGGGCCTGTATTTGGTGGAAGCCATTATCGGCAACTATCGGGCGCATACGCTGCTCTTCGTCTCCGACACGGTGGCGATCGTGAAGTCCTCCTCCAGCGGCCTGCTGGTCTGGACCGCGCGACGCGATAATGGCAAGCCCATGGCGGGTTCGGTGGTCGACTGGACCGACGGCGTGGGCGTGCTGCAAAAGGGCGCCACCGGCGCGGACGGGACGCTCGCGCTGGGCCACGTTTCGCCCGAGCGCAGTTACGTGCTGGGCACGGACGCCGCCGGCGGCGTATTCGTCTCGGAAAATTTCTACTACGACAGCGAGATCTACAACACCAAGATCTACGCGGTGACCGACCGTCCCATGTACCGGCCGGGCGATACGGTGCACGTGAAGTTCATCGGCAGAGCCTTCCAGAGCGCCAACCGCTCGACCGCGGCCGTGCCGGCCACGCTTGCGTTGGAAGTACTGGATCCGAACGGCGCTCCGCTGGCCACGCGCCAAGTGGACTTCGCGGCGGACTCGGGCGGCGACACGCGTTTCTCGCTGCCGGACAACGCGCCGGGCGGCGGCTATACGCTGCGCTTCAATTATCAGGGCAGCCTCTATGGCGCAGCTTTCCGGGTGGCCGACTACGTCAAGCCGCATTTCGATGTGAACTTGACAATGGACAAGGCCGACTACGCCACGGGCGAGGCGCCCAAGGGCAAGATCGCTCTGCGCTACCCCGACGGCAAGCCGGTCAAGAACGGCAAGGTTTCCCTAACCTTGCGCGCGCAAAAGGTGGCAATCGCCGATGGGGAATTGCGCTACGCCGGCCTGTTTCCGGTCAAGCTGGCGCAGCAGGCGCTGCAGACCGACGATCAGGGTAATGCCGACATCGCGTTACCGGTTGCCAAGGACCCCAGCCGCTACGCCCTGACTCTGTTTGCGCAGGACGGTGCGGCCTACCGCGTACGCGTCACCCGCGAGATCCTGATCGCGCGCGGCGCCACGACCTACCGCCTGGCGGCGGACAAGGCTTTTTCGCCGCCGCGTGAACCCGTGATGTTCAACTTGACGCCGGCCGCCATGTCCGGCGGCGCTTCGGCCGGGCATCCGCCGGCCACTTGGGAGTGGCTGCGCCTGGAGTCGCGCGATACGAAGCGAGGTTCGCTGCCTGTGGCCGGTCCGGATGGCCGGCTGAGTTTCCCCGTGCAGTTCGATGCTCCCGGCTCTTATATGTTGTCGGTGAAGGATGCCGCGGGCAACCTGTTGGCCGCGGCCAGCCACTGGGTGGCCGGCGACGGTCTGAAGGCGGTTCCCGGCAGCGTCGAAATCGTCTTCGACCATCCCCGCTACCGCGTCGGCGATACGGCCGAAGCGCTGATCACCTTTCCGTATCCGGTGGACGATGCGCTGCTTACTCTGGAGCGCGACAGCGTGGAAGGCAAGGCCCTGCTTTCGACCGGTGGCGACTGGCTAGACCTGGAACGCGTGGCGCCCACGCAATGGAAGGCTCGCATCAAGGTCGGCCCAGGCTACGCGCCGAACATGACGTTCTCGGTACTCTACGTGCATGATGGCGAATATGCCTTCCAGAACGCGGGCATCGTCGTGGCCAAGCCCGCCATCGATCTCACGGTGGCCAGCGACAAGCCCGTCTACCAGCCGGGCGAGACGGTCACGCTGGACCTGCAAAGCGCCTTCGGGGGCAAGCCTATTGCGGCGCACCTCACCGTGAGCGTGGTCGACGAGATGGTCTATGTGCTGCAACCGGAGATTGCGCCGGACATCGCCGAGTTCTTCTATCACCCGCGCCGCAACAATGTGCGCACTTCGTCGAGCCTGTCGTTCATTACCTATGACCTGGCGCTGTCGGCCATGCGCGGCGCGCCAGGTGGGCCGCAGCGCGGCCAGTACAACGAGCGCGGCGTCAAGGTGCTGGAGCGTCCGCGCCGCGACGAGGTCGACACCGCGGCCTGGCAAGCCGATCTCGTCACTGACGCCCAGGGCCGTACCCGGATGCAATTTCGCATGCCCGACTCGCTGGCGCGCTGGCGCATTACGGTGCGGGCGGTGTCGACCGAGGGCGACGTGGGGCAAAGGACCGATTACATCCGTTCCGACAAGGACTTCTACCTTAAATGGAGCGGACCGACGCATTTCCGCCGCGGCGACCGGCCTTCGGTCGACGTGCTGGCGTTCAACCAGAGCCAGACCGAGAAAAAGGCCCGATGGGTGGTCGACGGTGCCGGCCTGTCGGTGGATAGCCAGGTCACGCTCAAACCCGGCGCGAATTACCTGCAATTGCCTCGCGTGGCATTGGGCGACGGCATGGTGGATACCCGCCTCGAGGTGGACGGCAAGCCGGTGGATCGACTGCAGACGCCAGTGGGCTTGGTCACGCCGGGATGGCTGGATCTGCGGCAGGCGGACGTGGCATTGGATACGAACGCGGCGCCGTTGGCGCTGCCGGCCGACGCCCAGGACGTCCGGGTGCGATTCGTCTCGAACGCCGCCAGCCGCTTCGCGCGGGTGATGGACGACCTGATCGACTATCCCTATGGCTGCGTCGAGCAAACCTCGAGCCGATTGATTCCGCTGTCGCTGGCGTACGACACGCTGCGCGCCGCCGGCAAGCCGGCAGGCTCATCGACACAGGATCTGGAGGCACGCCTGCGCAACCAGCGCCAGCGCCTGGCCATGATGGCGGGGGTGAACGGTACGTTCGGCTGGTGGGGCGACCTGACGGGCGGCAACGCTTTCCTTACGACATACGCCTATTACGCCGACTGGCTGGCCAGCCACAGCCTGGGCGTGGTCCTGCCGGACGCCAATTGGCAGCACGTCCTCGAGGTCTACCGCGACCATGCCGCGAAGGAGCCCCTGCTGCACCGCGCGCTGGCGCTGTGGCTCTTACAGCAGATGGGGCAGCCTGTGGGTACCCAGGTTTCGGGCGTGGCCGAGCAATTGGCCAAACAAGGCCAGCGCCTGGTTGGACAGGGGCTGGTGTCCGAGCCGCAGGACGGCGACACGCTGGAAGGCAGCTTGGTGTTCATGGCGCCGGATTCCGATACCGGCCTGGAGGCAGCCATCCTGTTGACCGCCTACACGGCCAAGGCCGGTGGCGTCCGGCTGCCGGAGGGCTACGCGGGACTGGCGGAACGCGCGCGCAGGGCGCTGTCGGGCGACACATCCCCTATGATCCAGGCCTTGCAGGCCATGACGGGCGACGCCTCCCGCGTAAGCCTGGATGCGGTGCTGGCGCACAGCAGTGCATCCTATTCGACGGTGGATCGCGCGCTGACGCTGCTTTGGCTGCGCAAGGCCTTCAATGGCGTCGGCGATGCGCCTGGCAGCCTGCCCAGCCCGCGGGAGGCGGACTGGAAGGCGCAATCCACGCCGTCCGGCATGTCCTCCTGGCTATGGACGGGCAAGAACTTGCCAGCCAGCCTGGAGGTCGAGGGTGGGGGGGCGTCCGCCGCGGCGGTGGTGTCCTACCGTAGCGGCCAGGCGCAGGACAGCGGCTTGCCGCTCACGATCGAGCGTGTGCTGTACCGCCTGGATCCCGTCGCGCCGCAAGGCGCGGACCAAGGCAAAAACCCCGGAGGCGGCACGTCGAACAGCACGGATGCCGGCCCGGGCATCGGCGGCGGGGGATCACGTGACGACAGCATGGGTCGAGCCAGCTTTCAGGCCGTCCGCGTGCAACCTGGAGACCCCCTCGACAGCAGCGCGCTGTATGTTGATGAGGTTCGTCTCGCGCCGCAAGGTGGTTCCATACTGCAGTACGGCCTGCTCGACGTGCCGCTGCCGCCAGGCGGTTCGGTCGAGGCCACGAGCTGGGGGGTCAGCATCGCGGGCCTGCCCGGCAACGACCAGGGCAAGGACGCGCAGCCCTTCGCCCGCGCGGCGACCTACGAGATGGGCGAGCTCAGCTATCACCAGCCCATACCGTTGCTGGCCAAGCCAGT
The DNA here is from genome assembly GCA_036404015.1 of Bordetella sp. GTDB lineage: Bacteria > Pseudomonadota > Gammaproteobacteria > Burkholderiales > Burkholderiaceae_B > Bordetella. The sequence continues at coordinate 4,319 of DASWPO010000276.1, read as the reverse complement.
CGTCTTGCGTCAATTGGTGCGCTTCGCGGTGCCCGGTACCTTCGTGCTGCCGCCCGCCCGGTATTTCCGCATGTACCAGCCGGCCTACAAGGCTTACGAGGGCGGGCGCAGCGACCACATGGCCACGCTGGCGATACAGTGAGAGCGAGACCGGGATGATGCCGCTTTGGGCCAGGAACACAGTGCAGGGCCGGACGCGATCTACGGAGACGGCCCGGCGCCTGGCCCGCGGCTTGTTCCGTCTCCTTGTCCTGGGGCTGGCCGCCGGTGTCGGCGCTTCGCCGTCGGCGGCATCCCCTTCCGGTGCCGTCCACGCCGTGCCGCCGGCGGCCGGCCAGGGCCAGGGCCGGCCCGACAGCGCGCTGCGCTTTGCCTGGCTGCGCGCGGGCGACGCGCGCCTATGGACGCTGGATCCTATCGATGGGCAGGACAGCCCGGACGCGGGACAGCCGCTGCCCGATACCCTGCGCACGCCGCTGGGCAGCGTCTGGAAACTATTCGTCTACGCCTATCTCATCGACCGGCAGATTCCCGCGCCCGACTACGCCTGCGATGGCGGCAACCGCGACGAGGTGTATTGCTGCACGGCGGGCGGCAGCATCGACCGCGACCACGCGCTGGTGCAATCCTGCGGATTGTTTTTCGAGCCAGGGCGGCTGGCTCTGGATCCGCAGGCCTGGCGCCGCTATTGGCGCGCGCTGGACGCGCCCGCCTGGCTGGAAGACCTGGGCGCCCTGGGGCCGCAACGGCGCGTGGCCGTGGCGGATCTGCTGAAGGCGCTGGCGCGCATCCCATCGCGCGCGCGCGACGAAACCGCCGCCACGCTCGTATCAGTGGTGACCGTCGGCCGGGGACAAAATACGGTGTCGCGCTACGGCAGCCTTCTGCGCGTCAAGACCTGGACCATGCCCGATCCCGCCGACGACAAGGCCTATGTGGGCGGCGCTGCAGGCTGGCTGGCCGACGGCACGCCAGTCTGGCTGGGCGGGCGCGGCGGCAGCCGCCAGGTGCTGGTCCAGGCGGCGCAGCCCCTGGCGCCGTGGGTGGCGGCCAGCGCGGTGCCCGATGATCATGCCTGTGTGGCGGTCGATTTTTTCTCCCGTTATTCCATCCGGGAGGTGGACGGCCCGGAACCGGATCGCAGGCCGGCTCCGGCCGGCCTGCTGGATGGCGCCTGGCGCGTGCATTTCCAGAACGGCAACGCGATTTCGGTGATCGGCCACGGCGACCTGCTGCTGGACAGGCCGGCCGACGGCGCTCCCCGCATCGTTGGCCGCTTCGGCATGAATGACTATGTGGCGCGGGTGGTGGAGCGTGAAGGCAGCGCCGTCCAGCCGCAAGCGGCCAGAGCGCTTGCCGTGGCCGTGCGCAGCTATCTCGTGCAGAACGCCGGGCGCGAGCGGGGGTGCTACCGCATCGACGACAGCAGCCGCACGCAGCGCGTGCTGCCGCGCCCGGCCAGCCGCGCCGCCCGCGCGGCGGCCGACTTCACTGACGGGCTGGTGCTCGTGGGGACGCCCGTGCGGTTCCACCTCAATCAGGCCGCGCCCGGCCAAATGAGTTGGCAGGCCGCGCAAGCCGACGCCCGGAGCGGGCTGGGCTTTGACGCCATTCTGGCGCGAACCTGGCCGCAGGCCGATCTGGCGTATTTCACCAGTCCGCTGGCGGGGGATTGCCTGCCGTTGTTGCGGGCGCAGGACTGGCTGCGGCTCGAGGCGCCCCGATGGGAGGCCCGGCTGGCCGGCGAGGCCGGCTATGAACTGCCCGACCAACCGGCTGTGTGCGAGCTGAACTCGGGCCGGCCTTACGCCGATGCGCGCCGCAATCGCATCTATATCCAGCGCCTGGTGTCAGATGAAGACCGCATTACGCTCGCGCACGAGTATCTGCACCTGGCCTTTGCCCACCATCCGCGTGGGCTGGACGAGCAATTCATCGAGCGGACCGCCCGTAAGCTGATTTACACGGGAGACAATCAATGACGACAGCGCGTGCCTGGTCGGTGCGGCGCCACGGGCGGCTGCCAGGACTGGACCGCCTGCGCTGGCTGGCTCTGTGCGCTTGCCTGGGCGGCTTGACGGCCGGCCCCTTGCCCACGAAAGCCGCCGGCACGGCGCTGGCCGAGAGCCAGGTCGCCGAAAAGGGGGGCGGCAAAGAGGGAGAAAAAGGGGCTGGCGACGCCGAGGGTGACGGTTCGGTCGCGCGGCTGACGGGGGCCTTTGGCGGATGGCGTCACAGTGGCTTGGCGCGAGAAGGCGAACGCTACGTCGCCGCCTATCCGCGTCCGCCCGTCGACCGCGGCCAACAGCGTTTTCGCACGCTGATCGAAGGGCAGCTGCGGCACATCGACCCCGCGTCGCGCCGTCCGCCCACCCTGGTTGTCAATGGCAACGCCACCCCGTTGTACGCCGACAGCCAGGGTTGGTTCGCCCGGCCCTGGGCGTTCGGCGCGGGTTCCAACAGCATCGAGCTGATTTCCCCCGATGGCAGAACGCGCCAGCGCATGCAGTTCTACGAGGCCGACCGCAGCGTGCCCCAGGCCTTGCTGCGTGCCATTGTCACCTGGGACGATCCGCATGCCCAGGTGGACCTGCATGTCATCACGCCGGACGGTTTGCACGCGTTCTTTGCCAACCCCATCCTGGCCGACGGCAGCGGTTTCGATGTGGATTCCGTCGATGGCGCGGGACCCGGCATCTTTTCGTCGGCGGCTCCCCAGCACGGGGCCTGGCTGTTCTTTCTGAACTATTGGGGTAATTTCGACGAGAACGGCTACAACTTCCGGGCTGGCTCCCACGATAAAGACGTGATCACCGCGACGCTGACCCTGGTGTTCAATGAAAACACCCCCAACGAGCGTCGTGAGACCAGCGTGGTCCCGCTGCGCAAGATTGGCGATCTGATGCTGGTCAAGCGAGCGCAATTATGATCGACCGAACGGATGCTTCCTTAAAATGAACCAAGCGAAAACACGAGGAACCCTGGCGCTATCGTGCCGCCGGTTCTTCCGGCGTTCGATGGCGTGCGCCGCGCTGGCTTTGTGCGTGGGCTTGGGGCAGGCGCGCGCGGACAGCGTGGAGATCACGGCGCCCCTCAATGGCTGGCGCAATTCGTCGGGAGACGAGGCGCGCTACACGCAAGACGTGCACTACCCGGCCGTGTCCGTGAGCACCCCGGAAGGGCAATCGGCCAGCGCGTTGATCGCGGGCCGGATCAAGGCGGCGCCCAAGGCGAAGCAGCATGCCTCGGTGGGCACGCTCGTCGTGAATGGCACGCCGCTGCCGCAGCGCATCGAAGAAGACGGCACCTTTTCTCGTCCCTATGCATTCGGCGCGGGCAGCAACAGCGTGGAGATGCGCGCGGCGGGCGGTGCGAACAGCCGCCTGCAATTCTATGACGCCTACGCAGGCAAGACGCACGCGCGGCTGCGTATCGTGCTGGCGTGGGACACCGATGGAACCGACCTGGACTTGCACGTGGTGTCGCCGGATGGCGGGCACACGTTCTACGGCGACCGGGTGTCATCCAACGGCGGCGCGCTCGATGTTGACGTCACCACGGGCTATGGGCCGGAGATCTTCTCGAGTGCCGCTCCGCTGCCTGGGACCTATCTTGTTTACGTCAACTACTATGGCAGCGGTGAGCAGGAAAGCGTGATCACGACGGCGCAGATCACCGTCATTACCGATGAAGATACGCCGAACGAAAAAAGCGAGACGATCCGCGTCCCGATGCGCAAGCCTGGGGAACTCACGCTCGTAAAACGATTCGCCATGCCATGATGAGGTCAATCTCAAAGACGGCGAAGAGCTTGGTGCTATTGCCTGCCTTGCAGGATTCTAAGGAGAAAGTTATGGCTGGAGTTCACCTGTTTTTCCGCCGTGCGAGCATGGCCAAGGCAATCGTGATTCTGGCGAGCTTCGCGCTCGCCGGTTGTACGACCATCTCGGCAAACAATACGGCGAGCGCGACGCAACAGCGCAATGAGATCAACGCGCAGGCCAATGCAACCCTGACGAAGCTTTACCAGGCGGCTCCCCAAACGAAGAGTCTGGTGGGCCAATCCAAGGGTATCTTGATTTTTCCCTCTATTGTCGGTGCGAGCTTCATCGTCGGCGCGGAGCATGGCAAAGGCGTGCTTCGGCAAAATGACCAGCCCGTGGCCTATTATTCAACCACCTCCGGGTCTGTCGGCCTGCAGGCCGGCGCACAGTCTCGCGCAACGGTCCTGCTTTTCATGACTGACGAAGCACTTCTGAATTTCAAGAAAAGCGAGGGCTGGACGGCCGGCGCCGATGCGAAGGTCGCCGTGGCCAATA
>DASWPO010000275.1:0-7914 GCA_036404015.1 Bordetella sp. | reverse complement strand
CAAACCGGGCTGCGCAGGGCAGCCCGGTTTGGCGAGCGAACCAAGATTTTCCTCCCACCCCCAGCCTTGGCCCACGAAGCGCCAAGCACCCAACACGTCCCCAGCAATGCTGGGAACACAAACTACTGCAGTCAGTCGGGGCGGGGTGAGGCGGTGGGCGCGCCTCTGGGCCGAGCAAGGCGGAAGCGAAGGGAGCGCGGAGGCGCGGACGAGCGAGCCGATGCGGTGTCGGGCGCGCAGGGCGCCCGACCGAGCCCAGCGGCGCGCCCACCGCCTCACCCCGCCCCGACTGACGTCAATAGAATGCGATTGCCCATGCCCATGCCCATGCGGCAACGCAATACAACGTACCTACTAGCCTAAAAGGCCAAACTCCCAGACTTGCCAACCCGCTGTTCATGATCAAGCAGCCATCGCTTGCGGTGCAATCCCCCGCCGTAGCCGGTCAGCGAGCGATTGCTGCCGATCACCCGATGGCAGGGCACCACGATGCTGATGGGGTTGGCGCCGTTGGCCAGGCCTACCGCGCGCACGGCCAGGGGCTTGCCCAGGCGGGTGGCGAGGTCCAGGTAGCTGATCGTTTCGCCGCAGGGAATGCCGCGCAGCGCCGCCCAGACCTGGCGCTGGAAATCCGTGCCGCCGGTATCGACCTGCAGCCCCTCGATGGCGGCAAGGTCGCCGTCGAAATACGCCAGCATGGCCTGCCCGGCGGGCGAGGCCCGCTTCGTTTCCCGCAGCGCCAACACGTCCCCGCGATATTGCCTGCGCATCAGCAGGTGCATGCGCGCTTCGTGGTCGTGCCAGTCGAGCGCGCGCAGCAGGCCGTGTTCGTCCGTGACGACCAGCATCTCGCCCAGCGGCGTCGCCATGCGCTCCAGCAGGAAATTCAGGGCGGCCATCAGGGTTTCAAGTGCTGCGTGAAGAAGCGTTCCATGGCTTCATAGAACTCGAACTTGTTCTCGTCGTTGTGAAAACCGTGGCCTTCGTTGTCCTTGACCATGTATTCCACCTCGACGCCGCGGGCCTTGAGCGCCGCCACCATCTGGTCGCTTTCGGCCTTGTTCACGCGCGGATCCTGCGCGCCCTGGGCGACGAAGAGCGGCGTGGTGATGCGGTCGGCGTGCAGGGCGGGAGAGGTGGCGGCCAGGCGGTCGCGGTCGTGGTCCGGGTCGCCCACCATGTCGTGCATCTTGTCGAGCATGGGCTTCCAGTAGGGCGGGATGGTGTTCATGAACGTGAACAGGTTCGACACCCCGACATAGTCCACCGCCGCCGCGTACAGGTCGGGCGTGAAGGCCACGCCGGCCAGGGTGGCGTAGCCGCCGTAGCTGCCGCCGTAGATGCCGATGCGCTTGGGGTCGGCGATGCCCTGGTCGATGAGCCATTGCACGCCGTCGGTGATGTCGTCCTGCATGGCCAGGCCCCATTGGCCGAAGCTGGCTTCCCAGAACTCGCGGCCGTAGCCGGTGGAGCCGCGGAAGTTCATCTGCAGCACGCAGAAGCCGCGGTTGGCCAGGAACTGCGTCTCGGGGTTGTAGCCCCAGCCGTCGCGCGCCCAGGGGCCGCCGTGCGGGTTGACGATGCAGGCCAGGTTGCGCGGTTCGCGGCCCACGGGCAGGGTCAGGTAGCCGTGTATGACAAGGCCGTCGCGGCTGGTGTACTGGATGGGGCGCACCGGGGCCATGCCGGCCTCGGGGATGGCGGGGTTGATGTCGGCCAGCTTGGCGAGCGTGTCGGTGGCCACGCTGTACAGGTAGCGCGAGCCGGGCGTGCGGTCGTTGTAGGCGGCCACGATGAAGGTGTCCTCGTCGCGGTTGCTGCCCTGCAGGGCCAGGTCGTAGCCGGGCAGTTTCGCCTGCAGGCGTTCGTACAGGTCGCGGGTCTGCGCGTCGAAGAAGTGGTGGCGCGGCTTGTCGGTCTGGTAGGCCGCCAGGGTCAGCACCTTGCGCTTGCGCGAATAGCCGGCGGCGTCGAGGTCGACGGCGTCGGGTTCGAAGACCCGCTCTTCGGCATCGGGCGTGGCCGGATCGATGACGACCAGGGCCAGGCGGTCGCGGCCGCGGTTGCTCAGGGCGTAGAACTTGCGGTCGTCGAAGGTGAAGAAGGCCGGGCTGACGCTGGTGCGGTAGTCGGTGGTGATGAGCGGGCGGAAGTCCTGCGCTTCGTCGTCGCGGTAGAGCAGGGTGGTGTCCAGGCCGTCGCTGGTCAGCGCCGCGCGCACGCGGCCGGCATGGTCGGTCTGCCAGCCGACGACGTTGCCGGGGTTCTGCGCCACGACCTGCGCCGCGCCCGTGCGCACGTCGACGCGGTAGACGTCGAAGACTTGCGGGTCGCGCTGGTTGTGGCTGATGAGCACGTGCCCGGGGTCGTCGGGCAGGTCGTCCTCGATGTGGGCGCGCACCGCGTCGTAGGGCGTGAGGTCGGTGACGGCGCCGCTGGCGGCGTCGACGGCCAGCACATGGAAGTTCTCATCGCCGCCGAAGTCTTTCTGGTAGAGCACGGTGCCCGAGCCCTTCCAGAAGAAATTGCTGATGTCGCGGGCCGTCTCGCCGGTGAGGCGGCGGGGCTCGCCGGCCGGCAGGCCGGCTTGCAGGGACTGCACGTGGATGTTCATGCGAGCCGGCGCGCCGTCGATCGAGACGGGCTGCATGAAGCCCAGGGTCGCGCCGTCGTCCGACAGCCGGAAATAGCCGCGTTCGGGGTTGCGAAAGAAGTCCTGCAGCGGATAGAGGGGCGTGGTCAATGCGGTCTCCGTGGCGTCCGGTCGAAACAGGCCGGTCGGGACAGACGATCATGCCACAGGCCTTGCCGCGGTGTCGAACGCGCGTAACGCCCGGAAGCGGTTGATGTCGAACTTCCCGGCATGCGGGATAATAGGGGACTCTGCGATTGGGAGACATCATGATCAAGCAAGCGAAACGCGCCGGCCTCGTATTGGCCGCGACCGCCCTGTCGGGCTGTTCGATCGGCATTGGCACGGGCGGATCACTATCGGGTAGTTTCGAGGCGCCGGTGGGTTATCGGCAGGCCTATCAGACGGCGCTCGCGCAGGCCCAGCTTTGCCTGGTGGGCGACGGCGCCTACCGTGTCGAGGGGCGCGTGGACGAGACCACGCATGCCGGCCGCCTGAGCGTGGTGCCCAAGCTGGTCGACGGCCGGGAAATGGCCCGCGTCGAGGTGAGCGCGGCGGGCGATGCCCGCGCCCGCGTGCGGGTGGAGATGTGGGGCGAGAGCCTGTGGAATGCCAACGCCATGCGGGCCATGCACGACGCGGTGTATTTCAGCGCGCCGTCGTGCGCCGTTTATATCCCGCCCCAGAGCGGCGAGTCGCCCGACGCCTGGTTCAGCAAGAAATAGGCCGCTGCGCGCCGCGCTGCTACGAGTCGCCGCCCGGAGATTGCCTGACTGTCTTGAAGGTGGCGATGGCCTTGGCCACGAGCACGCCCTGGGCATCGCGTATTTCGCCTTCGCAGAAGTGCGTCGTGGCGCCGCGGCGCAGGGCGCGCGCGGTAATGGTGAGGTCGCCGCGGCCGGGTTCCATGAAGTGCGTGTTCATGTCGATGGTGATCACCCCCAGGCCGGGGTCGAGGGCGCGGCAGGCCGCGCTCAGGGTGAAGTCCAGCACGCTCATCAGGGTGCCGCCGTGGACGTTGCCGTGGCTGTTGGTGAGGTCGGCGCGCCAGGGCAGGCGGGTGACGGCTTGGTTCTCGTCGAGCGAGACGGCTTCCAGTCCCAGCAGGTTCATGAAGGGGATGTGGCGGCCGAAATAATCGCGCGGGGGGCTCATGGGTCTCGGTTCGGGATATCGGTTCGTGAGGGGCGGGGAGGGCTGGCTGGATAGCGGGTCATGATATGCCGTTTTGAATCCGCGCGAGACGCCTGACGCCTAGCTGTTGGTCCTCGGCCGGAGCGGCACGGCGCAGCGCATTTCAGCGCGCTGTCATAGCACTTCGGCAAGCTGGCAAGTGTGTCCCGAAATGTTTCCAGACATACTGTTGTGCCGGAGTTTGGAATACCGTTGGCGGCGCACGGTTCTCAGCCGCATCCCGGAGTTGCACAGCCCATGGATATCAAGACGATACGCACACAGGCGTTCGCAATGCCGTTCTCCAGCCCGGCTTTTCCCGTCGGGCCCTACCGGTTCATCCGCCGCGAATTTTTCATCATCACTTACCGTACCGACGCGGCCAGGCTGCGCCAGGCCGTGCCCGAGCCGTTGATGACGCCGGACGATCCGCTGGTGAATTTCGAATTCATCCGCATGCCGGACTCGACCGGCTTTGGCGACTACACGGAAAGCGGCCAGGTCATCCCCGTGACGTATCAGGGCGTGGCGGGCAACTACACGCACGCGATGTACCTGGACGACCACCCGCCCATCGCCGGCGGGCGCGAGCTGTGGGGCTTTCCCAAGAAGCTGGCGAGCCCGCGGCTGCGGGTGGCCAGCGACACGCTGTTGGGCGAGCTGGATTACGGCCCCATCCGCGTGGCGACGGCCACCATGGGCTACAAGCACCATGTGCTGGATGCGGCGGCCAGCGGCCACGCGCTGGCCGACACGCCGAATTTCCTGCTCAAGATCATTCCCCATGTGGACGGCACCGCCCGCATCTGCGAGCTGGTGCGCTACTACATGCAGGATGTACAAGTTCATGGGGCGTGGAGCGGCCCGGCCGCGCTGGCGCTGTTTCCCCATGCCCTGGCGCCGGTGGCCGATCTGCCGGTGCTGGAAATCGTCGGCGCGCGCCACATCGTGGCGGACCTGACGCTGGGCCTGGGCGAGGTCATTTTCGACTACCTCGCCTGACAATCGAAACGAGAGGAAGATAATCATGCAACTCGAAGGAAAAGTCGCCATCATCACGGGCGCAGCCAGCGGCATCGGCAAGAAGATCGCGGAAACCTACGCCGCGCAGGGCGCCGCGGTGGCCATCGCCGATATCAACCTGAATGCCGCGCAGCAGGCCGCCGACGAAATCATCGCGGCCGGCGGCAAGGCGATGGGCGTGGCCATGGACGTCACCAACGAACAGGCGGTCAACGATGGCACCCGCCAGGTGGTCGACAAGTTCGGCCATCTCGACATCCTGATCTCCAATGCCGGCATCCAGATCGTCAACCCCATCGAGAACTACAGCTACGCCGATTGGAAGAAGATGATGGCCATCCACGTCGACGGCGCCTTCCTCACCACCAAGGCGGCGCTGCAGTACATGTACCAGGACGACCGCGGCGGCACGGTGATCTACATGGGTTCGGTGCACTCGCACGAGGCCTCGCCGCTGAAGTCGGCCTATGTGTCGGCCAAGCACGCGCTGCTGGGCCTGGCGCGGGTGCTGGCCAAGGAAGGCGCCAAGCACAACGTGCGTTCGCACGTGATCTGCCCCGGCTTCGTGCGCACCCCGCTGGTGGACAAGCAGATCCCCGAGCAGGCCAAGGAGCTCGGCATCAGCGAGGACGACGTGATCAAGAAGGTGATGCTGGGCGGCACGGTCGACGGTGTGTTCACCACCGTCGACGACGTGGCCCAGACCGCGCTGTTCCTGGCGGCCTTCCCGACGGCGGCGCTGACCGGACAGTCGTTCATCGTCAGTCACGGTTGGTTCATGCAATAAGGGGAGCCGGCATGGCGGCGAAATCCAACGGCCACGCCGGCCGGCAGGGCCACCAGGCCTACGAGACCGTCGCCCTGGTGCTGCAGGGCGGCGGCGCGCTGGGCGCCTACCAGGCGGGCGTGGTGGAAGGCCTGGGCGAGGCCGGCATCGAGCCCAACTGGGTGGCGGGCATTTCCATCGGCGCGCTCAACGCGGCCATCATCGCGGGCAACCCGCCGCGGCGCCGCGTCGAGCGGCTGCGCGAGTTCTGGCAGACCATCGCGCGCCAGCCCCTCTTGCCTACCGACATCGTGGTGCCCACCGACGCCGCGCAGGCCTGGCCCGAGTCGCTGGTGCAGGCCTTCAACGGCATGGCGGCCTGGCGCGCGCTGACCGAGGGCCAGAACGGCTTCTTCGTGCCGCGTCCGGCCCCCTGGCTGTTCGGCGCCCGGCCCACGCCCACCACGGCCAGCTACTACGACACTTCGCCGCTGCGCCACACGCTGGAGCGCTTCGCCGACTTCGATCGCATCAACGATACGCGCCAGATGCGGGTGTCGGTGGGCGCGGTCAATGTGCGCAACGGCAATTTCGAATACTTCGACAATACCGAGCAGACCTTGCGTCCCGAGCATTTCATTGCTTCCGGCGCGCTGCCGCCGGGCTTTCCGGCGGTGGAGATCGACGGCGAATACTACTGGGACGGCGGCATCGTCTCGAACACGCCGCTCTACCAGGTGCTGATGCACGAGCCGCGCAAGGACTCGCTGGTGTTCCAGGTGGACCTCTGGAGCGCCGAGGGCGATCCGCCGACCGACCTGACGGAGGTGGCGACGCGCCAGAAGGACATCCAGTACTCCAGCCGCACCCGCATGGTGACGACGTCCATGGAGCGCATGCAGGTCTACCGCCGCCTGCTGCGCGAGGTCATGGAGCTGGTGCCCCCGGCCAAGCGCGGCAACGCCTGGTATCGCCGCGCCGCCGAGATGGCGTGCGACCGGCGCTTCAACATCATCCACCTGATCTACAAGGACAAGCCCTTCGACGGCCAGGCCAAGGATTTCCAGTTCGGCATGGTGAGCCTGCTGGATCACTGGAACACCGGCCTGCAGGACATGCGGCGCACCCTGCAGCACCCGGACTGGCTGGACATGCCCTCGGGCGAGCACAGCTTCGTCACGCACGACGTGCATCGCAAGCAGGGCCACGACGAGGTCGCGGGCTAAGGGCGCCGGGGGGCGCCCGCCTGCTTGTGCGCACCGGGCGGCCTGCGCGCGATAATGGCGGCATTCCGGATTTCCGTTCCGCCAGCCCCGGCATGACCCAGATCGAACGCAAGATCGTGCACGTCGACATGGATGCGTTCTATGCATCGGTCGAGCAGCGCGATCGTCCCGAGCTGCGCGGCCAGCCCGTGGTGGTGGCCTGGACGGGGCCGCGCTCGGTGGTGTGCGCGGCTTCGTACGAGGCCCGCGAGTTCGGCGTGCATTCGGCCATGTCGGCGGCGCGCGCGCAGCGGCTCTGCCCCCAGGCGGTGTATGTTCCGCCCGATTTCGAGCGCTATCGCGCCGCGTCGCGCCAGGTGCGGGCCATCTTCGCGCGGCATACCGACCTGATCGAACCCCTGTCGCTGGACGAGGCCTACCTGGACGTCACCGCCAACAAGCAGGGGCTGGCCTCGGCGACCGCGGTGGCCCAGGCCATCCGCGCCGAGATCCACGCCGAGACCGGTCTGACGGCGTCGGCGGGCGTGGCGCCCAACAAATTCCTGGCCAAGATCGCCTCCGACTGGAACAAGCCCGACGGCCTGTTCGTCATCAAGCCCGCGCGCGTGCAGGCCTTTCTGCAGGACCTGCCGGTGCGCAAGGTGCCCGGCGTGGGCAAGGTCACGCAGGCCCGGCTGGACGAGCTCGGCATCCATACGGTGGGAGAGCTGGGGCGGCATGCGGCGGCCGAACTGGAGCTGCATTTCGGCCGCTACGGCTATCGCCTGTACGAGTTGGCGCGCGGCATCGACGAGCGCCCGGTGGAGCCGGGCCAGGCCGTGCAACAGGTGTCGGCCGAGACGACTTTCGAGATCGATTTGCGGCTGGACCAGCTCGACGAGGCGCTGGCGCGGCTGGCGACCAAGGTATGGGAGCAGGCGAGGAAGAAGGGCGTGGCCGGCCGCACGGCAGTGCTCAAGCTCAAGACCGACCGGTTCCGCATCCTGACCCGCAGCCATACGCAGCTGCATCCCGTGGCGTCGCCGGACGAGCTGGCGGCGTTGGCGCTGGGCCTGCGCGAGCGCGTCACGCTGCCGGCTTATACGCGCTACCGG
>DASWPO010000274.1:0-13399 GCA_036404015.1 Bordetella sp. | reverse complement strand
CTTCACGCAGCACGGTGGCCTGCCCACGGCATTCGAACCGCCAGCCCGAAGGCTGCAGCGTCGCCGTGTGCGCCGCCTGCGTCACGCCGCGTCCTGCCAGTCCAATTGCCAGGCGCCGCTGGCCACGTTCTGCAGCCACAGCAGGCAGGTGAGCGTCTTGGCGTCGGTGATGCGGCCCTCGCGGCTGGCGGCCAGCATCTCGGGCAGGCTCATGGCGCCCACGTCGAGGAACTCGTCCTCGTCGAGCTGGCGCTGCCCCGCCCGCATGCCGCGCGCGAAAAAGATGTGGATGATTTCGGTGGAGTAGGCAATGGCCAGGTGCAGGGCGCCGGCATAGGCCCACTGCCCGGCGGCATAGCCGGTTTCCTCGAAGAGCTCGCGCTTGGCGCAGGCCAGCGGGTCTTCGCCGGGATCGAGCTTGCCGGCCGGGAACTCCGTCATCACCCTGCCCACCGGGTAGCGGTGCTGCCGCTCGACCAGCAGGCGGCCGTCGTCGAGCTGCGCGATCACCACCACGGCGCCGGGATGCACCACGTATTCGCGCTTGGCGTCGCGGCCGTTGGGCAGGCGCACGGTGTCGCGCCGCACCTTGAGAAAGCCGCCGTCGTAGACCAGTTCGCTGTCGACCCGGGTTTCGATCAGGTGGGCATCGTCATGCGAGGAATCTGCGCTCATTGCCGTGCGGCTCCCTGGCGGCGCGCCTCGAGTGCCTTCAGGCATTGCATGACGCCGTTCTGCCGGTCGGCATTGGTGATGGCGGCGCGGTCGGACACCGTGCGGCAGCGCTGGTACTCGCCCAGGCTTTCGGGGGTGTCGCGCACGATGCCGGACGCGGCGGGCGCAGCCGGGCCCGGGTCCTGGGTGATGCGCAGCGTGGACGGCGGCGAAAGGCTGCCCGGGGCGGCGGGAAACTGGTATTCCTGCACGGCCTGCGCCAGGGCCGCGGCGCACGGCAGCGCCAGGCAGGCAGCGATCAACATGGGGATTTTTTTCATGGATGCCTCGGCAATACGGCGTGAAAATGGCATGGTAGCGCCTTATCCCAAACCGGGCACCCCTGCCCGGACCGCCGTGTTACAAGGCATGCCATGATTCTGCTCGATACTTGCCACCCCCGCACCTTGGCCGCGTGGCTGGCCGAATACACCCGTCCCGGTCATCGCGGCAGCCGCCTCGAAGGCTGGCTGTTCGAAAGCGCCGAGGCGCGCCGGGCGGCCGAAGCCCGCCTGGCGCAGGCCGGCGTCATTGCCCGCCTGCGCAGCGCCTACAAGCCGCTGCTGCACTACTTTCTCGAAGAAGCCGACCTGCAAGGGCTGCGCCTGGCCGTGGTGCGCTACCCCGTGCACCCGGACGCCGCGCCCAACCGCTACACCCTCGAGGCCTACCCGCTGGCCGGCCTGCTGCCCGATGCGCCAGTCCGCTTCGAAGCGGGCGGCGCCGAACTGCTGCGCGCCGTGCCGGGACAGCCCGCCCCGCAACCGATCTACCTGGTCGACCTGCACTATGCCGACGGCCGGGTGGCCCGCGCCCAGGTCGAAGCGCCCAACTGGCTGGCGCCCGGCCAGCGCGCCCTCTCGCCCACCGGCTGGCTGCGCGTGACCGACGCTGCCGGCAGGCCGCAGCACGACGCCGCCTGCCTGACCGAATACCAGGCCGTCTACGCCGACACGATGGCCTGCGTGCGCGCACAGCCCTGGAAGCGGGAACCCTACTTCCCCCGGCTGGCAGTGCGCGCGGACATCCCCGCCCTCGAATTCGCCCCGGGCTTCGACGAAGCCCTGGTCAGCACCTGCGAGGCCCTGCACGAAGACCTGTACTTCTCGCTGCTGGAGCATTTCCAGCAATTGTCGGGCCGACCGCCGGGCGACCGCGGCCTGCAGCCCGGCCAGATCGTGCCGGACATCCGCCCCCTGATGCCGGACGACGGCCAGGCCCGCCTGCGCGTCGAGGTGCGGGAAGTCGCGGCCGCCCCCGCCATGGCGCCGCAGCCGGCCCAGGGCAGCCTGGACGAAGTCGATGCGCCCATGCCGCCGGCCCGCATCGCCGGCTGGCTGGCCGGCCTGGGCGGCGAGCCCTTTCAGGCCGTCTCGCGCCAGGGCCGCCCGGTAGAGGGCCGCTACCTTCCCGGCCCGGGGCCGGCCGTGCTGATCTCGGCCGCCCAGCACGCCAACGAGACCTCGGGCGTGGTGGGCGCGCTGCGCGCCGCCTACACGCTCAAGGAATCGGGCGATGCGCACTTCGCCCTCATCGCCTGCGAGAATCCCGACGGCTACGCGCTGCACCAGCAATATTGCGCCGTGCACCCGCGCCACATGCACCATGCCGCCCGCTACAGCGCCCTGGGCGACGACGTGGCCTACCGCGAACAGGCCCCGCGCTACGAGCAGCAGGCCCGCATCGACGCGCTGGCCATGAGCGGCGCGCAGCTGCACGTCAACCTGCACGGCTACCCCGCCCACGAATGGACGCGCCCCATGTCGGGCTACCTCCCGCATCTCTTCGAGGCCTGGACCATCCCGCGCGGCTTTTTCCTGGTGCTGCGCTACCACCCCGGCTGGCAGGCGCAGGCGCGGCAACTGATCGAGGGCGTGACGGCCCGCCTGGCGCGCCTGCCGGGCCTGCTGGAATTCAATGCCATGTCGGCCCGGCTATACGAGGCCCACACCCTGCAGTCCGGCTTCGACTGCATCAACGGCATTGCGGTGCACAGCGCGGAAAGCCGGCAGGAGCGCGCGCCGCTGGCCATCCTGAGCGAATTCCCCGACGAGACGGTCTACGGCGAGCGCTTCCGCCTCGCCCACACGGTGCAGTGCACAACCGTGCTGGCCGCCGTCGCCCAATACCGGCAGCAACAATTGCTACAGGGCGAAACGCGCAGCACTTGAACCCTCCCTGAAAGGCCGGAGAACTTGCTTGCTCCTGGTTACGCCTGGCGTACTGAATGCAACGCGAGGTCACAGACAAGTGCGATACCTTGGCGAAATGACCTCATCCCTTGCGCAACCGATCTCCGAAACGCTTGCGGCCGGCGTGCAGTTTAAAGTGCTGGCCCATGTGTTTCCGGTACTGCGGCACGAGGTCATCGCGCCCGTTTCGAATGCCGGCCTGGCCGTGGCCATGCTGCGGCATGGCATGCACGGCACCGACAGCCACCAGGAAGGCCTGATCAACGAGCTGGAAAGCATGCTGCTGGAGAGCACCGCCGAGGTGAGGCGCCTGGGCGACTGGCTGGAAGGCACCGGCGCCACGCTGCCCCTGGACCACCTGCTCGAACTTTGCCGCAAGCTCCTGTTCGGGCACCTGCTGCGCGCGGCCAGGCAGATCGACCTGCCTGAATCCTGCCCTGTCCTGGACCTGCCCGAATTCGGTTCGCGCTACGTGCTGCTGGCCTGGTTCCTGAGCCTGCTCGACCACTTGCCCCACGACGATGTGCTGCACATCGAAATGGGCGGCGAGCGGCATCTGGTCGCTCGCCCATCCACCCCCCGCGGCTTTGCCGTGCCGCCGGCCACGCCCGGCCGCATCGCCATGGACGAGGTGCAATGCCTGGCCGAACACCACGGCTGGCAATGCCGGTTCGATGACCAGTCCTGGTCGCTGAAACTGCCGTCCGGCACCGTTTTACCGGGCTGATCCGCCTATATACTGGCCAAGACCCCAGGCAATGCGTTCCCCCCCGCCCGTGCCTCGCGCACAGGCGCTCCCCGCAGCCCCTCGTCCCCGGAGGCGTCCATGTTTCCTGAGTTTCAAGACCAGATAACGCAGCTCAAGAGCGACAACCCGCACTTTGCCCGCATGATGCAAAAGCACGGCGACCTGGACCTGCTCATCCAGAACATCGAAACCGGCCGCGCCACCGGATCGCTGCTCGACCTCGAGAAACTCAAGAAAGAAAAGCTGTACATCAAGGATCAGATCTACGCCTTGCTGCGCAGCGTGCACTGACGGCCGCCTTGCCGGCCATTGCGCGGCCGGCCCGCCACTGCGGCCAAATACGCATTGCCGCCGCGGCAAATCTCTTTCATGATCCCGGGTTGTCCAAACCGCTTCCGGGAGCAGCCTCGCATGAGCGCCACCGTTACCACCAGCCTGGCCGGCGCGACCCTGACCGGGACGCGTGAGCAAGGCATTTGCTGCTATCGCCATCTTCCCTATGCCCAGGCGCCCGTCGGCGAACTACGCCTGCGCCCGCCCCGCCCCCTGACGCTGGCCGGCGCGATCGATGCCACGCAAGCCGGCCCCGTCGCGCCCCAGCTGCCTTCGCGCCTGCGCGAGGTCATGGGCGATTTCGAGGCCTCGCAGTCCGAGGACTGCCTGCACCTCACGGTCTGGACGCCCGGCGCCGACGCGAACCGCCGCCCGGTCGTGATCTGGATGCACGGCGGCGCCTGGCAAAGCGGCGGCGGCGCGATCGACTGGTACGACGGCGCGCGGCTGGCCCGCGAAGGCGATGTCGTCGTCGTGGGCATCAACTACCGCCTGGCCGCGCTGGGCTGGCTGTACCTGCCCGGCGTAGCCGCCAACCTGGGCCTGCTCGACATGGAGCTGGCCATCGAATGGGTGCGCCGGCACATCGCCGCGCTGGGCGGCGACCCGGAACGCATAACGGTCATGGGCCAGTCGGCGGGCGGCTTCAATACCGCCCTGCTGCTGACCCGCGAACCCCAGTTCACGCGCGCCATCCTGCAAAGCGCCTCCATCGGCCGAGGCTGCCGCAGCGCCGCGCAGGCGCTCGCGCTGACCGAGGTTTTCATGGACGCGGTCGGCGCGCGCGACCTGGACGACCTGCAAGCCCTGCCCTGCCAGGCCCTGCTGCAGGCCCAGCAAGCACCCGCCGTGCTGCAGGCCCTCAAGGACGAAGGCGGCGCGCGCAGCCTGTTCTGCCCCGTGGCCGACGGCGATGTGCTGCCGCTCGACGTCGACGCGCGCCTGCCCGAGGCGTCCGGACGGGCCGACGTGCTGATCGGCTACACGCACGATGAAATGGCGGCCTTCCCCGGCGGCGGCACCGACGAGGCCAGCCACGCGCTGGGCATGCGCATCTTCGGCACGCCCGCGCACCAGTGGGCGCAGTCCGCCCAGGAACACGGCCGGCAAGCCTGGCTGTACCGCATGGATCTCGGCCCCACGGACCGCTATGGCGCCTGCCACTGCATCGAGCTGCCCTTCGTGTTCGGCACGCTCGAGACCTTCGCCGGCGCCCCCATGCTGCACGGCATGGACCCGGCGCACGGCGCCGGCCTGAGCGATGCCATGCGCCGCGACTGGATCGCCTTCATCCGCGGCGGCGCCCCCTATCCGGAGCCCGCGCCGGCGCTGCATCGGTACGCCTGACGCTAAAACGACAACGCGCCGGGGGGGCGGCCACGCCCAGCGATCAGGTCGACGCGAGGCCCTAAATTGCCGCGACCTGCCAGCCGCCCACGCCGTCGAGCTCCAGGCGGTGGCTGTGGAAGGCCGCCAGCGTGCCGCGGTGCCCCACGCTCACCAGCACGCTCTCGGGCAGGCTGGCGCGCAACTGCGTATAGAGCGCGTGCTCCAGTCCCTCGTCGGTGGCGGACGTGGCCTCGTCCAGGAAGATCACCTTGGGCTGGTTGACCAGCACGCGGGCAAACGCCACGCGCTGCTGCTCGCCGATGGACAGGATGCGCGACCACTCGGCCACCTCGCCCAGCTTGCCGGTCAGGTGCCCGAGGTTTACCGCGCGCAGGGCCGCCTGCAGGCGGGCGTCGTCGGCCGGATCGGCCTGGCTCGGATAGGCCACGGCGCCGCGCAGGTCGCCCAGCGGCAGGTAGGGACGCTGCGACAGGAATAGCGACTGCGCACCCAGCGGCCGCGCCACCTTGCCCTGCGCATAAGGCCACAGGCCGGCCACGGCGCGCAGCAGCGTGGTCTTGCCGCTGCCCGAGGGTCCCTTGATCAGCACCGACTGCCCCGGCTGCAACTGCAGGTTGAGATCGCGCAACAGCACCTGGCCGTCGGGCCGCGTCACGGACAAGCCCTCGAGCCGCAGGCCGGCGGCCTGCTCGGCCGATTGCACGGCGGGCAATTCCCGCGCGGCCGAATTGGCGTCGAGGAAGCCGTCCAGGCGATCCAGGGTGGCGCGGTACTGGGCAAAGCTGTCGTAGGACGTGCGGAAGAACGACAGCGCGTCCTGCACCTGGCCGAAGGCCTGCGAGGTCTGCATCACGTCGCCCAGCTTGAGTGCGCCGCTGAAAAAACGCGGCGCCTGCAGCAGGAAGGGAAACACCACCGCCACTTGGCTGATCACCAGGTTGAAGCCATCGAATCGCAGGGTCCGGAAGATCAACGCCCATTGATTGGCGATGTAGGCCTTGAAGCGCGTGAACAGCGTGCCGCGCTCCACGTCCTCGCCCTGGTAGAAGGCCACGTTCTCGGCGTTCTCGCGCAAGCGCATCAAGGCATAGCGGAAATTGGCCGTGAGCTGCTCGGCCAGGAAGCTCAACCGGATCAGCGGGCGGCCGATGCGAAACGCCAGCCAGGTGGCCACCACCACGTACACGTAGACCAGGAACACCATGGCGCGCGGGATCTCCACCCCCATGAGCGTGAGCGGCGCCGACAGGCTCCAGAGAATGGCCGTGAAGGCCACCAGCGACACTGCCGAGCTGATCACGCCCATGGCCAGGGTGCGCGAGCCCTCGATGAACAGGGTGACGTCCTGCTGGATGCGCTGGTCGGGGTTGTCGACCGCATGATCGACGAACTGCCCGCGGTAATAGGCCCGCTTGCCCAGCCAGTCTTGCGTGAGCCGGTCGTTAAGCCATATCTTCCAGCGGATGTCGAAGGCCTGACCGATGATGTAGGCCGTCAAGGCACGCACCACGTGCACCGCCGCCAGCACCGCGAACAGCCCCATGAAGCGCCAGAACGCGTTTTGGTCCAGGGCCTGCAGGGCGCTGTAGAAGCCGTTGTACCAGAACGAGAACAGCACCTGCATGCGCACGCCGAAGAGCGAGAAGAACACCAGCAGGCAGACCATCGCCAGCGGCCTCCAGCTGCGCCTGGGCGTGAAATACGGCCAGGCCAGGCGCCAGAACTGCCGCCCCCACTTCGTGCTGCGCGCGAAGATCGCCGCCGCGATCGCGGCGACCACGATCACGATGCAGAAGGTCTCGGCCAGCCAGACCAGGCTGGCGCTCAACTGTGCGTTCCAATCCAAATCAGTACCCCTCGTCATGTCCGGAACTTGTCCGGCCCATCAAGCTTTTCAAGCCAGGCCCGACATCTGGCACAGAATCAGCGCCACGCCGCCGCCCAGCACCAGCAGCAAGGCATTGACGCGCGTGAACATCACCAACCCGGTCGAGATCAGCGCGATCGCCTGCGCCATCCAGCCGCCTTCGAGCGTGCTCATCAGCACGTACACCGCGGCGGCCATCATGCCCGCCGCAATGGGCCGCAGGCCGCTCTCCAGCGCCAGCTGCCAGTTCGCGCCCCGCTGCCTGCGCCAGAAATAGGCGATGGTGAACAGCAGGATGGCCGTGGGGCCGAACATGGCCGCCGTGGCCACCACCGCCCCCCAGAAGCCGGCCACCTGCCAGCCGATCAGGGTCACCAGCAGCGAGCCCGGCCCGGGCGCCATGCGCGTGATGGCAAAGGCATTGAGAAACTGCGCCTGCGTCAGCCAGTGATGCGTGTCGACCACCTGGCGCTGGATCTCCGCGACCGTGGCCTGGCCGCCGCCCACGGTCACCAGCGAGATGGGCACGAACGTCGAGAACAAACCCCACAATGCCGACATCATGCCTGCTTCCCTGCCCGCCGCAAGCGCAGGTATTCCAGCGCGACGCTGATCGGGCCCAGGCCCAGCACCACCCATACCAGCGACAGGCGCAGGATGGCCACCATCACGAACACCAGCACCATGAACACCAGCGGCAGGACGCGCCGGCGCACCCGCCGCACGGCCGTGATGGCCATGGACAGCGACAGGCCGATGGCCGCCGCGGCCGCGCCAGCCAGCCAGACATGGACCAGCGGATAGCCCGACAGCAGCGCGAACAGCACGCTCAGCAGCACCGCGAAGACGGCCGGCGGCAGCAAAATGCCCGACAGGCTGGCCGCGGCGCCCCGGGCGCCGGCCAGGTGGTAGCCGATCCAGATCGACATATTGGTCACATTGACGCCGGGCAGGGCCTGCGAGATCGCCAGGCCGTTGAGAAACTCCTCTTCGTCCATCCACTGGCGCGACTGCACGAACTCGCGCATCAACCAGCCGCTCAGCCCGCCGCCGAAGCTGGTCAGGCCGATGCGGGTAAAAATCAGGAAAAGGCTCCAGGAAGTCGGGGTGGGCTTGCCTGCCCCAAGCGCAGCGGATTGCATCGGTATCAATCAATAGTGGGGTGGCAGTTCGTCGCGCAGGCTGCCTGGCTGCCCCGGGCTGGCCGGCATCTGGCGTCGCAGTTCGGCCAGTTCGCGCCGCAGCAGGTCCATCTGCTGCTGCTGGCGGAAGATGGTGTGGTTGAGCTGGTCGAGCAGGTCGTCGGCAAAACCTGCCTTGACCTCGAGCTGGATCAGGCGGCGTTCGATGTCGTTTTCTTCAGGCATGGGTCAGGCTCGCGTCAGGGCCCAGGCGGCCACGCACAGGGAGGCAACCGCCACGACCAGCGCCGTGCGCGCCAGCCGGCGCAGGCTGGCCAGCTGCGACTGCAGGCCATTGGCCGCGAAATCGATGCCCTGCAAGGTGTCCTGCAGCTTGCTGGCCAGGGTGTGCACGGACTCGGCATTCTGGGTGACGGCCTCCTGCAGCTCGGCGATCTGCCTGCCGACCACCTCGTCGGGCAATGGCTTGCCGCTCGCCTTGCCGGCCGAACGCGAGGTGAACACCGGGATCGCCGTGGTGACGATCTGCGTCAGGTAAGGAAGGGAAGCTTTAAGTATGGGCAGCCAGACCGGCATGGCGACCTCCCGCGGGGTAATCCATCATGCCCGCCAGCATAACCCGGCGTGGCACGGCCCGCTCGCCGCGGCGAGCGGGCCGCCAGGCCATGAAACGCCGTGAAACCCGCCGTGAAACCCAACCGCCGGCCTACTGCTTCATCCGGTATCCCGTGTGGAAAATCCACCGGATGATGACCAGGCACACCAGCAGGAACACCAGGGTCATGCCCAGGCTCACCCCCACATCCACGTCGGCCACGCCATAGAAGCTCCAGCGGAAGCCGTTGATCAGGTACACCACCGGGTTGATGAGCGTCACTTTCTGCCAGAACGGCGGCAGCATCTTGATCGAATAGAAGGTGCCGCCCAGGAAGGTGAGCGGCGTGAGGATCATCAGCGGGATGACCTGCAGCTTCTCGAACCCGTCGGCCCAGACGCCGATAATGAAGCCGAACAGGCTGAAAGCCAGCGAAGTCAGCACCAGGAAACCCGCCATCCACACCGGATGCAGGATGTGGAACTCCACGAACACCCGCGCCGTGAGCAGCATGATGCAGCCCAGGACGATGGACTTGCTGGCCGCCGCCCCCACGTATCCCATGACGATCTCGACGAACGACACCGGCGCCGACAGGATTTCGTAGATGGTGCCCGAGAACCTCGGCATGTAGATGCCGAAGGACGCGTTGGAGGTGCTCTGCGTGAGCAGCGACAGCATCACCATGCCCGGCACGATGAAGGCCCCGTAGCTCACGCCGTCGATCTGCACCATGCGCGAGCCGATGGCCGAGCCGAACACCACGAAATACAGGGCGGTGGAAATCACCGGCGAAGCCACGCTCTGCATCACCGTGCGCCAGGTGCGGTCCATCTCGAACAGATAGATCGCGCGTACGCCGTACCAGTTCATTGCGTTTTTCCTTGTTGTTCGTTCACCAGGCTGACGAAGATCTCTTCCAGCGAGCTTTCCGATGACTGCAGGTCGTTGAAGACCAGGCCCGCCTGGCCCACCCGCGCCAGCAGGCCGGCGATGCTGCCGCTGCCCTCGAGGTGCTGGTCGTAGGTGTAGACCAGCTTGAGGCCGTCGGCGGAAAGCTCGAGCGGCTCGCCGCGCAGCGCATCGGGAATGGCCGGCAGCGGCGCGGCCAGGCTCAGGGTGAGCTGCTTGCGGCCCATCTTGCGCATCAGCGCCGCCTTCTCCTCGACCAGGATGATCTCGCCCTTGCGGATCACGCCGACGCGGTCGGCCATTTCCTGGGCTTCCTCGATGTAGTGCGTGGTGAGGATGATGGTCACGCCGTTTTCGCGCAGGTGCCGCACCATCTCCCACATGCTGCGGCGCAGCTCCACGTCGACCCCGGCGGTGGGCTCGTCCAGGAACAGGATGCGCGGCTCGTGCGACAGGGCCTTGGCGATCATCACCCGGCGCTTCATGCCGCCCGACAGCGCGCGGATGCGCTCGTCCTTCTTTTCCCACAGGGAAAGGTCGCGCAGCACCTTCTCGATGTGCGCCGGGTTGGCCGGCATGCCGAACAGGCCGCGGGAGAACGACACCGTGCTCCACACCGACTCGAAGGCGTCGGTGGTGAGCTCCTGCGGCACCAGGCCGATGGTCTGGCGCGCGGCGCGGTAATCGGCCACGATGTCGTGCCCGTCGGCCAGCACGCGGCCGGCGCTGGCATTGACGATGCCGCAGATAATGCCGATCAGCGTGGTCTTGCCCGCGCCGTTGGGCCCGAGCAGGGCGAAGATTTCACCCTGCCGGATGTCGAGATTGATGTTCTTGAGGGCCTGGTGGCCCGACGCGTAGGTCTTGGACACGCCCTGCACCGAAATGACCGGTTGCATGCAAACCTCGGAATATAAGCAAATGCAGGGATTCTACTTTGTGTGGAATCCCGGATTGGTCGCCGGCCCGGTCAACTGTGTTCCGGGAGCGCAACGATCGCTCGCATGCCCCGGGCAAAACAAGGCGGCCCGCCCAGGCGCTTTCCAGCGCCATGGAACGGGCCGCCCCGCCGGTCGCCCGGCGACGGCACGCCTTACAGCAGCGTGAGCGTCACGTCGATGTTGCCGCGGGTCGCGTTCGAATACGGGCACACGATGTGCGCCTTGTCGACCAGGGCCTGCGCCGCGGCATGGTCCATGCCGGGCAGGGAAATCTTCAGTTCCACCTCGATGCCGAAGCCGGTGGGCAGGGGGCCGATGCCCACATTGCCCTGCACCGACACATCCGACGGGATGGCGATCTTGTCATGCATGGCGACGAACTTCATGGCGCCCAGGAAGCAGGCCGAATAGCCCGCGGCGAAGAGCTGCTCGGGGTTGGTGCCCTTGTCGCCGGCGCCGCCCAGTTCGCGCGGGGTGGTCAGCTTGACGTCCAGCACGTTGTCGGACGACACGGCGCGGCCGTCACGGCCGCCGGTGGCTTGGGCTTGGGCGCGGTAGAGGACTTTTTCGAGAGACATGGTGAAGCTCCTTGAGAAAACGGTGCGGGGCACCGGTAGGCACTGCTTGGGTCAAAGTACGCCGCCGACATGGCGGTTTGTGTGAAACTCAATATTCGTTGCAAAAAAAATCTTTAGCGATTAAATCGTGAACTATATAAATAGCCATCCAATTTCCACCGGCATGGCCCCTGCCCTATTCGTACTCGGCCAGGTGACCGCGCAATAGCTCCAGTTCGCCCTTGAGCTGCTGCAGCGCCTGGGGCGTGCAGGCCGTGGCGCAGAACACCTGGTAAGGCACCTCGGCCGCCTGCTTGCGCAGCGCCCGGCCCTCGGGCGTCAGGTCGATGACGACCTGGCGTTCGTCGCGCACGGCCCGGGTACGGCGGATGAGGCCGGCCGCCTCCAGCCGCTTGAGCAGCGGCGTGAGCGTGGCCGAATCCAGGAACAGCCGCTTGCCGATATCCGACAGGATCAGCCCGTCCCGCTCCCACAGCACCAGCATCACCAGGTACTGCGGATAGGTCAGGCCCAGCTTGCCCAGCAGCTTGCGGTAGACCTTGTTCATCGCCAGCGAGGTGGAATGCAGCGCGAAGCAGAGCTGGTCGTCCAGCAGCAGCGGGGCGTCCTGCCCAGCGGCGGGAGCGGCGTCTGTGGAAAGTGTGGTGCTGTCGTTCATGATGGTTGAATATTAAATCGTGCACTACTAAATAGCAAGATATTTTTGGATGCCATAGTGACAAACGTGTCTCTTGCTGGCCACGTGCCAGTGATCTTGCTGGGCATGATGTGTCCTGCCTCTGCCTGCATCCATCAATTTCTGTTTTACAGATTCTGTTTTACGGAATATTCTATGATCGTTTCATTTGCCTGCCTGGATACGGAAACGCTGTATCTGGGCCTTCCCGTGCCACGGTTTCGACACATCGAACGGGTTGCCCTGCGCAAGCTGCTGCAGATCAGTGCCGCCACCGAACTGCGCACGCTGCAGGTGCCTCCCGGCAATCGACTCGAAACGCTGCGTGGAGACCGGCAAGGCCAATACAGCATCCGCATCAACGATCAATGGCGCGTGTGCTTTACCTGGCATCCGGGCGAGGGTGCCCATGATGTCGAAATTGTCGATTACCACTGATAAGAGTCCGCCATGTCCCCCATGCCCCTGGATGTCATACACCCTGGCGAAATCCTGCTGGAAGACTTCATGAAACCCATGCAGATCACCGCGCGCCGGCTTGCCGCCGACATCGACGTGCCGCCCAGCCGCATCAGCGAGATCGTGCATGGCAAGCGCCCCGTCACCGCCGACACAGCGCTGCGACTGAGCATCTTCTTCAACATGGAAATCCGCTTCTGGCTGAACCTGCAGACCGAATACGACCTGCGCAAAGTCACGCGTGAGCTGAAAGACACGCTGCTGACCCGCATCCGACGCTACGAAGCACCTGCGGGCGGATCGGCCTCAGGTTGAGGCCGCCGTCTCCGAACGGGATATCCAGGGCCTGGACAGGCACCTGGGGTTATTGCAGCAAATCTTCGTAGAACGCGCCGAATGGCCGCGTGGGATGCGCAATCTGGATCTCCAGGATCCACAGCCCCTCGCTCGGCGTATCCGCCAGGTCGGCCAGCTTCCCCGGTTTGTAGATGGCATGCGGAAAGTCGCCGACACGGTGACCCTTCATGTCCAGGTTCAGCTTCCAGCCCATGGCCTCGGCCTGCTTTGCGGCATAGGCATAGAGCGCCCGGCCCGTTACCCGCTGGGTGCGCCAATGGTCCTGGACCACCTCGAGTAGATGTCGTCGGCACCCAGCACCGGATCGTCCTGGCTGGGTTCGCCGAACGTCCGCAGGGTGTTGTGCCCGAAACGAATCTGAACCGGATGCCAGATACGCTCCATGCCAAGAGCGGCGAGCAGCGCTTTACCGGCGGAGATGGCCTCGGACTCCCGCATGCCGGGGCGGACCAATTCGGCAATCTTTGCCGTGGCGTCCCAGGTGAGCGCCTGGGCGCGGCGCATGGCGTCGGCGCTGAACCTGGCACCCACGGCT
>DASWPO010000273.1:0-1733 GCA_036404015.1 Bordetella sp. | reverse complement strand
CGCGATTCCTGGACGTGGGCCATGAACGGATGGTCTGGGCCGGCGCCGGAAACCTTGAGGATCTGGATGGTGCGGCCGGAGAAGTAGGCCGCGCGACGCAGCATGTCCAGGAACTGGTCCTCGGTCACCAGGCCGGTGCATTAGAACGTGGCTAACAGGCCGCCGGGCTTGACCACGCCCAGGGCCAGCTTGTTCATGTCCAGGTATTTCTTGAGCGCGGCGATGACCTGCTCGCGGTCGCGGGTCATCTTGGCTGGATCCAGGATCACCATGTCGTAGCGCTCGCCACGGGCGGCGGCATCGCGCAGGTATGGGAACAGGTCGGCCTGGACGAACCTGGGCCGCACGCCATTGAGCCTGGCATTGCCCTTGGCGATGGCGATCACGTCCTCGTCGATGTCCACGCCGACCACCTCGGTGGCGCCACGTGCGGCCGCGTACACGGCAAAGCCGCCGGTGTTGCAGCACAGGTCCAGCACGGTCTTGCCTGCTGCGTGCTGGCTCAGCCACTGGCGGTTCTCGCGCTGGTCGGCAAAGAAGCCGGTCTTGTGCGCGCCGGCCGGATCGGCGCGGAACTTCACGCCGTACTCGGTGATGACCTCGGCCTCGGTGCCGGAGGTGCTGTGGAAATCGAAGCTCTCCTGCTTCTGCACATGTTCCTCGGCGAACACATGGAAGCGGCACCCCGGGAATTGCGCGCGCAGCGCCTCAAAGATCCATTCGCGATGGCGGAACATGCCTGCGGCGAAGAACTCCACCACGATCAGGTCGCCGTAGCGGTCCACCACCAGGCCGGACAGGCCGTCGCCTTCGGCATGCACCACGCGCCAGGCGTCGGAAACCTCGTCCAGCTTGAGCACCTCGCGGCGCAATGCCACGGCCTGGGCGATCTTGCGGTTGAACCAGTCCTGGTCCACGGCCACGTCCGGGTCGGTCTCCAGGATGCGCACGGCGATGCGCGAGTGGCCGTTGTAGAAGCCGCGGCCCACCCAGTCGTTGTCCACGCCGAACACATCGACGATCGTGCCGGGTTTGGGCTTCTGCGGTGGCTTGTCCACCAGTTTCTGGAAGATCCAAGGATGGCTGGAACGCCAGGCGTTCTTCAGGCGGATGGCGGGGTTGGGCAGATTCATCGGCCTATTGTAGAAGCCTGCGCGGGTTTTGATGCTTTCCCCGGCAACCAAATCGCCAAGAAAAAGCCGTTGCAACACAGCAACCTGCGCCATACGCCTGCGCAGCTTTGCCCTGCCACCCTTTAGTCGCGACAATGGCGCGCTTGGCTGCTCACGGCCGCCGCCTCGGCAAGGAACATGCTTGAGGCCCGGTTTTGACGCCAGCGGCACGTCCATCGCGCGTCGTCTCCCGATCCGCATGCGGCGTGCTCCGCGCTTCACATTCCCGCATCCGCAAGAGAGACAGATCCCGCAATGTCTAGCATGCCCAAGATCATCTATACGCTGACCGACGAAGCTCCTTTCCTTGCCACCCAGTCGCTGCTGCCCATCGTCGATGCCTTCACCCACACCGCCGGCATCGTCGTGGAAACCCGCGACATTTCCCTGGCGGGCCGCATCCTGGCCCAGTTCCCGGACCTGTTGAACGCCGGCCAGAAGATCGCCGACGACCTGACCGAGTTGGGCGCGCTGGCGACCACGCCGGAAGCCAACATCATCAAGCTCCCCAATATTTCCGCCTCGATGCCGCAGCTCAAGGCCGCGATCAAGGAGCTGCAG
>DASWPO010000272.1:0-5586 GCA_036404015.1 Bordetella sp. | reverse complement strand
CCTGTCGGAGGGCGAGCGCGAGGACCTGGGCAAGCAGCTGCAGCACGCGGTGAAGGCCTATATCGGCGTGACCGCCCGCGTGCGCGTGGCCGAGAGCGGCTTTGTCGAACGCACCCTCACCGGCAAGGCCCGCCGCGTGGTTGACAAAAGGCCGCGCTGACGGTCTTTGCGACAGTCTGTTGCGCTGGCCGGCTTTCGGCCTGCGGGATTGGTTACCATGCGTGTATGACCCATCCCGCCCCCTCACGATTCTCCGCCTGGCGCCTCGGCCTGCGCATGATGCTGCGCGACGCCCGCGCCGGCGAACTGCGCCTGCTCATCCTGGCCCTGGTGGTGGCCGTGGCGGCGATCACCAGCGTCGGCTTTCTGTCCGACCGCGTCTCGCAGGCGCTGGTGCGCGATTCCGCCCAGATGCTGGGCGCCGACCTCGTGCTCGAGGCCGACGAGACCCTGCCGCCCGACTTTCTCGCCCAGGCCCGCCAGCGTGGCCTGGACACGGTTTCGGCGGTGCAGTTTCCTTCCATGGCGAGCAGCGCCGACGGTGCCCAGCTGGTGTCGCTCAAGGCGGTCGAGCCGGGCTATCCGCTGCGCGGCACGCTGCGGGTGGCCGACCAGCCCTACGGCCCCGATGCCGCCACCCGCGAGATACCGGGTCCCGGCACCGTCTGGGCCGATCCGCAATTGCTCTCGCTGCTCAATGTCAAGGTGGGCGACAGCATCAGCCTGGGCGATTCGCGCCTGCGCATCGCCCAGGTGCTGGCCTACGAGCCCGACCGCGGCATGCAGTTCATCAGTATGTCGCCGCATGTGCTGATGAACCTGGCCGACCTGCCGGCCACCAACCTGGTGGTCAACGGCAGCCGGGTCGATTACGTTTTGATGGCGGCCGGCCAGCGCGGGGCGGTGGCGGCTTATCAATCGTGGCTGGGCGACCATCTGCAGCGCGGGCAGAGGCTCGCCAGCCTGGAGTCGGGGCGCCCGGAAGTGCGCCGCACGCTCGATCGCGCGCAGCGTTTCCTCTCGCTCGTGGCCCTGTTGTCCGTGCTGATCGCCGCGGTGGCCGTGGCGCTGGCCGCCGGCCGCTTCATGCAGCGGCACCGCGACGGCATTGCCGTCATGCGCTGCCTGGGCGCCCGGCAGTCGCAGGTCACGTGGCTGCTGCTGGTCGAGTTCGGCGCGGTGGGCCTGCTGTCCTGCCTGGCGGGCTGCGTGCTGGGCTATGGCGTGCACCAGGTGCTGGTGTGGCTGCTGGCCGGCCTTATCGATACCCGCTTGCCGGCGCCGTCCTTCGTGCCGGCCCTGCAGGGCGTGTTGACCGGCCTGCTGCTGCTCCTGGGTTTTGCCTTGCCCTCGCTGGCGCGGCTGCGCCAGGTGCCGCCGGCCCGCGTGCTGCGCCGCGACCTCGATGCCCTGCCGGCCCGCAGCCTGACCGGGTATCTCCTGGGGGCGCTGGGGCTGGCCTTGATGATCTGGTGGTTCGCCGGCGACGCCAAGCTGGCGGCCGTGGTGGCCGGGGGCTTTCTGGCCGCCTTCCTGGTGTTCGCGCTGGCGGCCTGGCTGTGCGTGCTGGCCCTGGGCCGGGTGCGCGGCGCCGTGCGGGGGGCGCCCGCCTTGCGCTTTGCCCTGGCGGGCGTGGTGCGCCGGCGGCTGGCCACCATCACGCAGGTCTGCGCGCTGGCGGTGGGGCTGATGGCCTTGCTCCTGCTCACCATGACCCGCACCGACCTGATCGCCGGCTGGCAGCGCACCTTGCCGCCCGACGCGCCCAACCGGTTCCTCATCAATGTGCAGGACGACCAGCGCGATGCCGTGGCGCGGCAGCTCACCGACGCCGGCCTGTCCCGGGTCACGCTCCTGCCCATGGTGCGCGGCCGGCTGATCACCGTCAACGGCAAGCCGGTCGGGCCGGACGACTACGACGATCCGCAGGCCAAGCGCCTGGTCGACCGCGAGTTCAATCTTTCCTATGGCGGCGACTTGCCCGCCAGCAACAGCCTGGTGCAAGGGCAGTGGCTCAAGCCGGACAGGACCGGCGAGGTGTCATTGGAAACCGGCTTGGCCGAGCGCCTGCGCCTGCACCTGGGCGACAAGCTGGTCTTCGACGTGGCCGGGCAGCAGGCCGAGGCCACGGTGACCAGCCTGCGCAAGGTGGATTGGGATTCGATGCAGGTCAATTTCTTCGCCATCCTGTCGCCGGCCACGCTGGCCGGCCTGCCGCGCAGCTGGATCACCTCGTTCTACCTGCCGCCGGGCCGCGCCGCGGTGCTGCGCGATCTGGTCGCCCGCTTTCCCAACCTGACGATCTTCGACGTGGCCGCCATCCTGGATCAATTGCAGGCCGTACTGGCCGAGGTGGGCAAGGCAGTACAACTGCTGTTCGCCTTCACGCTGCTGGCGGGCATGCTGGTCCTGGCCGCCGCGCTGGCGTCCACGCGCGACGAGCGCGTGCGCGAGTCGGCGGTGCTGCGCGCCCTGGGCGCCACCCGCGGGCAGTTGGCCCGTGCCCAGCGCATCGAGCTGTTGGCGGTGGGGGCGCTGGCCGGCCTGCTGGCCGCGGCGGGGGCCACGGCCGTGGCCTGGGCGCTGGCCACGCAAGTATTCGATTTCACGATGAGCCTGAGCCTCTGGCCCTGGCTGGCAGGCCCGGCGGCCGGCATGCTGGTGGCCTGGACGGGGGGAGCCCTGGCCCTGCGCGGCGTCCTGCGCGCGCCACCCTTGGTAAGCTTGCGGGAAGCCTGAACGCCTCCCCAGGCAGACAAGATTCCGGGCCTTTCCCGTTTAGACGAGTATTCCATGACCGCGACCACCCGCGTCGAACCGATCTTCGAGCCCCTGGACACCAGCAAGACCCTGTTCGAGCTGCTGGGCGGCGAGCCCGCCATCCGCGCCCTGGTCGATCATTTCTACGACCTGATGGACATGGAGGCCGATTTCGCCGCGCTGCGCGCCGTGCACGGCCCCAGCCTGGACAATGCGCGCAACAAGCTGTTCTGGTTCCTGTGCGGCTATTTCGGCGGGCCCGACCACTACATCCAGCGTTTCGGCCATCCGCGCCTGCGGGCGCGCCACCTGCCGTTTTCCATAGGCGAAACCGAGCGCGACCAGTGGGTGGCCTGCATGGGCCGCGCCATGCTCGACCAGGGCGTGCCCGAGGTGCTGCTCGAGCGCATCCTGCATTCGTTCTACGGGGTGGCCGACTGGATGCGCAACCGGGCCGGATAGGCTTTATCATTTCGCCTTTCGGAAAATCCTGGGCTCAAGATCCAGGCAGGGGAGAGGGCATGAAGCTCGGACAACACACGATGGCGGCAGTCCTGGCGGCGGCCTTGGCGCTGGCCGCGGGCAGCGCCCGTGCCGAAGACCCCGTCGTCAACGTCTACAACTGGGCCGAGTACACCGCGCCCGACACCCTCTCCGGGTTCGAAAAGGCCACCGGCATCAAGGTGCGCTATGACGTCTACGACAGCAACGACACCCTGCAGGCCAAGCTGCTGACGGGGCGTTCGGGCTACGACGTGGTGGTGCCGTCCACCCACTACGCCGCGCGCCAGATCCAGGCGGGCCTGTTCCAGAAGCTGGACAAGTCCAAGATCCCCAACTGGCAGTACCTCGACCCCGACACCATGGCCCTGGTGGCCACGGTCGACCCGGGCAACCAGTACGCCATACCCTGGGGCTACGGCACCGACGGCCTGGGCTACAACGTCACCAAGGTCAAGCAGCTCCTGGGAGACAAGGCCGATCTCGGCAGCTGGGACACGCTCTTCAATCCCGACAACGCCGCCAAGCTCAAGGATTGCGGCATCTCGATGCTCGACGAGGCCAGCCAGGTGTTCCCGGCGGCGCTGCACTACCTGGGCAAGGATCCCAACAGCACCAACCCCGACGACTACAAGGCGGCGCTGGACCTGCTGAAGAAAATCCGCCCCTACATCCGCCAGTTCAGCTCCTCGGGCTATATCGACGAAATGGCCTCGGGCGACCTGTGCATGGTCTACGGCTATTCGGGCGACGTGATGATCGCCCGCCGCCGCGCCCAGGAAGCGAACAAGCCCTACGAGATCAACTACTTCATCCCCCAGGGCGGCGCGCCGGCCTGGTTCGACGTGATGGTCATTCCCAAGGACGCCCCGCACCCCGAGCAGGCGCTGGCCTTCATCAACTACATCGAGACCCCGCAGGTGCACGCGGCCATCACCAACACCATGTACTACCCCAACGCCAACAAAGAGGCGCGCAAGTACGTGACCCCCGATGTGGCCAACAACCCCATGATCTACCCGCCGGCCGACGTCACCAAGACCCTGTTCGTCATCAAGGCCCTGCCCATGGACATCCTGCGCCTGCAAACCCGCCTGTGGGCGGAACTGAAATCCGGACGATAAGCGGATGATCGATAGCCGCCAGGGCACGGGGCAGGACGAATTCGTCAAGATCGACGAGGTCGTCAAGATTTTCGGCGACGTGGTCGCCGTGCGCTCGGTCAACCTGGCGGTTGCCCGCAACGAGATCTTCGCGCTCCTGGGCAGCTCGGGCAGCGGCAAGTCCACGCTGTTGCGCATGCTGGCCGGCTTCGAGCAGCCCAGTTCGGGCCGCATCCTGCTCGACGGCGAGGACATCACCGGCGTGCCGCCGTACCGCCGGCCCGTCAACATGATGTTCCAGTCCTACGCGCTCTTTCCGCACATGACGGTCGAGGCCAACGTGGCCTTCGGCCTCAAGCAGGAGGGCATCGACCGCGCCGACATCCACGACCGCGTGTTCGAGGCCCTGGCGCTGGTGCAGATGGCCGCCTACGCGCGCCGCAAGCCGCACCAGCTCTCGGGCGGCCAGCAGCAGCGCGTGGCGCTCGCCCGCAGCCTGGTCAAGCGTCCCAAGCTGCTGCTGCTCGACGAGCCCATGTCGGCGCTGGACAAGCAGATCCGCCAGAAGACCCAGATCGAGCTGGTCAAGATCCTCGAGCAGGTGGGCGTGACCTGCATCCTGGTCACGCACGACCAGGAAGAGGCCATGGCCATGGCGCACCGGCTGGCCGTGATGACCGAAGGCCGGATCGTGCAGTGCGGCACCCCGCAGGACGTCTACGCCTTTCCCAATTCGCGTTTCGTGGCCGGCTTCATCGGCTCGACCAATCTGTTCGAGGGCGCCATCGTGGTCGACGAGCCCGACCATGTCGCCATCGAGTCCGGCGACCTGCCGCGCCGCCTGGTCGTCAGCCACGGCGTGAGCGAGCCGCTGGGCATGGACGTGGCCGTGTCCATCCGGCCCGAGCGCATCGTGGTCGGGCGCGAACAACCGCCGGGGGACTTCAACTGGGCCCACGGCATCGTGAGCCACATGGCCTGGATGGGCGGCTACGCGCTCTACCAGGTGCGCCTGGATTCCGGCAAGATGGTCGAGGCCAGCGTGCCCAGCCTGGCGCTGGCCCGCATGGACGCGCCAGGCATCGGCGAGGAGGCCTTCGTGAGCTGGGACGCCGACAGCGCCACGGTGCTGTCGGCATGAAGCCCATGTCCGGCCGCTCCAGGTCCCCGGGCCGCTTTTCCGGCCGGACCTTGGCCATCCTGCCGCCGTATCTCTGGCTGG
>DASWPO010000271.1:0-8672 GCA_036404015.1 Bordetella sp. | reverse complement strand
GGCGGGATGGGCATGGAGTCGGCATTGGGCACGCCGCGCTGCTTGAGGTCTTCGCGGGCGGCGGCGACGCGGCTTTCCACGTCGGAGTCGACCAGGGACTTGGGCACGTCGAACTTGGCGGCCTCGACCAGGGCGTCCATGACGCTGTTCTTGGTGCGGGCTTCGGCGCGGCCCTTGGCCTCGCGTTCGATGTTGCCGCGAATGTCGGCGCGCAGCTTGTCGACGTTGCCGTCGGCCTCGCCCAGCTGCTTGGCGAACTCGGCATCGACCGCGGGCAGCACGCCTTCGGCGACCTCACGGACGGTGATGGTGAATTCGGCGGTCTTGCCGGCGACTTCCTTGCCCTGGTAGTCGTCGGGGAACTTGAGCGGGAAGACCTTGGTCTCGCCCGCCTTCAGGCCCTGGGCGGCGGCTTCGAACTCGGGCAGCATGCGGCCCTGGCCCAGCACGAAGGGGAAGTTCTCGGCGCGGCCGCCTTCGAAGGGCACGCCGTCGATGGTGCCGGCGAAATCCAGCACGACACGATCGCCGTCGGCGGCGGCGCGGTCTTCGCGGGGCTCGTGCACGGCGCGCTGCTTGCGCAGCACTTCGATGGTCTTGTCGACTTCGGCATCGGTGACTTCGGTGGTGCTGCGAGCGACCGACAGCGCCGACAGGTCGGGCACGGCCACGTCGGGATAGACCTCGAAGGTGGCGGTGAAAGCCAGGGTGTCCTCGCCCACGCCTTCGGTCTTGGGCTCGACGTTGGGCGCGCCGGCGACACGCAGCTTGGCTTCTTCGACGGCCTGCTCGAAGGCGCGGCCGATCTGGCTGTTGATCACGTCGTAGCGGATGCCGGGGCCGTGGCTGCGCTCGAGCATGGCCATCGGCGC
This sequence comes from Bordetella sp., assembly GCA_036404015.1. Taxonomy (GTDB): domain Bacteria; phylum Pseudomonadota; class Gammaproteobacteria; order Burkholderiales; family Burkholderiaceae_B; genus Bordetella. Next base: position 7,800 of record DASWPO010000271.1, on the reverse strand, counting down.
CTTGCCCGGACGAAAGCCCTGGACCTTGGCGGTGCGAGCCACGCGCTTGAGCTGCGTCTGCACTTCTTTTTCGACGTCGGCCACAGAGACGGCCAGATCAATACGGCGCTCCAGGCCGGAGAGGGTTTGAACCACAGGCTGCATTACAAAGACCTATTTGCGAAAGATGAGAAAAGAGACCGCAAGAAGAAACACGGCGGCTAAACCACTCATTTTACCGGAAACCCGGCAACCCTCCCGGCGGCATGGGGACGGGCTGCATCCGGCCGCCGCGACCGACGCGCAACGGGCCGGGTTGCTAGAATCGAACGTCCCGATTTTTACGGCAGAAACCGCCCATGAGCTCCTCCGTTCCACGCCTCAAACCGCTACCGGCCGTCATTTTCAGCTCGCGCTGGCTGCAGTTGCCGCTATACCTCGGCCTGATCGTAGCCCAGTGCGTCTATGTCGTGCAGTTCATCAAGGAGCTGTGGCACCTGGTTGCCCACGCCACCACCGTCGGCGAACAGGAAATCATGCTGATGGTGCTGGGCCTGATCGACGTGGTGATGATCTCCAACCGGCTCATCATGGTGATCGTGGGCGGCTACGAAACCTTTGTATCGCGGTTGAACCTGGGCGACCACCCCGACCATCCCGAGTGGCTCGGCCATGTGGATGCCAGCCTGCTCAAGGTGAAGCTGGCCATGGCCATCGTGGGCATTTCATCCATCCACCTGCTGCGCACCTTCATCGAGGCCAGCAACCTGGGCGGCCCTTCGGCCCGCGTCACCAGCGAAGGAGTGATGTGGCAGACCATCATCCACGTGGTGTTCATTCTGTCGGCCCTGGGCATCGCCTGTGTCGACCGCCTGACCAGCGCGGGCGAAGACCACGGCAAGCATCACTGAGCACGGCCGCGAGGCGCAATAAAAAAAGCCCCTTGCGGGGCTTTTTTGCCATCAGGCCCGAAGGCCGTGATTTACAGCGCTTGGATCTTGGTGGCCTGAGGACCCTTGGGGCCCATGGCGGTCACGAAGCTGACGCGCTGGTTTTCTTCCAGGGTCTTGAAGCCCTGCGATTGAATTTCCGAAAAGTGCGCGAACAGGTCCTTGCCACCCGATTCCGGGGTGATGAAGCCATAACCTTTTTCCGCGTTGAACCACTTGACGACGCCGGTTTCCATACTGATTTTCCTAAACAAATTGCTAATAGAGGGCACATGCCCGGGACCACGGATCTAGCAAGGAGGGAACCAGTAAACGGCTGCCAAAAGGCATAGCACTGTACGAACTCAACACCCCAATCCGTAGGGGACGCATGGTAGCACGCAATCCATGACAAAGCGTAGTATCGCCAGCCAATAAAAGCAAAACGTCAGTTTTTTACTTTTTTGTTGTTATTTTGCCCAAGCCCTTCCAGGCAGGGGCAAATCAGTCGTCGACAGGTAGTCCCAGCAGGTCTAGCGCCGCATTGTAACAATTTTCGTCGGCGCAGAAAAACACCACGGCGTCGCCGGGATTGACGTTGTCGAGCACCTCGTCGATCTGGTCTTGCGCCTGATCGACGCCGTCGACCACCGCGGCATGGATCTCGGCCCCGGCCTCGACCAGCGCCACCGGCACGATGCGCGGGATGATCTCGAAATCGGGCTCGCCCAGCACGGCATACACCGTGAGCGATTCGCCATCGATCGTCGTGGACAGGCTCATGCCGTTTTCAAGCGTGGCGAGCCGGCTGCTGAGGATGTTCATAAGTCGTGGAAAGAAAAGCCCGGCGCTGGCAAGAACCCAAAGACAATACGGGCAAGAACCCAAAGAGAATACGGGCAAGAACCCAGAAACAAGGCAGGCAAGAACCCAGAAACAATGCGGGCAAGAACCTACCAGCCCCCGCGGGGGGCGACTCGCACTTTGTGCGAGTGGGGGCAGTCAACTGGTGCGAGGGAGGGGACTCGAACCCCTACACCTGTTACGGCGTCAGGACCTAAACCTGGTGCGTCTACCAATTTCGCCACCCTCGCAAAGGCCAAGCTCATTATTGTAGCTTGCTTGTTAAAATCCTGCCCCATGAATTCCCGCCTGGACCTCCTGCACCCCTACCCGTTCCAAAAGCTGCGCGCCCTGCTGGCCGCGGCCGGAGCGCCGCCGCAAGACCTTGCGCCGATCGACCTGTCGATCGGCGAGCCCAAGCATGCCGCGCCCGAGTGCGTGCTGCGCGCCCTGCGGGAAAACCTGCAGGGCCTGTCCGTCTATCCCTCGACCCAGGGCGACGCGCGGCTGCGCGAGGCCATCGCGCAATGGCTGGGGCGCCGCTACGGCATTCCCGCCCCGGATGCCGGCACCCAGGTGCTACCGGTGCTCGGTTCGCGCGAGGCGCTGTTCGCCTTCACGCAGGTGGTGCTGGACCCGGCCCGCGGCGGCAAGGTGGTGTGCCCCAACCCCTTCTACCAGATCTACGAGGGCGCCACCCTGCTGGCCGGCGGCGAACCCTACTACCTCAACGCCGACCCGGCCCGCAATTTCGGCGGCGACTGGCTGGCCGTGCCCGAGGCCGTCTGGCGCGATACCCGGCTGGTGTTCGTCTGCTCGCCCGGCAACCCGGCCGGCAACGTCATGTCGCTCGATGACTGGCGCGTGCTGTTCGACCTGTCCGAGCGCCATGGCTTCGTGATCGCGTCCGACGAGTGCTATGCCGAGATCTACCTGGACGAGGCGAACCCGCCCCTGGGGGCCCTGCTGGCCGCGCACCAGCTCGGCCGCGGCGACTATGCCCGGCTGATGGTGTTTTCCAGCCTGTCCAAGCGCTCCAACGTGCCGGGCCTGCGCTCGGGCTTCGTGGCGGGCGACGCCGCGCTCATCGCGCCCTTTCTGCGCTATCGCACGTATCATGGCGGCGCGATGAGCCCGGTCGTCTCGGCCGCCAGCATCGCGGCCTGGTCCGATGAGGCCCATGTGCGCGACAATCGCCGCCAGTACCGCGAAAAATTCGACGCCGTGCTGCCTGTCCTGCAGCCCGTGCTCGACGTGCAGGCGCCGCAGGCTTCGTTCTACCTGTGGGCCCGCGCGCCCGGCTCCGATGCCGATTTCGCGGCCCGCCTGTATGCCGCCACCGGCGTGACGGTCCTGCCCGGCAGCTACCTGGCCCGCGAGGCCCATGGCATCAACCCCGGGCAAGGCCGGTTGCGCCTGGCCCTGGTGGCCGAACCCGCGCAGTGCCGGGAGGCTGCCGAACGCATTGCCCGATTTGCCGCCGCGGCCCTTTGATTGCAGCCGCACGAACCCTCATTCATTCCGTTCAACCCACACTCGAGTCCACACCATGACCCTAGACCTGCAAACTGCCATCGACGGCGCCTGGGAACACCGCGCCGGCCTGTCGCCCTTCGACGCCAGCGCCGAGATCCGCGAAGCCGTTGAGCACACCCTGAACGCGCTGGACGTGGGCCGCCTGCGCGTTGCCGAGAAAGTCGACGGCGCCTGGATCACGCACCAATGGATCAAGAAGGCCGTGCTGCTGTCCTTCCGCCTGCAGGACAACGCCGTGATGGGCCAGTCGCCCCTGCAGTTCTACGACAAGGTGCCGCTCAAGTTCGCCGAGTACGGCGAGACCGCCTTCAAGACCGGCGGCTACCGCGTGGTGCCGCCCGCCGTGGCGCGCCGCGGCTGCTTCATCGGCAAGAGCGTGGTGCTGATGCCCTCGTACGTCAACATCGGCGCCTACGTCGACGAAGGCACCATGGTCGATACCTGGGCCACCGTGGGCTCGTGCGCCCAGATCGGCAAGCACGTGCACCTGTCGGGCGGCGTCGGCATCGGCGGCGTGCTGGAACCCCTGCAGGCCAACCCCACCATCATCGAAGACAACTGCTTCATCGGCGCGCGCTCCGAAGTGGTGGAAGGCGTGGTCGTGGAAGAGAACTCGGTGCTGGCCATGGGCACCTTCCTGTCGCAGAGCACCAAGATCCTCGACCGCGCCACGGGCAAGATCAGCTACGGCCGCATCCCCTCGGGCTCGGTGGTGGTGTCGGGCTCGCTGCCCTCGGCCGACGGCACGCACAGCCTGTACTGCGCGGTGATCGTCAAGCGCGTGGACGCGCAGACCCGCGCCAAGACCAGCATCAACGACCTGCTGAGAGCTTGATGACGACATCCGCCGTCCTGGACCTGGTCCGCGACCTCATCGCCCGCCCGTCGGTCACGCCGGACGACATCGACTGCCAGCAGTTGATCACCCAGCGGCTCGCCCCCGCGGGTTTCGCCTGCGAAACCATCGAACGCGGCGGGGTCACCAACCTGTGGGCGCGCCGCGGCGCGAGCGGCCCGCTGGTGGTGTTCGCCGGGCATACCGACGTGGTGCCGCCCGGCCCGCGCGACAAATGGGAAAGCGATCCCTTCGCGCCCACCGAACGTGACGGATACCTGTACGGCCGCGGCGCGGCCGACATGAAAAGCTCGATCGCCGCGTTCATCGTGGCCAGCGAGGAGTTCGTGGCGGCCCATCCCGGCCACGAAGGCTCGATCGCCCTGCTGCTGACCTCCGACGAGGAAGGCCCGGCCGTGGACGGCACCGTGATCGTCTGCGAGGAACTGAAGCGTCGCGGCGTGCAGCTCGACTATTGCATCGTGGGCGAGCCGACCTCGGGCGAGAAGCTCGGCGACACCTGCAAGAACGGCCGCCGCGGCTCGCTGTCGGGCAAGCTCACCGTCCGCGGCGTGCAAGGCCACGTGGCCTACCCGCACCTGGCGCGCAACCCCATCCACCAGTTGGCGCCGGTGCTGGCCGAGATCGTGTCGCAGGAATGGGACCAGGGCAACGAATACTTCCCGCCCACGACCTTCCAGGTGTCCAACCTGAATTCGGGCACCGGCGCCACCAACGTGGTGCCGGGCGAAGCGGTGGCGCTGTTCAACTTCCGCTTTTCCACGGCCAGCACGCCGGAGAGCCTCAAGTCCCGCGTGCACGCCATCCTGGACCGCCACGGCCTGGAATACGACCTGGACTGGGGACTGGGCGGCGAGCCCTTCCTCACGCCGCGCGGCTCGCTGACCGATGCGCTCTCCAAGGCGATCGCCGACGAAACCGGCGTGACGACGGCACTCTCGACCACGGGCGGCACGTCCGACGGGCGCTTCATCGCCAAGATCTGCCCGCAGGTGATCGAATTCGGCCCCGGCAATGCCACCATCCACAAAATCAACGAGCGCATCCTGCTCGACGATCTGGTGCCGCTGAAGAACATCTACCGCCGCACCCTGGAAAATCTGCTGGTGAGGGGCTGATGGGCATGGCTGTTTCCGAATCCCGCGATGCGCTGCTGACCGTGCGAGACCTGGTGCGCTATGGCGTGTCGCGCCTGAACGCCGCCCGGGTGGCGCTGGGCCACGGCTCGGACAATGCCTGGGACGAGTCCGTGTACCTGGTGCTGCACGCGCTGCATCTGCCGCTGGACACGCTGGACCCGTTCCTCGAGGCCCGCGTGCTGGACGGCGAGCGCGCGGCGGTGCTGGGCCTCATCGACCGGCGCGTGGCCGAGCGCGTGCCGGCCGCCTATCTCACGCACGAGGCCTGGCTGCGCGGCCGCCGCTTCTACGTGGACGAGCGCGTCATCGTGCCGCGCTCGCCCATCGCCGAACTGCTCGACGAGGGCCTGTCGCCCTGGGTGGCCGACTCCGGGGCCGTCACGCGCGCCCTGGACATGTGCACCGGATCGGGCTGCCTGGCCATTCTCGCCGCCCTGGCCTTTCCCAACGCGCAGGTCGACGCGGTGGACCTCTCGCCCGATGCGCTGGCCGTGGCCCGCCGCAACGTGGACGACTATGGCCTGCAGGATCGTCTTGCCCTGCACCACGGCAATTTGTTCGACTCCCTGCCCATCCAGGCCTATGACGTGATCGTCTGCAATCCGCCTTATGTGAACCAGTCGTCCATGGACGCGCTGCCGCCCGAATACCGCCACGAGCCCGGGATGGCCCTGGGCGGCGGGGCTGACGGCATGGACCTGGTGCGGCGCATCCTTGACGCCGCGCCGCGTTACCTGGCCCCGGAAGGCATGCTGGTGCTGGAAATCGGCCACGAAGCCGAGAACTTCGTCGCGGCTTTCCCGCAGCTCGAACCCGTGTGGCTAGAGACGGCCCTCACGTCCGACCAGATCATGCTGCTCACGCGGGAACAGTTGGCCCCGTCGCAGTTAAACCCGTGATACGCGCTTCCGGACTGACCTTGCGCCGCGGCACCAAGGTGCTGCTCGACGGCGCCGATTTCGTGGTTCACCCCGGCGAACGGGTGGGCATCGTGGGCAAGAACGGCGCGGGCAAATCGACCCTGTTCGCGCTCTTGACCGGCGAGCTCGACGCCGATGCCGGCACGCTGGACCTGCCCGCTGCCTGGTTCATCGCCAGCGTGGCGCAAGAGATCCACGCCGACGACCGCCCTGCCCGCGAATTCGTCATCGATGGCGACACGCGCCTGCGCGACCTGCAGGCCAGGCGCGCCGCCTTGACCGACGACCAAGGCACGCAGATCGCCGAGGTGGAGGCCGAACTGGCCGAGGCCGGCGCCTGGGACGCCGCCTCGCGCGCCGAACAATTGCTGGCCGGCCTGGGCTTCAAGCCCACTGAATGGATGAACCCGGTGGCGAGCTTCTCGGGCGGCTGGCGCATGCGCCTGGCCCTGGCGCGCGCGCTGATGGCGCCTTCCGACCTGTTGCTGCTGGACGAACCCACCAACCACTTGGACCTGGACGCCATGCTGTGGCTGGAGAAGTGGCTGGCCGCCTACCCCGGCACCGTGCTGCTGATCTCGCACGACACCGAGTTCCTCGATGCCGTGGCGCGCGCCATCTTGCACTTCGACCACGGCAAGCTGAATCGCTACAAGGGGGGCTACGACGATTTCATCACCCAGCGCGCCGAGCGCCTGCGGCAGACCAGCATTGCCCACGAACGCCAGACCCGCGAAGCCGCCCGGCTGCAAGGCTTCATCGACCGATTCAAGGCCAAGGCCTCGAAGGCCAAGCAGGCCCAGAGCCGGGTCAAGGCCCTGGCCCGCATGGAGACGCTCGCGCCCCTGCACGCCGAAGCCGGCATCGACATCCGCATCCCCTCGCCCGATCACATGCCCGACCCGCTGCTGGTGATGGAACATATGGACGCGGGCTACGATGCGCCGATCCTGCGCGACGTGACCCTCATGGTGCGCGCCGGCGCGCGCATCGGCGTGCTGGGCGTGAACGGCGCGGGCAAGAGCACGCTGATCAAGACCCTGGCCGAAGAGCTGGCGCCGCTGGGCGGCGAACGCCGCGCCTCGCGCGGACTGGCCATCGGCTACTTCCACCAGCACCAGCTCGACATGCTGGACCTGGACGGCACGCCCCTGCAGCACCTGGCGCGCCTGGCGCCCGAGGTGCGCGAGCAGGAGCTGCGCAACTACCTGGGCGGCTTCGGTTTCTCGGGCGAAACGGTACTGAGCAAGGTCGGCCCCATGTCCGGCGGCGAAAAAGCCCGCCTGGCGCTGTCGCTCATTGTCTGGCAAAAGCCCAACCTGCTGCTGCTCGACGAACCCAGCAACCACCTGGACGTGGAAACCCGCGAGGCCCTGGCCACCGCGCTGGCCGAGTTCTCGGGCAGCATGCTGCTGGTCTCGCACGACCGGCACCTGCTGCGCACCACGGTGGACAGCTTCTGGATCGTGGCCGACGGCCGGGTGCAGGAGTTCGAAGGCGACCTGGAGGATTATCGGGACTGGCTGTCGGCGCGCAATGCCGCGCAAAGGGCCGCCGGGAGATCCGAAGCGATGGCCGCCAAGGCCACCTCGTCAGGC
>DASWPO010000270.1:0-16366 GCA_036404015.1 Bordetella sp. | reverse complement strand
GGCGCCTATCTCGTCCAGGGCGCCGGCCATTGCGGCAGCTGCCATACGCCGCGCAGCGTCGCGATGAACGAGATAGCGCTCGACGACAGCGACCCGCGCTACCTTTCCGGCGCGCTGCTCGACGGCTGGTATGCGCCCAGCCTGCGGGGCGATGCGAACACGGGGCTGGGCCGCTGGAGCGAAGCCGACATCGCCCAGTTCCTGAAGACGGGCCGGAACTCGCATGCCGTCGTTTTCGGCTCGATGGCCGATGCGTTCAACAATTCGACGCAATTCATGTCGGACGAGGATTTGAAGGCGATTGCGCACTACCTGAAGTCGCTGCCCGGCACACCCGGCAAGGATGGGCCGCCGTGGCAGCCCGATACGGCGCCGAACGACGCCCTGGCCCTCGGTCAGCGGCTGCAGATACCCGGCGCGCAGACCTTCATGGCGCGATGCAGCGCCTGCCATGGCGCGCAGGGGCGCGGACAGGGACAATGGATACCGCCGCTGGCCGGGTCCGCGGCGTCCATGGCGAAAGAAAACGCATCCAGCATCAACGTGACCTTGAACGGGTCGGCGCGGATCGTCGCGAACGGCGTCCCGGACGCCTACCGCATGCCGTCTTTCCGCAACCAGCTCTCCGACCAGGAACTCGCGGACGTCCTGAGCTTTGTCCGCACCTCCTGGGGCAACCAGGGCGGCGCGGTGAAGCCGGCAGACGTGCAAAGCCTGCGCGAACGGACGAATCCGGCCAGCAGCAACGTCATCGTTCTCCAGATGCGTTGAAAGCGGGAACCCGGCCGGCAGGTCAGGCCTGCCGTGCTTGACGCAAACTTTGTGACGCGGGGCCGCTCAATGGAGAACGGCGCACGCGACCCGGTCGCCCGAGCCGCCGATCGGCTGGCTTTGATAGTCGTCGGGATTGGCGTGTATCACGAGCGCGGCGCCGTCGGCGTCGAGCAGCGCCGGGCGGCTGCCGCCCGGCTTGAGCGAGACGAGCGTCGAATACAGTTCCACGGTCATGGCGCCATCGGCCCCGACAAAAATATTGGGAAGATCGCCCGCATCGTTCGCATTGGCATTGAGCAAACCATGCACGACCGGCGTGACCGAATGGACATGGGCGCCGGCGCTGGTGAATTTGGGCGCGCCGCAATCCCCCTTCTCGTGGAAGTGGACGCCATGCCAGCCCGGGGCCATGCCCTTGGCTTCGATGCGCAGCAGCACGCCTGCCGGCGCCGCCGTGACTTGAACGGTTCCGTGGGCAGCGCCGTCGCTGCCGAGCAGCTCTCCTGACGCCGTCTCGGCTGCGACTGCCGACATCGGCAGCGCGGCAACCGCCCCGCATGCGAGCGCGGCGACAAGCTTGAGTCCTGGGTAAATCCTCATGATTCTCTCTCCTTCGGCATTATCGGCAGGCCGTGACAACCACTGCCTGTCGTCCCATCTTACCCAGGATAGGAAAGCCGCCATGCAGCAACCCGATGGCGAAGCAGGAGGAAATACGCGTGTCAGGTCCGCATGTTAAATGCGAAAGCGCGCGGCGGCATCGCGCAGCACCTGGGCCTGCTCGGCCAGCGACACGGCGGCGGCGGTGGTTTCCTCGACCAGCGCGGCGTTTTGCTGGGTGGCCTCGTCCATCTGCGAAATCGCCTGGTTGACCTGCTCGATGCCGTCGCCCTGCTCCCGGGACGCGGTGGCCACTTCGTCCATGATCCCGCTGACGCGCTGGATGGACTGGACGATTTCGTCCATCGTCCGGCCGGCGGAGTCGACCAGGCCCGAACCTTCGGCGATGCGGCCGACCGCGCCGTCGATCAGGGTCTTGATCTCCCGCGCCGCCGACGCCGAGCGCTGCGCGAGCGTGCGCACCTCGGCCGCCACCACGGCGAAACCGCGGCCCTGTTCGCCGGCCCGCGCCGCCTCGACGGCCGCGTTCAGCGCAAGGATATTGGTCTGGAACGAGATCGACTCGATGGTGCCGATGATGGTGGCGATCTTGGTGGATTGTTCGCGGATGCCCGACATGGTCGCCACCACGCGCGCCATCACCTCGCCGCCGGTTTGGGCAACGCCTGTCGCCTGGTTGGCGAGCCCGCTCGCGCTGCTGGCGCTCCCGCTGTTCTGCCGCACCGTCGCGGTCAGTTCCTCGATGCTGGCGGCGGTCTGCTGCAGGGCCGCCGCCTGGGACTCGGTGCGCCGCGACAGGTCCGAGTTGCCCGAGGCGATCTGCTGCGTCGCCGTGGCCATCGATTCGCAGCTCTCGCTCATGGTCGACACGGTGCCGCGCAAGCCCGCCTGCATCTGCGACAGGCCGAGCATCATCTGGCTCATCTCGTCGCGGCCGCGCACCTCGATCCGCTGCGTGAGGTTGCCCTGCGCCATCGACGAGCACACCTCCAGCGCATGCCCGAGCGGGCGGGAAATCGCCCGGTGCAGGCCGACCGTGCACGCCAGCGCGACCATCACGCCGAACGCCAGCGCCACGCCCGCTGCGAGGCTGATGCGCGTCAGCGTCTGCTGGAACTGGCCGTAATTGTCCTGGCCTTGCTGCATGAGCCAGGCGTTGAGCCGGTCCAGGCTCTTGGTGAGGTTCAGCGAGAGCGGCGGCATGACTTCCATCGTGAACCGGTTGGCCGTCGCCGCGTCGCCGTTTTGCAGGGCCTGCAGCGCCGGCGTGATCGCGCCGGCCAGCAGCTTGTCCCAATCGCTCGACACGGCCTTGGCCAGTTGCGCTTCCTCGCTGCGCTTGGGCAGCGCCAGGTAGCGCGCATAGGCTTTTTGCGACGTCGCCAGGTAGTCGCGCGCTTTCTGCGCCAGGCCCGGCAGGTCGGCCGCGTTCGAACCCAGCAGCGCCCGGTCGATGGCCACGCGCGCGATGGCCAGGTTGTACTTGCTGTCCCCCAGCGCCACTGCCGAGGCCAGTTGGACGGAGTAGGTATCGTGCAAGGCATTCTTGCCGCGCAGCGCGCCGAGTTCGCCCAGCGCGGCGACGACCAGCATCAGCACCACAAGCAGTCCGAACGCGAGCGACACCCGCGCTCTGATGGAAAAATTCGCAAACATAGGGCTAGACCGGATTTCCGAGGGGTTGAACTGAAGGCGGGCGCGGCTCCGGACCGAAATGCCGCGAAAATCGAAGGAAATATGTCCGAACTTATTTCCAGGCCTTAACGGTCAATCAGAAATCCAATTAATGGGTGTAAACCCTGCCGAGTGCCAAGGCGCGAGCGATCCGCCGCCGCGTTTTTCCGGCCTGCCCGCGCAAGAGAGGCCGATTCCCGGCGGCTTCCCCAAACCGCGCATTGGCGGTATCCTGCCCGCACTTCCACTCCCTTGGCAGGAAACGCAAAATGGGCGCTCCATCGTACGCCCTGTTCGGGGCTTACTTTCCGCATTGGCTGTTGAGCGCGGTGGCCGGCGTTGCCGCCGCTCTGGCCGGGCACCGGCTATTCGTCATGACCGGCTGGTCGGAAACCGTGCCTTACCCGCTTTCCGTTTGCACCGCCATCGGCCTCGTGGCCGGGGTGCTCGTCTGGGGCATCGGCACGGGCCAGATCCCATGAAGCTCGCGGGCATCAGAAAACCCTCCGTCAAGGGCCGCGCCATCGCCGCGCTCATCGTCGTCCTGGGCCTCGCGGCGCTGGCCTTCGCCTATCACCGCAGCACGAACTACCCCTCCACCGACGACGCCACGATAGACGCCGACTACGTCCACATCGCCTCGCCGGTGGGCGGGCGCATCGTGCGGCTGGCGGTGCGCGAAAACCAGCGCGTCGCCAAGGGCGACGTCCTGTTCGAGATCGACCCGGTGCCTTATCGGCTCACCGTGGCCCAGGCGCAGGCCGAGGTCGAGATGGCCCGGGCCGCGCTCGAATCCCGGCGCAAGACCCTGATCGCCGAGCGCGCCAATGCCGCCATCGCCGGCGAGCAACGGCAACGCGCCGAGCAAAACTACGCGCTGGCCGCCCGCACCACGCAGCGCCTGGCTCCGCTGTCGGCGCAAGGCTATATCCCGGCGCAGCAATACGATCAGGCCCAGGTCGCGCAGCAGGATGCCGCGGTATCGCTGCGGCAGGCCCAGGCGCAGCACCAAACCGCGTCCAGCACCATCGGCGACGATGCCGACGCGCTGGCCGCCCTGCACGCGCGCGAGGCCGCCCTGGCCCGCGCCCGGCACGCGCTCGACGACACGGTGGTGTACGCGCCGCACGACGGCTACGTCACCGGCCTGTCGATCCTCGCCGGCGAGACGGTGGCGCCCAGCCAGTCCATCTTCACGCTGATCGACGCCGGCGAATGGTTCGCGGTGGCCAACTTTCGCGAGACCGAGCTTGTCCGCATCGCGCCCGGCGACTGCGCGACGGTCTATTCGATGATAGACCGCGGCGTCGCCCTGCCCGGCAAAATCGTCGGCATCGGCGCGGGCGTGCTCGATACGGACAGGGTGAACCTGCCGAGCTCGCTGCCCCTGGTGCAGAAGTCGGTGAACTGGGTCCGGGTCGCCCAGCGCTTCCCGGTGCGGGTGCAATTGGAAGAAGCCGACAGCAAGCTGCTGCGGGTCGGCGCCAGCGCCGTCGTCGAGGTCCGGCATGGGCCCGCCTGCCGATAAGGCGCGGGCGTTGGCGCCGCGCGACCTCCTGGCCCTGCTCGCGCCCTTCCCCGGCCGCATGGCGACGTCCCTGCGCGTGGCGCTGATCTGCGCGCTGACCGTCTTGGTCACCGCCGCCTACGGCACGCCGGAGGCCTCGCTATCGGTCTATATCGTGTTCTTCCTCATCCGTCCGGAGCGCGTCACCGGCGTGCTGCTGCCCGCCATCATGCTGCTGTTCGTCACCCTCGTCATCGGCCTGGTGATGCTGATCGCGGTGTTCAGCATCGACTACCCGGTCTTGCGGCTGGGCTGCATGGCGGGGGTGTCGGCCGCCCTGCTCTACCTGACCTCGGCCAGCAAGCTGCGCCCGGTGGGCGCGATATTCGCCATGATCATCGGCTTCGGGCTGGACGAGCTCGGCCTCGTTCCCCTGGGCGAGGCCGCCACGCGCGAACTGCTCTACGCCTGGCTGATGGCGGCCATCCCCGTGGGCCTGGCGATGCTCGTCCAGCTGCTGCTCGCCCCGTCGCCGCGCCGGCTGGCGGGCCTGCGGCTGGCCGCACGCCTGGCCGCCTCCGCCCGGCGGCTGCGGCAGCCGGACACGCCGCGCGACGACTTCGCGCAATGCCTGCGCGAAGGCAACCGGCAGATCGAATCCTGGCTCAAGCTGGCCGGCGGCGCCACCGCGGCCGACCTGGCGGCGCTGCGGCAGGCGACGGCCGCCAGCACCACGGTCATGATCGCCGTCGACCTGCTCGACACGGCGCCTTCGGCCAGGCTGCCGGATGCGATCGCCCATCCCCTGGCCGACACGCTCGACGCCATGGCGGGCATGCTGGCGCAGGGCGGCTACCCCGTCGACATCCAGCTCGACCTGCCCGCAGTGCAGGGCCTGCCGCCCCTGGCCCAGGCCGCCCTGGCCGATCTGCACGACGCGATCGTGCATTTCACCGAGGCGCCGCCGGCCGCCGCGCAAGAAGCGCCCCAACCGGCGCGGCACAAGGCGGGGTTCATGCTGCCCGACGCGCGCAGCAACCCCGCCCATCTGGCTTACGCCCTGAAGACCACGGCGGCGGCCATGTTCTGCTACGCGCTCTACACGCAGCTCGATTGGCAGGGCATCCACACCTGCTTCATCACCTGCTACATCGTCTCGCTGGGCACCACCGCCGAAACCGTGCAGAAGCTCGCCCTGCGCCTGGCCGGCTGCCTGGTGGGCGCGCTGGCCGGCACCGCGGCCATGGTCTTCATCGTGCCTTCGCTGTCATCGATCGGCGAACTGATGCTGCTGGTGTTCACCGCCTCCTGGGCGTCGGCCTGGGTGGCGGTCGGCTCGCCGCGCATTTCCTATGCGGGCCTGCAGATCGCTTTCGCCTTCTTCCTCTGCGTCATCCAGGGTTCGTCGCCGGGCTTCGACCTGACCATCGCGCGCGACCGCGCCATCGGCATCCTGCTGGGCAATATCGTCGTCTACCTGGTGTTCACGCGGATCTGGCCGGTCAGCATCGCCGGCCGCATCGACCAGGCCATCGCCGCCCTGCTGCAGCAATGGCGCCGCATCGCGCAGCTTGGCGACGCGGCCGAACGCCGCGCGCAAGCGGCCGACGCCCTGATGCGCCACCAGGCCATCGGGCAAGACCTCGGCCTGATCCCTTACGAGCCCTCCTGGGTGCGCCCCGGCGCCGACTGGGTCGCGGCGCGGCGCCGCGCGCTGGCGGAACTGACGGCGCTCGAAGCGCCGCTGTTCCTGGCCGCCGATCGCATGCCCGGCAATGCCACGCTGCAGGCGCAGCTGCGCGGCATCGATGCCATCACCGCCGACCTCATGCCCAAGGAGCCCGCCGTCCATGCACCGGCCTGAATCGCTTGCCCATGGCATGCGCCTGGTTTACGTGGCGGCCCTGCTCGGCCTGGGCGGCTGCGCGTCCGCGTCGCTGGACCTCGCGCCCGCGGGGCCGGATCGCCCCTGGCATCCGCAGACGAACAGCGACGGCGAGATTCTCGCCGCCCCGCCCGCGTTGTCCGGCGACGCCGCGGGCGGCGGCTACACCCTGCCCGCCAACAAGAAGCTCGCGCAGCTCCCGCCCGCAACGGACGTGGACAGCTCGCGCGACTACGCCCTGCCCGAGCTGATCGACCTCGCCCAGTCGGCCAACCCGCGCACTCGCATCGCCTGGAACGCCGCGCGCAATGCCGCGCTCGCGGTCGGCATCGCCAAGAGCGCCTACCTGCCCTACCTCGCCGCCACCGCCATGGGCGGCTATGCCGCGGGCCACGGCAGCGGCTCGAACAATCTCCTGGGCAGCGCCTCGGACGACGCCAGCACGCACGGCACGGTTTCCGCGCTGACGCTGCAATGGCTGCTGTTCGATTTCGGCGGCCGCGACGCGCGCGTACAGGCGGCGCAGCAAACGTCCATCGCCGCCAATATCGCGTTGACCGCCGTGCACCAGCAGCTCATCCACGAGGTGAGCGTTGCCTACTACCAATACGACGCCGCCCGCGCGCGCGCCGCCAACGCCCGGCAGGCGCTGGCCAACGCCGGCACGCTGGCGGCGGCGGCGCGGGCGCGCTACCAGCACGGCGCGGGCACCGTCGTCGAAACGGCCCAGGCCGAACAGAACCTGGCCCAGGCCCGGTTCGCGCTGACCTCCGCCCTGGGCGTCGAGAGCGATGCCTACCTGGGCCTGATTTCGGCCCTGGGCATCTCGCCGCTCTCCAAGCCGCGCATCGCGCCCCTGCCGCGCCGCGCCCTGCCGTCGGACCTCGGCGCCTCGGTCGAGACCCTGGTGGCCGACGCGCTGGCGCGCCGCCCCGACATGCTGGGCGCCTACGCGGCGCAGCAGGCCGAACAGGCCAAGGTCAAGGCCGCCGAGACGGAATTCCTGCCCAAGGTCTTTCTGTCCGCGTCGACCTCGTACAGCTCGGGCCAGTCGGCGATCACCGCCATCCCCGCCGTCGGCCAGCAGCCGGCCGCCGTCAACCTGGACAACCACCGCGCCGGCTCCGCCGTGCTCCTCGGCGTTACCATTCCGATCTACGACGGCGGCCTGCGTTCGGCCGTGCTGATGCAGGCGCACAACGACGCGGCCAGCGCGCAGTTGCGCCTGGCGCGCACCCGGGACGAGGCCGTGCGCCAGATCGTCGCCGGCCAGAATGCCCTGCGCACGAGCCTGGCATCGCATGAAGCGGCGGCGGTGCTGATCAAGGCCTCGCAGACGACGTACGACGCGGCGCTGGCCACCTACCGCAACGGCGTGGGTTCGCTCACGGAAGTCACGCTGGCGCAGAACCAGATGCTGCTGGCCCGGAATGCGTATGCGGACAGCTACAGCGCGGCGCTGTCGGCCATCGCTTCCCTTGCGTTGGCTACGGGTTCGATCGGCAGCGGCGACGGACAACCGTAGTCGCGATGGCCGCCATTTTCGCCAAGCCGCCCCTCCATGGATTTTGATCGTCGACGATGACCACGATTGCGCAGATTTCGGATATCCACGTGCGGCCCCAAGGCGTGCTGTACCAAGGCGTGGTCGATTCCAATGCGATGTTCGCCCGGGCCGTCGAGACGCTGAACCGCCTGGCGCCTGCGCCGGACATGGTCTTGATCACCGGGGATCTGGTCGACCAGGGGGCTGAGGACGAGTACGCCATGCTGCAAGCGCTGCTGGCTGGGCTGCGGCTGCCTTTCGCGTTTCTGCCCGGCAATCATGACCGGCGCGATACCCTGCGGGCCGCTTTCCGGGATCATCCGCACATCCCGTCCGGCGAGGCGTTCGACTTTGCCATGGACGTGGGCGCGATCCGGTTGATCGCGCTGGATACGAGCGTACCGGACGCGCACCACGGCGAGCTGAGCACTGCGCAGCTCGGCTGGCTGGACCGGGAGCTGGCGGCTTGCCGCGGACGCCCGGCCCTGGTCGCGATGCATCATCCGCCCTTTGCGACGGGCATCCCCTACCTGGACCGCTATGGGCTGCATGACGCGCAGGCATTCGCCGATGTCATCCGCGCCCACGATCACGTGGATCGGGTCATTGCCGGGCACGTTCACCGCGCCATGCATGCGCGGCTGGGCGGCACGCCCGTATTGACCTGCCCCAGCACGGCGACGCAGATCGCCTTGCGGCTCGAACCGGATGCGAAGCCGGCCTCGTACCTGGAGCCGCCCGCCTTCATGCTGCACCGGTGGGCGGGCGATGCGCCCGCGGTATCGCACCTGGTCCACATCGGCGATTACGGCACGGCCTTCCCGTTCGCCTGATCGCCGCCGCGCCCACGCGCTGCGCGCGTTTCCGCGTGCCGCGGTCGAAGACGCGCGTCAAAGCGGCGTCTTGCCGGCCTCGGCAAGACGCTTGAGATAGGCGACGTCCAGGACGCGCAGCGCGCCCCGCTGGTCGGAGATCCAGCCCTGGCGCCGCCATTTCGCGAGCAAGCGGCTCAAGGTTTCGGCGCGCATACCCAGCTTGATGGCGATCTGGCTGTGCGTGAGCGGCAGCTCGACCGGTTCCTGGGCGTGCGGCTTGCCCACCCGCAATAAATACTCGGCCAACCGCTCCTCGGCCGAACTGGACGTGAGCCAGTCGATCTGGTCGGTATGGTGCCGCACGAGGTCGGCGCTATGCCGCAGCACCCGGCAGGCCAGGAGCGCGTTCGCCTCGCACAGCCGCCGGAAAGCCGCGGCATCGAGCAGGTAGCCCTCGCCCGCCTCGACGGCGCGCACGCTGTGCAGGTGCCGCGGTTCGCGCATGAAGACCGACAGCGCGGAAACCATGCCGCCCGGCCGCACCTGGCCGAATATTTTCTCGCCGCCATCGGCGGTGTAGCGCAGCCCCTGCACGCAGCCCGAGACCACCAGCAGGCAGGACGCGATCGCGTGCCCTTCGGCAAAGATTTCCCGTCCCGGGGCGTAGGCGAGCCAGCGGCTGGCCGCGGCCAGCGGCGTCAATTCCCGCTCGTCCAATTCCTTGAACCATGGGTGCGCGCGCAGCGCTTGCAGCCCATGGGCTGCATTGGTGTGGATCGGATTGACAAAAGTCATTTGAGCCTGCCTGGGGGGAACCTAGAATCTCAATTGAGATTGATTCTTATTATCTATGTAAAACAGGACGGCCGCAACGACGGCCTGGATGCATGTCCCCACCCCTGAAATCCCTGCCCTTCGGGCGCGCCGCCGCCCTGGCCTGCCTGGCCCTGCTGTGCCGAGCCGCCTATGCGGAACCGATCGCCTTCACCGACATGCTCGGCAACAAGGTCACCCTGGCGGGGCCGACGGTGCATGCCGTGACGGTGCCCATGCCGGCCAGCTCGCTGTTCATGTCGCTCGACGGCGGCCCGGCCCACCTGGCCGGCATGCATCCCACTGCCTATGCGCTGATGCGCGACGGCCTGCTGGCGCGGATTTTCCCCCAGGCGGCCGGGGTGCGCTCGGACATCACCCGATCGGGATTCACGCCCAACGTCGAGACGCTGCTGCAGATGCGGCCCGACCTCGTCTGGCAATGGGGCCACATGGGAGACGATCTGCTCGCGCCGCTGCGCAACGCGGGCCTGCCGGTTGCCGCGCTGCGCTACGGCACCGAGGCGGACACCCGGGAATGGATACGTCTGATGGGGATGTCGCTCGACCGCCAGGCGCAGGCCCGGCAACAGCTGCAGTGGCGCGACCAAGTCCACGCCGCCATCGCCCGCGTGACCGATTCGATGGGGCCGGCCGAGCGGCCGAAGGTGCTCTATCTGGCGCGCCGTTTTCCGCAATACCGCGCCGCCGGCCGCAACACCAATTTCGAGGACGACATCACGCTGGCCGGCGGCCGCAACGTGGCGTCGTCGGTCACGAGCTCGCAGCCGCTCGACGTGGAGCAGATCCTGGCGTGGGCGCCCGAGGTCATTTTGCTGAACAACTTCGAGCGCGCGCTGACGCCGCAGACGATCTACCAGGACCCTCTCCTGGCGGATGTGCCGGCCGTGCGCAACCGGCGGGTCTACAAGGTGCCGGAGGGCGGCTATCTGTGGGACCCGCCCAACCAGGAGTCGCCCCTGTACTGGCAGTGGCTGAGCGTGATGCTGCACCCGGACAAGTTCGACTGGCCATTGCGCGCGCTGATCGCGCAGGCCTACCCGCGGCTGTACGGCTATACGCCCAGCGAGCAAGACATCGATGCGGTCCTGCGGACCGCGATGAACGACGGGTCGGCGGGCTATGAACGCTTTCATTGAACGACGCGGCGTTTTCGCCGGCGTGCCGCCGGCCCTATCTTGGCGCTGGCTGCTGATGGGCGCCGCGCTGCCGGCCTCGATGCTGGTCGCCTTGTGCATCGGCCGCTACCCCCTGCCCTTGTCGCACGTGGCGGCCATGTTGCTCGACGCCTGCCTGCCCGCCGGCGGCCACGGCTGGCTGGCGGCGGGCGGCGATGTCGAGCGGCGCATCCTGTTCCAGGTGCGGTTGCCGCGCGTGCTGCTCGGGGCGCTGGTCGGCGCCGGCCTGGCGATGTGCGGCAGCACCTTGCAGGGCATGTTCCGCAACCCGCTGGTGGGGCCGCAGATCCTGGGTATTTCGTCGGGCGCCTCTTTCGGCGGCTGCCTGTCCATCCTGCTGTTTTCCTCGCTGACCGCCACGCTGGGTATGTCTTTCGCCGGCGGCTTGGTAGCGGTGGCCATCGTCTACATGCTCGGCCGGGTCCAGCGCCGCACCACCATGCTGATGCTCCTGCTGGCCGGCGTGGTGAGCAGCGGATTTTTCAGTGCGCTGACCTCGATGGTCACGTATTTCGCCGACCCCAACGACACGCTGCCCGCCATGGTGTTCTGGCTGATGGGCAGCTTCGCCACCGCGTCCTACGCCAAGCTAGCGGCGGCGGCCGTGCCCGCCCTGGCCGGCATGGGGTTGTTCTATGCGCTGCGGTTTCGCATCAACGTGCTGTCGCTGGGCGACGAGCAGGCCGCCGCCCTGGGCCTGGCGGTCGAGCCGCTGCGCTGGGTGCTGCTGGCCTGCACGGCCCTGGTGACATCGGCCAGCGTCGCCGTTTCCGGCACGGTGGGCTGGGTCGGATTGGTCGTGCCGTATATCGCGCGCCTGTTCGTCGGCGCCGACCAGCGCCGGCAGCTTCCGGCCGCCGCGCTGGTCGGCGGCGCGTACATGGTGCTGGTCGACACGGCGGCCCGCAGCCTGACCAGCGCCGAGATCCCGCTGGGCGTGATCACCGCGCTATTGGGCGCGCCGCTGTTCGTGGTGCTGCTGCGCCGCGCGCGGCGCAAGGATCCGGGCCATGATTGAAGTCGACGATCTGGCGGTGCGGGCGGGTGGGCGCATCCTGCTCGAAGGCCTGTCGCTGCGGGTGCGGGCTGGCGAAATCCTGGCCGTCCTCGGCCCCAACGGGCGCGGCAAGACGACCTTTCTGCGCACGGTGCTGGGGCTGCAGGCAGCCGCGGCCGGCACCGTGCGCCTGGGCGGCCATGCCGCCTACGTGCCGCAGCAGACCGACACGCTGTTCTCCTACGACACACTGGACATGGTCAGCATGGGGCGGGCCCGGCACCTGCGCTGGTACGCCTCGCCGGGCCCGGGCGATCTCCACGCCGCCCGGGCCTGCCTGCGCGCCGTGGAGCTCGAACACCTGAGCGCGCAGTCCTTCCAGACGCTCAGCGGCGGCCAGCGCCAGCTGGTCTGCATCGCGCGCGCCATGGCCAGCGAGAGCCCGATCATGCTGCTGGACGAGCCGACGGCGGCGCTGGACCTGCGCAACCAGGACATCGTGCTCGCGGTGCTGCGCCGCCTGGCCAAGGAACGCGGGCTGGCGGTCGTGTTCTCGACACACCACCCGCAGCACGCGCAGCACATCGCCGACCAGACCCTGCTGATGCACGACGAGGGCTGCGAGGCCGGGCCGACCGGCCTGATGTGCACCGACGAACGCCTCAGCCGCCTGTACCGCTTGCCCGTGCACGTCGCCGCGCTGCGCCACGATGGCCGCGACGTGCGCGGCGTCATTCCCCTGTTCCGGTGAACGCCATGCCTTCCGCCACCGCCTACCTGAACCACTGGCCGGGCCGCGGCCCGGCCGCGCTGACCGGCGGCCCGAACGCCCCTGCCGAGCCGCTCGCGCTCTACGACCTGGCGCATGCCGACCTGCGGCGCTGGCGCAGCCTGCTGGTTCCCGCGCACGCGGACCAGCGCTTCCTGGCCGGCCAGCGCGAGCGCCTCGAAGTCTTTCTGCTGTCCGGCGGCACGCTGGTCTTCAACGGCCACGTCGCCTATCCGTTCCTGCGCTGGCTGCGGCCGTTCCAGCCCGTCGCCCACCGGGGCCTGGACGGCCTGCGCGTGCATCGCGCCGAAGACCACCCCATTTTCGAGGGCGTCGATCCCGAGCACCTGACTTTCCGCCGTGGCGTGGCGGGCTTCTATGCGCGCGGCGGCAACCCGCCGGCGCCAGGCGCGCGGGTGCTCCACACGCTGGGGCCGGACGCCTTGCCGGTGGACTGGCTGCTCGAGCTGCCCGGCGGCGGCCGGCTGCTGGTGCATTCGGGCAACGATCTCTGGATGTACGCGGGCGGCGGCGACAGCGCCGCCCGCGTGGTGCCGCAGCTGCTGGCCTGGCTGGAGGCCCGGACATGAGCGCGGCCGAACCGGTGATCGCCGCGCTGGACGCGGGCACCTACTACCACCACCGCACCTTCCACACGGCGTCGCTGCGGCCTTGCATCGACCGCACGATCTACGTGCGCGAGCTGGACGATGCCGCGCTGCGCGGCTGCGATGCGCTGATCGTGTCGTGCCGCACCAACCCCGACCTGCTGGCGCCGCACCGCGAGCGCTTCGCCCGCTTCCTGGCCGCCGGAAAAACGCTGGTCGCCATGGGGGAAACCGGCGCCGAGCGCTGGCTCGACGGCGTGGCGTGGACGCCGTGCGAAGTGAACTTCTGGTGGTGGAAAGAGCCGGGCGCGGATTCCGGCCTGCGGCTGGCCGCCGCCGACCATCCGCTGTTTCGCTACATCGGCCTGGCCGATGCCACCTGGCACCAGCACGGCACGTTCCAGCCGCCGGCCGGCGCCGTGTCGCTGATCGACAAGGCCGGCGCCGGTTCCGTGCTGTACGAGCACGACCGCGGCGGCGCCGGCCGCCTGATCGTGACCTCGCTCGACCCGATGTACCACCACGGCAGCTATTTCATGCCGGCCACCACGCGGTTCCTGCACGGGTTCCTGCGCTGGCTGAAAGACTCCACTCCGGCCGCCGGCCGGCCCTGACCCCTTCCTCATCATGCCCTCCCTCCTATGCAAGCCAGATATCTGTTCGCCACGCTAGTCAGCGCAAACCTGCTGGCCGCCGCCACGGTCCGCGCCCAGGAAACCGCCGCGCAGCTGCCGGCCATCTCCGTCATCGGCGATACGGCCGACGATGGCCGCATCGCGCCCAAGGGCTCCGACTCTGCGCCGGCCCAGATCAGGCACACCGCCACCCAGCCCGTGACGGTCGTCGACCATCAGGAAATCGAGATGGTCAACCCGCTGAGCACGCTGGACCTGTTCGACCAGGTGCCGGGCGCCACCGTCAACCGCACTGGCGGCATCGGCGGCACGGTCTTCCTGCGCGGCCTGAACACCAACGATATGCGCGTGCCGGTCTTCATCGATGGCGACCGCTTCCGCGGCCGCAACACCCTGCAGTTCATGCTGATCAGCCCGACGGAAATCGAGCAGATGGAAGTCGTTCGCGGACCCGCCTCGTCGCTCTACGGCAGCGACGGCCTGGGCGGCCTGATCAACTTCGTCACCAAGCGCGCCCATGGCGACCTCGACCATGATTTCCAGGTCACCGGCGGCGAGGCTTCGGTGACCTACCGGAACAATGGCAACGGCGTGCAAAGCGACGTCGCCATGGAAGCCTCGGGCAGCGGCTTCGACCTGCGCGCCTATGTGACGGGCCGGCGTTCCGGCAATTACGATACGCCCGCCGGGACCGTGCCCAACAGCGATTACCGCTCCGGCGGCGGGGGGGTGGTGCTGGGCTACATGCCCGATGCGAAGCAGCGCTTCGAGGTCAGCGCGCGCGTGACGACCGTCGACGCGGGCATCGCCGGCTCGGTGCCGCCCTATCCCACCTCGATCGGGCGCTACGCGCCGCTGCAGGTCGCCGAGGGCCGCCTCGCCTATGCCGGAGAGTTCGACCATAGCGTCGTCAGCAAGCTCGATGCGAGCCTGTACATCGATGACTTCAACACCCATATCTCGACGGTCAACCAGGCCAATCCGGCCAGGATCACCGACACCATCAGCCACGTCATCGGCCCGGTCGCCATCGGCGGGCACGTGGCCGCCACCGTGCCTTGGGGGCCGACCGAGAATGTCTTCGGCATGGACTTCATGAACGAGATCCGTCCGGGCGCGCAATCCCGCTCCGAGGTGACGACGCCGTCCGGCACCACCCGCACGGGCTATGCGCCATCCGGCCCGAATACCTACCAGACCAACATCGGGGCATTCGCCAACACGACCTGGAAAGCGACCCGGGACCTGACCGTGACGGCGGGCGGGCGCTTCGACTGGTTCCATTCGGACGTCGATCTTTCCGCGCTGCCTTCGCCCAACCTGCTGCCGGCTTTCCAGGCCGCGCAGAACGCCTACGACACCGCCACCACGGGCAGCCTGGGCTTGTCGTACCGCGCCACCGACGTGCTCGAACTGCTGGGCAGCGTGGGCACGTCGTTCCGGATGCCCTGGACTTCCGAACTCTTCACGTCGGGCTATACCGGCACCAGCTACACCGTGCCGAACCCCTCCCTGAAGCCGGAGCGCGGCACCACGCTGGAAGCGGGCCCGCGCCTGCATTTCGACAACGCCACGGTCGGCCTGACGGCGTTCAACAGCGACTACCGCAACTTCATCCAGACGGTCAATACGACCTACATGGGCTTGCCGGCGACCGAGCGCGAAAACGTCGGCAAGGCGCGCATCCAGGGCGTGGAGGCGGATTGGCGCTGGCAGGTGACGCCCCGCATCAACGTTTACGGCAATGCCAGCTACCTGCGCGGCACGGACCGTACCGCCAACGCGCCGCTGCCATCGATCGCGCCGCTGAGCGGCCTGGCGGGCGTGCAGTACGTCAGTCCCGGCCAGTCCTATTCGCTGAGCGGCGAATTGCAGTGGGCCGGGCACCAGTCCCGCCACGCAAGCAGCGAATACCCTTCCACCGGCTATGCCGTGGTCAACCTCTATGCGCAGTTGCAGCTGGACCGGCTGGGATTGCCGCAGCTTGGCAACACACAGCTCATATTCGGCGTCACCAACCTGTTCAACGCGGACTATCGCACCGCCGCGACGACATCCAACGTCGCCTATCCCATGACCTATCTCAACCCCCTGATCGAACCCGGCCGCACGGTCAGCCTCACGCTGCGCACCCGGTTCTAAATAGGGACTTCCGGCCGCCCCGTGGCGGGGCGGCCTTTTTTCAGGAACCTGACCATGCATCAAGACCACGCCCTGCCGGACGCCCGCCGTCCCCTGCGCATCGCCGCCGAGGAAGGCCCCATCGAGCTTTCCTTCGATGCCCTCCAGGCCTATCACGGCCATGGCGCCCTGGCCATGCTGGCCCTTATCTACCAGGGCCAGCGCGGCGCGCTGGCCTGCCTGGAAACGGCCGGCCAGCCCGTGCCGCGCACCGAACTGAGCGTGGTCAGCGGCCATCCCGGGCCCGGCGTGCGCGATGCCTTCGAGTTCGTGACCCGCGCGGTCACGCGCGGCTGCTATGTGGTCGACCTGACGCTGCCGTATGCCCGCTACGGCAATCCC
>DASWPO010000269.1:0-7690 GCA_036404015.1 Bordetella sp. | reverse complement strand
ATGAACTGCGTCGATGTCTGTCCCAAGGGCCTGAACCCCACCAAGGCCATCGGGAAGATCAAGGAACTGATGGTTCGCCGTACTGTGTAATGAAAAAGCCCTGACGAGAGTCGGGGCTTTATCTTGGCTTCAGAGGTTTTTCATGAGTAGTCTGACAGAATTGGAACGTGCGCGCCTGCGCTGGCGTGCGCGCCGAGGCCTGCTCGAGAATGACCTTATCATTACTCGGTACCTGGATGCTTACGAGCATCAGCTTACCGATGAGGATGTAAGCGCGTTAACGCAGTTGTTCGAGACTGGAGACAACGAATTGCTCGACATCTTGCTGGCGCGTACTGAACTCCATGGTGCGCTCGACACTCCCCGGCTGCGCAATATCGTCGGTTTGATGCGGGCGCTCTAATATATCTACGAGGAAACAACCATGAATTTGTCCGACAAAAAAGCCACTCTATCCTTCTCCGACGGTAGCCCCGCCATCGAACTTCCGGTTTACAAGGGCACCATCGGTCCCGATGTGATCGACATTCGCAAGTTGTACGGTCAGTCGGGCATGTTCACGTACGACCCGGGTTTCCTGTCGACGGCTGCCACGCAGTCGGGCATCACCTACATCGATGGCGACAAGGGCGAGCTGCTGTACCGCGGCTACCCCATCGAGCAATTGGCCACCCAGTGCGACTACCTCGACACCTGCTACCTCATCCTGAACGGCGAACTGCCCACGCCCGAGCAGAAAAAAGAATTCAGCGAGCTGGTCAGCCAGCACGCGATGGTGAACGAGCAGATGCATGTCTTCCTGCGCGGCTTTCATCACGACGCCCACCCCATGGCCATGCTGACCGCCCTGGTCGGCGCGCTGTCGGCTTTCTACCATGATGAAACCGACATCACCAAGGCCGAGGACCGCTACCTCGCGGCCGTGCGCCTGATCGCCAAGCTGCCCACGCTGGTCGCCATGGTGTACAAGCACTCGCGCGGCGAGCCCTTCGTCTATCCCAAGAGCGGCCTGTCGTACGCGGGCAACTTCATGCACATGATGTTCGCCAGCCCGAGCGGCGACTACAAGGTGAACGAGGTCGTCGAGCGCGCGCTCGACCGCATCTTCATCCTCCACGCCGATCACGAGCAGAACGCCTCGACCTCGACCGTGCGCCTGTGCGGCTCGTCGGGCACCGACCCCATCGCCGCCATTGCCGCCGGCGTGGCTTGCCTGTGGGGCCCTGCCCACGGCGGCGCCAACGAAGCCTGCCTGAACATGCTCGAAGAAATCCAGGCCAGCGGCGGCCTGGCCACCGTGGGCAAGTTCATGGAGCAGGTCAAGGACAAGAACTCGGGCGTGCGCCTGATGGGCTTCGGCCACCGCGTCTACAAGAACTACGACCCGCGCGCCAAGCTGATGCAGGAAACTTGCAAGGAAGTGCTGGGCGCCCTGGGCCTGGAAAACGACCCGCTGCTCAAGCTGGCCATGGCCCTGGAAAAAATCGCCCTGGAAGACGACTACTTCGTGCAGCGCAAGCTCTACCCGAACGTCGACTTCTACTCGGGCATCGTGCAGCGCGCCATCGGCATTCCGACTCCGCTGTTCACCGGCATCTTCACCCTGGCCCGCACCAGCGGCTGGATCGCCCAGTGGGCCGAAATGATCGCCGACCCCGAGTACAAGATCGGCCGTCCGCGCCAGCTGTACACCGGCGAAGCCGCGCGTCAGATCAAGCGCTGACCGGCAAGCCTTGCGGCGCGGGGCCGTTCACCCGGCCCGCAATGAAAAACCCCTGGCCCAGGCCAGGGGTTTTTGCGTTTTGCGCGGCCGTATTGGAACTACGACAGCCCGATGCCCCGCGCCATCATGACGGCGCACAGCGGCAGCAGGATGAGCAGATGCGCCTCGATCATGACCCAGCGGCGCACCCGGGCGATTTCCCTGGCCGAGGGCGCGAAGGTCGCCTCGTTCCGGGCCTGGCGGCGCCAGCGCAGCAGGCGCAGGGTGGGGATGACGGAGCAGAGCCCGACGAGCACGAACAGGCCGATCTTGGCGTGGAACCAGGGGTTGCCCAGGTAGAACGCCGCGCCCTTGGCGCCATAGGCCATGCGCAGCAGGCCCGTGGCCAGCACGGCCAGCGCGGACAGCCCATAGGCGAGGTCGTAGCGCGCCAGGCGCAGGGCGGTCTGGGCGGCGAGGCCGGGGCGCAGCAGCGCGGCCTCGATGCACAGCAGGCCGGCCAGCAGGAAAATGGCCAGGTAGTGGAGCCAGGCGAGCAGGGCGTCTTGCAACATGGGAACTCCTTGAAAGGGCGTTGCCAGGTCGGGAAGGACGCCCCGCGCCGGCTGACTGCCTAGACGCTTGCGCGCCAGGCCTTGAGCTTCTCGCGGTAGGCCTCGATGTCGGCGATGGGGCGCTGGGCCACGCCCGATTCGACGGCGGCCTGCGCCACGGCCGGCGCGACTTCGGAGATCAGGCGCGGGTCGAAGGGGTCGGGGATGATGTACTCGGGACCGAACTCGGCTTCGCTGCAGGCCAGGGCGGCGATGGCCTTCACGCTGGCCAGCTTCATCGCTTCGGTGATGCGCGTGGCGCCCACGTCCATGGCGCCGCGGAAGATGAAGGGGAAGCACAGCACATTGTTGACCTGGTTCGGATAGTCGGACCGGCCGGTGGCGATGATGCAGTCGGGGCGGGCTGCGCGGGCGACTTCGGGGCGGATTTCCGGCTCGGGGTTGGCCAGGGCCAGGATGATCGGCTTGTCGGCCATGGTCTTGACCATCTCCGCCGTCAGCACGCCAGCGGCGGAGCAACCCAGGAAAATGTCGGCGCCGCGGACCACGTCGGCGAGCGTGCGGGCGTCGGTCTGCTGCGCGTAGCGTTTCTTGTTGGGCTCCATATTGGCGTCGCGGCCTTCCCAGATGACGCCGCGCGAATCGACCACGAAGATGTGCTCGCGCTTGATGCCCAGGTCGACCATCAGGTCCAGGCAGGCGATGGCGGCGGCGCCGGCGCCCGATACGGCTATCTTGACCTGGCCGATTTCCTTGCCCACGACCTTCAGGCCGTTCAACACCGCGGCCGAGGAGATGATGGCGGTGCCGTGCTGGTCGTCGTGGAAGACGGGGATCTTCATGCGCTCGCGCAGCTGCTTCTCGATGTAGAAGCACTCGGGGGCCTTGATGTCCTCGAGGTTGACGCCGCCCAGGGTGGGTTCGAGCGCGGCGATGATGTCGACCAGCTTGTCGGGGTCGGTCTCGGCCAGTTCGATGTCGAAGACGTCGATGCCGGCGAACTTCTGGAACAGGCAGCCTTTGCCTTCCATGACGGGCTTGGCCGCCAGGGGGCCGATATTGCCCAGGCCCAGCACGGCCGTGCCGTTGGTGATCACGCCCACCAGGTTGCCGCGCGAGGTGTAGCGCGAGGCGGCGTCGACGCCCTCGGCATGGATGGCCATGCAGGCGGCGGCGACCCCGGGGGAATAGGCCAGGGACAGGTCGTCCCTGCCCGTGAGCGGCTTGGTGGGCTTGACCGAGATCTTGCCGGGGGTGGGGTACTGGTGGTAGTCCAGCGCCTGCTTGATGAGAGTTTGGTCCATGAGGGGGCTGCGTATTCTTTGATGAGTAGGGAAAAGCGGAGAAGGGAAAAGCGGGAAAAGTGAAATTTCAACAGAAAGCCGGGTTGCGCGCTTGACCGTGTGCGGCCGCGGGCCTGGCGCGGTGTAACGAAACATGACGTCCTGGGCGCGCGACGCGGTTCGGCAAGGCAAAACGGCCCGCGCGGATAGGCCGAGACAGGGAAAATTCAGATTGGGCAATTCGCCGGGATGGCATCGAAAACGCGGCGAGATAATTCGCTTGACTGTCATGTCCCGGTGCTACAAAACAGTCCATAAAAAGTAAAAGAGCCGCTTGGCAAAGGGGTATACTCCAAGCGGTAGCTTTAAAGGCTCTTTTTGTACAGGTTTTGAATTTTAGTACGGCGCCTTCTGCTCCTGCTATCCGCTAACCGGGAAGCCCGTGTCGCGGAAGGTTTTCCTGCATCGTATCGGGTGAGGCACCCGGCAAGGTGAAGCAAATATGTCTTCGGAACAAGAATCTCTATCCAACTCCTATCTCTTCGGGGGCAACGCCCCTTATGTCGAAGAGCTCTACGAATCGTACCTCGATAATCCTGGTTCGGTGCCAGACAACTGGCGGTCGTATTTCGACCAGCTCCAGCACGCTCCCGCCACCGACGGCCAGGCAACCACCCGCGACCAGGCCCACGCGCCCATCGTCCAGTCGTTCGCCGAACGCGCCCGCGCCAACGCCTTCACGCTGCACACCGCCGAGCCCGATATGTCGGTGGCCAGCAAGCAGGTGTCGGTACAGTCGCTGATCGGCGCCTACCGCAGCCTGGGCTCGCGCTGGGCCGACCTCGATCCGCTCAAGCGCCAGGAACGTCCCAACATTCCCGAACTCGATCCGGCCTTCTACGGCCTGACCGAAGCCGATCTCGACCAGCAGTACGCCGCGACCAACAGCTACTTCACGACCGCCAGCACCATGACGCTGCGCGAGATCATCAAGGCGCTGCGCGACACCTACTGCCGCACCATCGGCGCCGAGTTCATGCACGTGTCCGATCCCGCCGCCAAGCGCTGGATCCGCGAGCGCCTCGAAACCACGCGCGCCACGCCCACCTTCACCAACGAGCAAAAGCGCCACATCCTGCAGCAGCTCACCGACGCCGAAGGCCTCGAGCGCTTCCTGCACACCAAGTACGTCGGCCAGAAGCGCTTTTCGCTCGAAGGCGGCGAGAGCTTCATCGCCTCGATGGACGAAGTGGTCAACCACGGCACGGATGTCGGCGTTCAGGAAATCGTGGTCGGCATGGCCCACCGCGGCCGCCTGAACCTGCTCGTGAACATCATGGGCAAGATGCCCGGCGACCTGTTCGCCTAGTTCGAAGGCAAGCACGCCGAAGGCCTGACCGACGGCGACGTGAAGTACCACAACGGCTTCTCCAGCGACATCTCGGGCCGCGGCGGCCCGGTGCACCTGTCGCTGGCCTTCAACCCCTCCCACCTGGAAATCGTCAACCCGGTGGTCGAGGGCAGCGCCCGCGCCCGCATGGAGCGCCGCGGCGACCACGAAGGCATGCAGATCCTGCCGGTGCTGGTGCACGGCGACGCGGCCTTCGCCGGCCAGGGCGTCGTGATGGAAACGCTCAACCTGGCCCAGACGCGCGGCTACGGCACGGGCGGCACGCTGCACATCGTCATCAACAACCAGATCGGCTTCACCACGTCCGACCCGCGCGACGCGCGCTCCACGCTGTATTGCACCGACGTGGTCAAGATGATCGAAGCCCCGGTGTTCCACGTCAACGGCGACGACCCCGAAGCCGTGGTGTTCGTCACCAAGCTGGCGCTGGACTATCGCATGGAGTTCCACCACGACGTCGTGGTCGACATCGTCTGCTTCCGCAAGCTGGGCCACAACGAGCAGGACACCCCCGCGCTCACGCAGCCCCTGATGTACAAGACCATCGGCCACCATCCCGGCACCCGCAAGGTGTACGCCGACAAGCTGACCGCGCAAGGCGTGCTGGCCGACGGCGAAGGCGACCAGATGGTCAAGGACTACCGCCAGCTGATGGAAGACGGCCACAAGACGGTCGAGCCCGTGCTGACCGACTACAAGAGCAAGTACGCCATCGACTGGTCGCCCTTCCTGAACGCCAAGTGGACCGACACGGCCGACACGGCCGTGCCGCTGGCCGAGCTCAAGCGCATCGGCGAGCGCATCACCACCGTGCCGGAAGGTTTCACGGTGCACCCGCTGGTCAAGAAGCTGCTGGGCGACCGCGCCAACATGGCCCGTGGCGAGCAGAACCTCGACTGGGGCATGGGCGAGCACATGGCCTTCGCCACGCTGGTGGCCTCGGGCTACGCCATCCGCATCACCGGCCAGGACGCCGGCCGCGGCACGTTCACGCACCGCCACGCCGTGCTGCACGACCAGAACCGCGAACGCTGGAACGACGGCACCTACATCCCGCTGCAGAACGTCTCCGAAGGCCAGGCGCCCTTCACCGTGATCGACTCCGTGCTGTCCGAAGAGGCGGTGCTGGGCTTCGAATACGGCTACGCCTGCTCCGAGCCCAACACGCTGACCATCTGGGAAGCCCAGTTCGGCGACTTCGTCAACGGCGCCCAGGTCGTGATCGACCAGTTCATCAGCGCCGGCGAAGCCAAGTGGGGCCGCCAGTGCGGCCTGACCATGATGCTGCCGCACGGCTACGAAGGCCAGGGTCCCGAGCACTCGTCGGCCCGCATCGAGCGCTTCCTGCAGCTGTGCGCCGACAACAACATCCAGGCCGTCCAGCCGACTTCGGCCGCGCAGATCTTCCACCTGCTGCGCCGCCAGATGATCCGCCCCTTCCGCAAGCCGCTGGTCATCTTCACGCCCAAGTCGCTGCTGCGCAACAAGGACGCCGGCTCGCCCCTGTCGGACCTGGCCAAGGGCCACTTCCATCCGGTGATCGGCGAAGTCGACGAGGCCGTCAAGCCCGCGTCGGTCAAGCGCGTGCTGGCTTGCTCGGGCAAGATCTATTACGACCTGGTCCACGCCCGTAAAGAGCGCGGCGCCGAGCACGTGGCCATCGTCCGCGTCGAACAGCTCTATCCCTTCGCGCACAAGATCTTCGAGACCGAACTGAAGAAGTACGGCAAGGCCACCGAGGTGATCTGGGTGCAGGACGAGCCGCAGAACCAGGGCCCCTGGTTCTACGTGCAGCATCACCTGTATGAGAACATGGCCGAAGGCCAGAAGCTGGGCTACGCCGGCCGTCCGGCCTCGGCTTCGCCGGCCGTGGGCTACCTGGCCAAGCACCAGGAACAGCTCAAGGCCCTGCTGGAGCAGGCCTACGCGCCCAGGTTCAAGGGCTTCATGCTGACCAAATAATCGACAGGTCCCCGGGCGGCATGCCATGCGCATGCCGCCCGGGGCCATGCAGAACATCAAATCAAATAAACGGAAACCATCATCATGGCTATTACCGACGTCGTTGTTCCCCAGCTGTCCGAGTCCATCTCGGAAGCCACGCTGCTCAACTGGAAGAAGAAGGCGGGTGAAGCCGTCGCCGCCGACGAAATCCTGATCGAGGTCGAGACCGACAAGGTCGTGCTCGAAGTGCCGGCGCCCGCCTCGGGCGTGCTGGCCGAAATCGTCGAAGGCGACGGTGCGACCGTGACCTCGGGCCAGCTGCTGGCCAAGATCGACACCGCCGCCACGGCTGCCGCCGCGCCCGCTGCTGCGCCGGCTCCGGTTGCCGCTGCCCCGGCGCCTGTCGCCGCGGCGCCCGCGCCCGCCGCTGCCCCGGCCAGCACTGCCGCCGCCGGCGTGGCCTCGCCCGCTGCCGCGAAGATCCTGGCCGAGAAGGGCGTGGACGCCGCTGCCGTGGCCGGTTCGGGCCGCGACGGCCGCGTGACCAAGGGCGATGCCCTGTCTGCCACCCCGGCCGCGCCCGCTGGGGCTGCCAAGCCCGCCGCCGCCGCGCCGGCCGCGCCCCCGACCCTGTCGCTGGACGGCCGCCCCGAACAGCGCGTGCCCATGAGCCGCCTGCGCGCCCGCATCGCCGAGCGCCTGCTGCAGTCGCAGCAAGAAAACGCCATCCTGACGACCTTCAACGAAGTCAACATGAAGGCCGTCATCGACCTGC
>DASWPO010000268.1:0-20066 GCA_036404015.1 Bordetella sp. | reverse complement strand
CACGACGTGGCGGCTACGGTCGATGCGCTCAAGGTCTGGCAGTCGGTGGAAAAGGGATTCTCCGCATGAGTCAACAACGCAAGTATTTCGGCACTGACGGCGTGCGCGGCGAGGTCGGCGGTCCGGTGATCAATGCCGGCTTCGCGCTGCACCTGGGCTATGCCGCCGGCAAGGTGCTGTCGCGCGCGCACGGCAAGCGTCCGGGCCGCCCGCAGCTGCTCATCGGCAAGGACACGCGCATCTCCGGCTACATGCTCGAATCCGCGCTCGAGGCGGGCCTGGCCGCCGCCGGCGTGGACACCCTGCTGGCGGGCCCCATCCCCACGCCGGCCGTGGCGTATCTCACCCGCGCGCTGCGGCTGACGGCGGGCATCGTCATCAGCGCCTCGCACAACCCCTATCAGGACAACGGCATCAAATTCTTCTCGGCCGAGGGCATGAAACTGCCCGACGAGATCGAGCTGCAGATCGAGGCCGAACTCGGCAACCCGCTGGGCTGCGTGACGTCCGAAGAACTGGGCCGCGCCCGCCGCCTGGACGACGCCCAGGGCCGCTACATCGAATTCTGCAAGAGCACCTTTCCCAACGACCTCGATCTGAGCGGCATGCGCCTGGTGATCGACGCGGCCCATGGCGCGGCCTACAACACCGCGCCCCACGTGTTTCGCGAGCTGGGCGCCGAGGTGCGCGTCATCGGCGCTTCTCCCGACGGCCTCAACATCA
Organism: Bordetella sp.; assembly: GCA_036404015.1. Classification (GTDB taxonomy): domain Bacteria; phylum Pseudomonadota; class Gammaproteobacteria; order Burkholderiales; family Burkholderiaceae_B; genus Bordetella. The sequence continues at coordinate 19,343 of DASWPO010000268.1, read as the reverse complement.
ACAAGGGCGTGGGGGCGCTGCATCCCGAGGCGCTGGTGGCCGAGGTCAAGGCGTACCGGGCCGACTTGGGCATCGCGCTCGACGGCGACGCCGACCGCCTGCAGATGGTCGACGCCACGGGCCGCGTGTACGACGGCGACGAACTGCTCTATGCCATCGTGCGCTCGCGCATGGCCGCGGGCCCGGTGGGCGGGGTGGTGGGCACGCTGATGACCAACTACGGCCTGGAGCTGCGTCTCAAGGAGCTGGGCATTCCCTTCGAACGCGCCAAGGTGGGCGACCGCTATGTGCTCGAAATGCTGCTCGAGCGCGGCTGGCTCTATGGCGGCGAAAACTCGGGCCACCTGATATGCCTGGACCGCCACACCACGGGCGACGGCACCATCGCCGCGCTGCAGGTGCTGACGGCTCTGCGCCGCGGCGGCATGCCGCTGGCCGAATGGGTGGGCGACCTGCGCATGTTCCCGCAGGTCATGATCAACGTGCCGCTCAAGCCCGGCCAGGACTGGCAGTCGCACGCCGGGCTGGCGGCGGCCCGCAGCACGGTCGAGGCCGATCTGGCCGGCAAGGGGCGCGTGCTGATCCGCGCCTCGGGCACCGAACCCAAGCTGCGGCTCATGGTCGAGGCCGAGGACGAGCGGCTGGCCGAGGCCAGCGCGCACAAGCTGGCGGCCTCCCTGGCGGCTTGACGATCTTTTTTCCCCTACGCGCGGCTGACTGCGTATCAAACTATTTCCTCGGGGAGCCCATTCCTCGTAGGCGTAGAATTCACAATCATGTAATAAATCAGTCAAATAACTGACATGCCGTGTGTGCAAACTTTCGGCACTGACAGGAGTCCCGCGTAATGCTCGAACTCGCACGTATCGATGCCCCTTCCGAAGGCGCCCAGGCTTGGCCGGGTACGCACTCGCGCGGCCTGGCCGTAGGCCTCGCCCGCAGCCAGGAAGAAGTCGAACAAATCCAACGTTTGCGCTATACCGTCTTCACCGAGGACATGGGCGCGGTTTTCCCCGACGCGGAAGACGGTATCGACCAGGACCGCTTCGACCCATGGTGCGAACACCTCATGGTGCGCGAACTCGACACCAACCGGGTGGTCGGCACGTATCGCATCCTCACGCCCCAGAAGGCGCGCGAGGCGGGCGGTTACTACTCCGAGTCGGAATTCGATCTTTCCGGCCTGAACGACCTGCGCGACCAATTGGTCGAGGTGGGCCGCTCCTGCACCCACGCCAACTACCGCAACGGCACGGTCATCATGCTGCTGTGGTCCGGCCTGGCCGAATTCCTGCGCCGTGGCGGCTATCACTACCTGCTGGGCTGCGCCAGCGTGAGCCTGCGCGACGATGGCGTGACCGCCGCCGAAGTCTGGCGCACGGTGTCCAAGCACCTGCAGGATCCGGACGCGCCGCGCGTCAAGCCGCTGCACCGCTATCCGGTCGAGCGCCTGAACAGCACGCTGCCGGCGCGCGTGCCGCCGCTCATCAAGGGCTATCTGAAGCTGGGCGCCAAGGTGTGCGGCGAGCCGGCCTGGGATCCCGATTTCAACGCAGCCGACTTCCCCGTGCTGCTGACGACCGATCGGATGGACGACCGCTATCGCCGCCACTTCGGTCTGGAACGCATAGAACGTTGAATGAAGCCCCCACGCTCACTACGTTCGCTGCCCCCCGGGGGGGCTTCAGCTTCCTTCGGGCAGCCGTGCGGAAGCTGACATGGGCGGGCTGCTGCGTCGCGTCGGAAGCCGGCTGATGCATCGCATGAGCCGGCCCCTGATCTCAGCGCTCGATCAGCTCGAACGCGAAACCGACCTTGCGCCATTCTGAGTCTTCGGCGCGCAGGGTGAAGTCGCTCAACGGGTGACTTTCCAGCCACCCCGCATCCACTTTCACCACGATCGAATTGCCCTTGACCGACACCTTGAGCGGCAAGGGCGATATGTCCTGGCGCCGGCGAAACAGCAAGACGGCCAGGCGCAGGCTCAGGATGGCCAGCCACTGGGCGCGGCTGCGTACCAGCGGCTCGACCTTGCCCAGCTTGCCCTGGTGGGCCAGCGTCAGCAGGGCGAGCGATTGCTGGTCGGCCTGCGAGAAGCCCGGCATGTCGGCGTTCTGCAGCACATAGGCCGAATGGCGGTGGTAGCCGTTGTGGGCAATCGACAGGCCCACCTCGTGCAGATCGGCCGCCCAGCCCAGCGCGCGGCGCAGGTCGGCGTGTTCTTCCTGGTCTTCGGGGAGGATGCTGTCGAAGAACGCCAGCGCCGTTTCGCGTACGCGGCGGGCCTGCTGCGCGTCGACGTGATAGCGCTTCATGAACTGGCGCACCGACTCGTCGCGCTTGTCGTGCGCGTCGTCGCGGCCCAGCAGGTCGTAGAGCACGCCCAGGCGCAGGGCGCCGTCGCCCGTCTGCATGGCGTCGATGTTCAGCTCGTCGAAGATGGCGCTCATGATGGCCAGGCCGCCCGGCAGCACGTCGGCCCGGTCCAGCTTGATGCCGGGCAGCTCCTCGGGGATGACGCGGCCCGAACGGATGATGCGCTCCTTGAGCTTGTTCATCCCGGCGCGGGTGATGCCGGCCGTGGAGAAGCCGCATTCGGTGAGAATGGCGTAGAGGGCCTTGGCCGTGCCCGACGAGCCGAAGGCCGCGTTCCAGCCCATCTTGCGGTACTGCTTGGAGATCACCTCGACCTCGCGGCGCGCGGCCATCTCGGCCTGCTTCATGCGGTGCGCGTCGACCAGCCCGTCGCCGAAGAATTGCCGGCTGTAGCTCACGCAGCCCATGTAGAGCGAGGACATCAGGCCGGGCTCGAAGCCCTTGCCGATGATGACCTCGGTGGAGCCGCCGCCGATGTCGATCACCAGGCGGCGGTCGGGGGAGGGCGGCAGGCTGTGCATCACGCCCAGATAGATCAGGCGGGCTTCTTCGCGGCCGGCGATCACGTCGATGGGAAAGCCCAGGGCCGCCTCGGCGTCGGGCAGGAATTCCGTCGTGTTGCGCGCCACGCGGAAGGTATTGGTGGCCACGGCCCGCACCCGGTTGGGGTGGAAACTGCGCAAGCGTTCGCCGAAGCGCTCCAGCACGGCGATGGCGCGTTCAATGGCGGAACCATCGAGCTGCTTGTCCGTGCCCAGGCCGGCGGCCAGCCGCACGGTTTCCTTGAGCCGGTCGATCTGGTAGATCTGCGCCATGCCGTTCTGTTGAACGACGCGCCCGATCGAGAGGCGGAAACTATTGGACCCTAGGTCCACGGCGGCCAGTAGATGGTCCATGCGGCGTATACGGGTAAGTATCTAAGAGTCGGGATTATAGAGAGCCGGTCCTGACTGGCGGGTTGACTTGCGCTTGTATATCCTCACGACTTGTGAGGATATTTCGTCCCGCGGGACGGGCCTCAGCCTGGAAAATCCTTATTTTGCCGGCATTCCATCACCAAACCGTGTCATAAACATGGCAACAATGAAACAACGAGAACTCGAAAAAACCATCCAGGAATCGGCCGCGGCGGCGCGGGCCGGCGGCGAGCCCCGGCTGTTCAACCGCGAACTGTCGCTGCTCAAGTTCAACGAACGGGTCCTGGCCATGGCCGAGCATCCGTCCGTGCCCATCCTGGAGCGGCTGCGCTACGTCTGCATCGTCAGCGCCAACCTGGACGAATTCTTCGAGATCCGCATCTCCAGCCTCAAGGAGCAGCAGCGCCAGACGCCGGGCCTCGTCGCCCCGGACGGCATGACGCCCGACGAGGCCTTCGACCGGGTGCAGGCCAAGGTCCACTCCCTGGTCGAGCACCAGTACCGGGTGCTCAACGAGCACATCCTGCCCAGCCTGCAGGCCGAGGGCGTCGTCCTGCACCATGCCTCCGAATGGGACGAGGCGCAGCAGCAATGGGCGCACGAGGTGTTCACCCGCGAAGTCATGCCGCTGCTCACGCCCATCGGGCTCGATCCGGCGCATCCGTTTCCGCGCGTCTACAACAAGAGCCTGAACTTCATCGTCTCGCTGTCCGGGGCCGATGCCTTCGGGCGGCAGGCTTCCATTGCGGTGGTGCAGGCGCCGCGCGCGCTGCCGCGGCTCATCCGCATGCCGGCCGAGCTCTCGGGCCACCCGGACGGCTATATCCTGCTGACCTCGCTCCTGCGCGCCTTCGTGGGCGAGCTGTTCCCCGGCCTGACGATGCACGGCTGCTACCAGTGGCGCGTCACGCGCAACAGCGACCTGTTCGTCGACGAGGAAGAGGTCACCAACCTGCGGCTCGCTTTGCAGGGCGAACTGTCGCAGCGCAATTTCGGTTCGGCCGTCCGGCTCGAGATCGACTGGATCATGCCGCCCGAGCTCGAGCAGTACCTGCAGCGCGAGTTCTCGCTGACGCCGGCCGACACCTACCGCGTGCCAGGCCCGGTGAACCTGTCGCGCCTGATGCAGCTGTGCAATACCAATACGCGCCCCGACCTGCTGTTCTCGCTCTATCTCGCGCCGGTGCCCGCGCCGTTCGACAAGCTCCGCGGCAAGCCGGCGGAATTGTTCGCGGCGGTGGCCGAGCGCGATCGTCTTTTGCACCACCCCTACCAGTCCTTCCAGCCGGTCATCGATTTCCTGACGGCGGCCGCGATCGATCCCGACGTCATGGCCATCAAGCAGACCATCTACCGCACCGGCGAGGATTCCGAGCTGATGCAGATCCTGCTGGCCGCGGCCCGCGCCGGCAAAGAGGTGACGGTGGTGGTCGAGCTCATGGCGCGCTTCGACGAGCAGACCAATATGAACTGGGCGGCGCGCCTGGAAGAGGTGGGCGCGCACGTGGTCTACGGCGTGGTGGCGCACAAGACCCATGCCAAGATGGCCCTGGTGCTGCGCCGCGAAGACGGCCGGCTGCGCCGCTACGCGCACCTGGGCACCGGCAACTACCATCCCCGCACGGCGCGCCTGTACACCGACTTCGGCCTGCTGACGGCCGATCCGCGCCTGTGCGAGGACATGGACAAGGTGTTCGGCCAGCTCACCGGCCTGGGCGCGCGCCGCGAGCTCAAGTCGCTGCTGCAGTCGCCGTTCACCCTGCACGCGGGCATGGTGGCGCTGATCCGCGCCGAGGCCGAGGCGGCCCGGGCCGGCCGCAAGGCCCGCATCATGGCCAAGATGAATTCCCTGCTCGAAGCGCAGGTCATCGAGGAGCTCTACCTGGCCAGCCAGGCGGGCGTGAAGATCGATCTGATCGTGCGCGGCGTGTGCGCCCTGCGCGCGGGGGTGAAGGGCCTGTCCGAGAACATCCGGGTCCGTTCGGTGGTGGGGCGCTTCCTGGAGCACTCCCGGGTGTTCTACTTCCATGCCGACGGCGAGGAAACCGTCTATCTCTCGTCGGCCGACTGGATGGACCGCAACTTCTTCCGCCGGGTCGAGGTGGCGTTTCCCGTGTACGACAGGGCGCTCAAGAAGCGGGTCATCGCGGAGGCCTTCACCTATGCCTTGCGCGACAACCAGCTGGCCTGGCAATTGCAGGCGGACGGCACCTATGTGCGGGTGGTCAATCGCCGTCCGCCCTTCGGCCTGCACGATTACCTGATGGAAAAACTGGGGCAGGATGGCGGCTGAGCCTGCCGGGGGCGCTTGCCCCGCACTGCCGGAATATTTACGCCGAGCGCTGCAAACCCGTTGTCATAATTGAGCCTGTAAATCAAATACAAGGGACGCACCCCAAATAAAGATTCTTTTTATTTCAATAACTTGTATTGAATCATATAGACGTTTTTCATCAAAAACTCCATTGTGACTGTCATAATCCTGTCACTCGGTACTTCTAAGATGCGCAAGCCTTGAAGCAGATTTGAAACTGCTCGCATCTTTCAACCACCGAAGGAATCCACGATGTTTATGCGTGTTTTCAAGCAAGCCACCCTCGGCGCCGCGCTGAGCGCCGCCGTTTTCGCCGCCCATGCCGCCGACATCACCGGCGCGGGCTCCTCCTTCGCCTTTCCCGTCTACTCCAAGTGGGCCACCGGCTACAAGGCCGCCGCGGGCGCCACCGTGAACTACCAATCGGTCGGCTCGGGCGCCGGCATCAAGCAGATCGAAGCCAAGACCGTCGATTTCGGCGCTTCCGACGTCGCCCTGAGCGGTGAAGACCTCGACAAGAACGGTCTGATCCAGTTCCCCGGCGTGGTCGGCGGCATCGTGCCCGTGGTCAACCTGGCAGGCGTCGCGCCTGGCCAACTGAAGTTCACCGGCTCCCTGCTGGCCGACATCTACATGGGCAAGATCACCAAGTGGAACGACGCTGCCATCGCCAAGCTGAACCCCGGCGTCAAGCTGCCCAGCTCCGACATCATCCCCATCTACCGTTCCGACGCCTCGGGTACCTCGTACAACTACACGGCCTACCTGTCCGACGTGTCCGCCGACTGGAAGAGCAAGCTCGGCTTCGGCACCGACGTGAAGTGGCCGGTCGGCCAAGGCGGCAAGGGCAATGAAGGCGTGGCCAACCTGGTCAAGCAGTTCCAGGGCGCCATCGGCTACGTCGAAATCGCCTACTCCACCCAGAACAAGCTGACGTACGGCCTGGTCGCCAACAAGGCCGGCAAGTATGTCGAACCCAACCTGGCTTCCTTCACCGCCGCCGCCTCGAACGCCAACTGGGATGCCCAGCCCGGCATGGGCGTGGTGCTGGTCGACGAGCCCGGCGACCAATCGTGGCCCCTGACCGTCGCCACCTACGTCCTGGTCCAGAAGGTGCAGGACAAGCCGGCCAGCGGCGCCGAAGTCCTGAAGTTCTTCGACTACGGCTACACCCAGGGCAAGAAGGACGCCGAAGACCTGGTCTACGTGCCGCTGCCCGATGCCCTGGTCACCAAGATCCGCGCCGTCTGGGCCCAGGTCAAGGATGCGTCGGGCAAGCCTGTCTACGCCGGTAAGTAAGCGCTGGTTTCCGGGATATCTCGGATAAGCAGTAAAGGGGGCGGGCGCTGCGCTCGCCCCTCTTCGTTTTATGTCTTCCAGAAAGGGAAGCCGATGAGCGCGGTACTTGATAATATGCCGGGCGGAACGCGGGCGAACGTCCCCGCTGACTCTCTCGCCGGGAAAATCCCCCCCATGGAAAAACCCAAGCGCCCATTCGCGGATATTCTGTTCCGCAATGCCACGCGTTTCTTCGCCTTTGGTGTCCTGTGCCTGCTGCTGGCGATTCTGATATCGCTGGTGTACGGCAGTTCGGTCACCCTGCACAAATACGGCCTGTCGTTTATCTGGACCAACGAATGGGATCCGGTAAACAGCGAGTTCGGCGCCTTGGTGCCCATCATCGGCACGCTGGGCACGTCGATCATCGCGCTGCTCATTGCCGTGCCGGTCTCGTTCGGCATCGCCATGTTCCTGACCGAGCTGTCGCCGACCTGGCTGCGCCGCCCGCTCGGCATCGCGATCGAAATGCTGGCCACCATTCCTTCCATCATTTACGGCATGTGGGGCCTGTTCATCTTCGCCCCGATATTCCAGCGCTACATCGAGCCTTTTCTCATCAGCGCCCTGAGCCCCATCCCCGTCATCGGCGCGCTGTTCAAGGGGCCGGCGTTCGGCATCGGCATATTCACCGCCGGCGGCATTCTCGCCGTCATGATCATCCCTTTCATCACGGCCGTGATGCGCGACGTGTTCGAACTGGTGCCCCCCCTGCTGAAAGAGTCCGCCTACGGCCTGGGCGGAACGACCTGGGAAGTCATGTCCAAGGTGGTGCTGCCTTTCACCAAGGTCGGCGTCATCGGCGGCATCATGCTGGGCCTGGGCCGCGCCCTGGGCGAAACCATGGCGGTCACCTTCGTCATCGGCAACGCCTTCCGGCTCTCCGGCTCCCTGTTCGCGCCGGGCAACTCCATCGCCTCGGCGCTGGCCAACCAGTTCGCCGAAGCCAGCGATCCCACCCACCTGTCGGCGCTGATCGAACTGGGCCTGATCCTGTTCCTCATCACCACCATCGTCCTGGCCTTCTCCAAGCTGCTGTTGCTGCGCCTGGCCAAGAGCGAAGGCACGCGGAGCTGATCCCATGTCTGTCCTCAACATGAGTAATTCGATCTACCGCCGCCGCCGCATGGTCAACAAGGTGATGCTCACCTTGTCGTTCGCCGCGCTGCTGTTCGGCCTGTTCTGGCTGTTCTGGATCATCGCCACGCTGCTCTACAAGGGCGCGGCCGGGCTTACCCCCTCGATGTTCACCCAGATCACGCCGCCGCCGGGTTCCGACGGCGGTCTCATCAACTCCATCGTCGGCAGCGTGCTGATGTCGGGGCTGGGCACCCTCATCGGCACCCCCGTCGGCATCCTGGCCGGCACCTACCTGGCTGAGTATGGCCGCCGCGGCTGGCTGGCCCCGGCCACGCGCTTCATCAACGACGTGCTGTTGTCGGCGCCGTCCATCGTGGTCGGCCTGTTCATCTATACCGTCTACGTGCTGCAGGTCAGGCACTACTCGGGCTGGGCCGGTTCGCTGGCGCTGTCCGTGCTGGTGATTCCGGTGGTCGTGCGCACGACCGACGACATGCTCAAGCTGGTGCCCAACAGCCTGCGCGAAGCCTGCGCCGCCCTGGGTTGCCCCGAGTGGAAGATGGTCACCCTGGTCTGCTACCGCGCTGCCCGTTCGGGCATCGTGACGGGCGTGCTGCTGGCCGTCGCCCGCATCGTCGGCGAGACCGCGCCCCTGGTGTTCACGGCGCTCAACAGCCAGTTCATGACCTGGAACATGAACGCCCCGATGTCCAACCTGCCCATGACCATCTTCCAGTACGCGATGAGTCCCTACGAGGATTGGCAGCGCCTGGCCTGGGCCGGCGCCACGCTGATCACGCTGCTGGTGCTGGTGGTCAACATCGTTGCCCGTTCGATGTTCAGCAAGCCGAACCTCTGAGATATCCGTCCTCGCGCCCGCACCGACGACGCCATTATTTTCCGGAACCGAAATGGACACCCAAAGCCAAGTCTCCGCCAAGCTGGAAGTCAAGAACCTCAATTTCTATTACGGCCACTTCCATGCGATCCGTAATGTGAACATGTCGATCCGCGAGAACAAGGTCACGGCCTTCATCGGTCCGTCCGGCTGCGGCAAGTCCACGCTGCTGCGCACCTTCAATCGCATGTTCGAACTCTATCCTGGCCAGCGCGCCGAGGGCGAGATCATCCTCGACGGCGAGAACCTGCTCACCACCGATACCGACATCTCGCTGATCCGCGCCAAGGTGGGCATGGTGTTCCAGAAGCCCACGCCGTTCCCCATGAGCATCTACGACAACATCGCCTTCGGCGTGCGCCTGTTCGAGCGGCTCAGCAAGGGCGAGATGGACGAGCGCGTCGAGTGGGCGCTCACCAAGGCCGCCTTGTGGAAGGAAGTGAAGGACAAGCTGAACCAAAGCGGCAGCGGCCTATCGGGCGGCCAGCAACAGCGCCTGTGCATCGCCCGCGGCGTGGCCATCAAGCCCCAGGTGCTGCTGCTCGACGAACCCTGCTCGGCGCTCGACCCGATCTCCACCGCCAAGATCGAAGAACTCATCGCCGAGCTCAAGGGCGAGTACACCGTGGTCATCGTGACGCACAATATGCAGCAGGCCGCGCGCTGCTCCGACTACACCGCCTATATGTACATGGGCGAGCTGATGGAGTTCGGCGAGACCGACCAGATCTTCGTCAAGCCCAAGCGCAAGGAAACCGAAGACTACATCACCGGCCGCTTCGGCTGACCGGCTCTCGCGCCTGCGACAAAACGCCCGCGTGGACGTCCACGCGGGCGTTTTCATTGGCGGACGGCGTCAGGCGGCCTGGGCGGCGATCAACTGCCAGGCAAGGCGTGCGCCTCGTCGAAGAAGTAGTCCTGCCACGACTGCGCCTGGTTTTTCAGCACGCCCAGCTTGTACATCTCGTCGGCATACACCTTGGTGCGCTGCGGCGCGATGGTGAACTGGTTTTCCGGGTCGTCGATGATGGCGCGGATCAAGTCCGGCGGGAGCTTCGAGTGCTGGACGCGGATGAACACGCCGGTGGCCTCGGCCTTGTGCCCGGCTATCCATTGTTCGGCCTCGACCAGCGCGTCGAAGAAGGCCTTGTAGGTCTTGGGGTTCTCGTCGTGGAACTTCTGGGTGGTGTAGAGCGCGTTGAACGAGGCCGGTCCGCCCAGGATGTCGTAGGAGCTGATCACCTTGTGTATCTTCGGATTGGCCGCCAGCGCCTGGTAGTAGAACGGCGCGCTGGAGAAGTGGGCATCGACTTCCAGGCCGCCGGAGATCAGCGCGGCCGTGGCGTCGGGATGCGGCAGGCTCACTGAAATATCGTCCAGCTTCTTGAAGTTGGCCTTGCCCCAGCGGCGCGCCGCCTCGATCTGCAGCGTGCGCGACTGAAAGCCCGCGCCCGCGGCCGGCACGGCGATGCGGTCCTTGTCGCTGAAGTCGTCCAGCGTCTGGATCGCGGGGTTGTTGGTCAGCAGGTAATTGGGCAGCGAACCCAGCGTGGCGATCAATTTGACGTTCTGCCGGCCGCGGGTGCGGTCCCACAGCACCAGGGCGGGCGGCACGCCGGCCGACACGACGTCCAGGTTGTTGCTCAGCAGCGCCTCGTCCATGGCGGTCGAGCCGGAGATCTGCGCCCACTCCACGGCTATGTCCAGGCCCTCTTGCTTGCCGTGCTTCTCGATCAATTGCTGGTCGCGCACCACGTCCAGGATCAGATAGCCGATGCCGAATTGCTGCGCCACCCGGATGCGGCCCTCGGCCTGGGCGGCGGCGCCGTGCAGGCAAAGGGCAGCGCCCGCGGCCAGCAGGAGCGCGGCAGGCAAGAGGCGTGGCAGGGTAGGACGCATGGGCGGGTGTCTCCGTGGCGGGCGGCAAGAAAAGGGGTCGGCAAGACCGCAGATTCTAGGCAGCTACGCAGGCGACGCGAACGAACTTCTGCTTCTGTGCAAATGCCCTTTGCACAGAAGCGAAAGACTGGCCTATTCCGGCATGGGCCAGAGGCTGGCCGGCTGTACGGGGAATGCCCCGGTACAGCCCTTCGTCAGCGTCAGGCGCTGGCCGTATCGCCGGCCGGCGCATCGACCGCGGCGGGGCTTTCCGCCAGGGCGGGCGCGGCATCCGGCGTGGCCGCTGCCTGGGGGGGCGCCTCGCCGGCCGGCGCAGCCGCCGGCGTATCGACCAGAGTATCAGTCGGCGTATCAGTCGGCGCGGCCGCCTTGGCGGCAGCCTGGGCCTTCTTGCGCTGCTGGCGCGCCAAAAAGCTGGCGTGGCCGGCCTCGGCAGCCGTCACCGTGCCGCTGGGCTCGCCGTTGATGTCGACCCGCACGGCATCCTTGGTGAGCGCGGCCCAGTAGCGGCCCACGCTGCACCAGGCGGCAATGGCTGCCTTGATGTCGTCTTCGCTCAGGCGCAGCTTGGCGGCATGGACGTAGAGGTCTTCCACGATGCCCAGCTTGAGCGCCACCCGCGGGTCCGGCTTCTTGGGAAAGGCCTTGGGAAAGGCCTGCTGCAGGCGGCCGATGGCCACCAGCAGCGGGTCGCGCGGGGTTTCCGGTTGCGGCCTGGCCTGGGGGGCCTGGCGGCGCTGGCCTTGGCCCTGGCCCTTGCGGGCCGCCCCCGGTGCGCGCTGCGGCTTGCCGGCCGGTTGGCCGTCCTGGCGGGCCTGGGCCGGCTTGGGGCCGCGCGGCTTTTTGTCATCGCTCTTGGCGGTCTTGGCCGGTGCTGTCTTGGTGTGGCCTTCGCGCGCGGCGCGCTCGGCTGCCAGCTGGTCGCGCAGGGCGGCGAGTTGTTCGAATCCCATGGGTCTGTCGCTTTGGTGAAACGTCGCCTGGTCGGCGGTTGTGTTTTTTAGTGGGCTTATTGTATGCGCCCCGCGACTGGGGCGCCGGGCAAGGCCCCTTGGCCTGCCCGGGGACGGATGCGACTATTGCGTTTTTACATCACCGGCGCTGGCCACCAGCGCGTCAAAGCGCTTGTCCAGGTCGGCCAGCGAGTCGTTGATGTGCGCCCGGTGGGCCTTGATCCAGGCGTCCTGCGCGGCCAGGCGTTGGCGCGCTTCCTTGAGCATCCGCGCCATTTCCGCGGGCTGCGGCCCGCCGATGGTGGCCCGGTTCTTGACGATGGCGATCGGGTTCAGCGTCGCGCGGAACTCGTCCTCGCTCATCGGCAGCTCGGGCGGGTATTTCGTGTCCTTGACCACGTCTTCGTAGATCCGCTTGGACTGGTCATAGGGGAAGTCCAGCGGCTTGATGTCGTGCGCCCTGGCGTATTCGACCACGTCGGAGGCGAAGTGATGGCCGACGCGGAAAGGCACCTTGTATTTGCGCATCAGCACGTCGGCCAGCTCCTGCGAGGCCGTCCAGTCGCTGTTGAGTTCTTCCAGGGCGCGGTCCGGGTTGATGACCAGGGCCTTGAGGGCGCGGTCCCAGCGCTTGAGCGCGTTGATGGCGCTGTCGACCATGGCGGAGTTCTGCTTGACGTCCTTGGGGTCGGGCATGCCCGGGGTGAGGTTGTGCGTCTGGATCACCGGGCCCATGGCCAGCGTGAGCGCCGTGGAAGCGTCGCTGCGGGTGTCGTTGAGCAGGCCCGGGTTGCGCTTTTGCGGCATGGCGCTGGACACATAGGTATTGCCGCCGCCTTCCTGCAGCAGGATCCAGGGGCGCGATTCGGCGTACTGCGTCATGGTGTCCTGGACGAAGTTGCCGATGTGCAGCGCGATGCTGGTGATGATGGACGCGACTTCCACCGGCTCGTCCATGGACGAGATCTGCGAGGCGTCGTAGGCGTTGTCGACCAGGGCGGCAAAGCCCAGGTATTGGGCCATGCGCGTGCGGTCCAGCGGCCAGCTGGTGCCGTTGAGCACCGTGGTGCCCATGGCGCTGCGGTCGACGCGCGCATAGGTCTCGCGGATGCGTTGCGCGTCGCGGTCCAGCGCCGCGGCATAACCCAGCAGATAGTGGCCGTAGCTGTTGGGCTGCGCCGCCACGCCGTTGGTGTAGTTGGGCACGATGGTGTCGACGTGCTTGTCGGCCAGGTTCACCAGCGTGGTGGCGGTGGCGTTGAGCTGGTCGGCCAGGTCCAGCAGCTTGTCGCGCAGGATGGCGCTGCGGAAGGTGGCGTGCATGTCCTGGCTGGAGCGGCCGGCATGCAGCAGCGTGACGTCCTCGCCCGCGGCCTGGATCATCAGGGGTTCGAAGGTGATGACGGAGGACGGGCGCTTGCCGCCGGGCTGGTTGCCGTCGTGGATCACCTTGGCCACGCCGGCGGCCAGGCGCGGCGCCATGGACTTGTCCAGCAGGCCTTCGTCGGTGTTGATGACGGCGGAGGCCTTGTTGATCTCGCCCAGCCAGAAGAACGGGTCGCGCGGCGGGGCCTTGGCGGCGGCGGCCTGCGCGCCGGGCGCCGGGGTCGGCGCGGTCTGGGCCCGGGTGTTCGCCGCAAGGGGAAAGGTCAGGGCCAGCGCCAGGCCCAGGGCGGTGAGGGGATGTCTCATGATGGGATCGTTATCGTTATGCCGGAAAAGGCATAGTTTATCGGGGCGGCCGCCGTTTGGGCGGGCGCGCGACATCCCCGGGCCGATGGGGTCAGGCCGGCTTGTGCGTCCAGACGATGAAACGCGTCCCGGGCGTGCGCGGGGCCACGGCCAGCCGCCACTGGTGCGCCAGCGCGATTTCGCGGCAGATGGAAAGGCCCAGGCCGGCGCCGGGATGCCTGGCGCCGGCGCCGCGCCGGAATCTCTGGAACAGCATGGGCAAGTCCGCTTCCGAAATGCCGGGTCCGTCGTCTTCGACCCGGATCGCATCGGGCTCGACCGCGACATTGACTTCGCCGCCTGGCGGCGAGGCGTTGATGGCGTTTTCCACGATGTTCTTGAGCAGGATGAACAATGCGCTCCTATCGGCCCAGAGGGGCACGGTGTCGCCGGGGGCATCCAGAGCGAGGCGTACCTGCGAGCTTCTGGCCTTGCCGTCCAGGTAGGACAGCACATCGCGTGCGACCGCCGCGGCATTGATCTCGGCAAAGGCGAAGCTTTCCGGTTCGCTGACTTCGGCCAGGTGCAGCAGTTGGCGGACCTGGCGGGCCATGAAGTCGATTTCCCGCAGCAGCAGGTCCTTGCCGGCGATGTCGCCGGCAAGTTCGATCTGGCCGCGCAGCAGGGTAAGCGGCGTTTGCAACTCGTGGGCGGCGGCGCTCAGGAATTGCTGCTGCGTGGCGTAGCCATGCTCGATCCGGTCCAGCGTCGCATTGAAGGCATGGATCAAGGGGCGGATCTCGCTGGGCACGCTCTGCGTCGGCAGGCGCTGGGCAAGGTTGCGCGGCGTGATCGACGCGGCGGCGTCGGACACTTTGCGCAGCGGCTTGAGGACGCGCCGCACGGTCAGACTCAGCGTGAGCGCGAAAACGAGCATGACGACGATGAAGGTGCCGCGGACCACGCCGGGAAGGTCCTGCGTCTTCTGGTGCACGATTGCGCGGTTGAACATATCGCTGGCGGCGATCTGCACGTAGAAAATACGGCCGGCATGCTGCGTGCGTGCCGTCATGATGTTGTACGTCGTCGGCCCGATCGTTACCCGCCGCAGTTGGTCGAGCGCCGCCTCCGGGTCGCCCGGAATCCAGGGGCCGGAGGCGTCTGTCTTGTTGGAGGACAGCAAGGACTCGCCCCGCTCATCCAGCACGCGGTATTTCACCTCGTCCGGAATGACCCGAAAGATCCAGGCCATGATGCCGTCGGGGTCGGGGATGCGTATGTCGACCGGTTGGCCGTCTGCGTCGTATTGCAGGTTCGAGGCCAGGTTCTGGGCACGGTTGAACTGTTCGCGGCTGTCGCGAGCGCCCGTCGGGTGGTCGAAGCTATAGATCGTCAGTATCACCAGCGCCGCCAGGATCACGGCCAGCACCGCCACGCTGGTTGCCCAGACTTGCACCGACAGTTTGCGGAACCAGTTCTCAAGCATCGGGGGCGTCCATCTCGCGTAGGGCGAAGCCGGTGCCTCGCGTATTGACCAGCCGGGTCGTGGCGCCAAGCGCCACCAATTTCTTGCGCAGCCTGTGCAGCGTGACGTCCAGGGCGTTCGGCGTGACGCTGTCGCTGAACCCCCAGGCCGCGTGTTCCAGGGCGGCATGCCGCACGGTGCGTCCTTCGGCCCGGATCAGCGCCAGCAGGATCTGCAGCTCGGCGGGGGCCAGCCGCGACGACTGCGAGCCGCACTGCACGGTTTGCTGGGCGGGGTCGACCGCGATATCGCCCAACGCAGGCATGCGGGCCGCCAGCGCGGCGGGCCGGCGCATGAGCGTGCGCACGCGAGCCACCAGTTCGCTCATCGCGAAAGGCTTGGTCAGGTAGTCGTCCGCGCCGCTTTCCAGGCCGTCGACGCGGTCGTGTAGCGCATCGCGCGCGGTCAGCATCAGGCAGGGAACGGCGTGGCCCTGGGCGCGCAGCGTGCGCAGGAAAGCCAGGCCGTCGCCGTCGGGCAGGCCGCGGTCCATGATGAGCACTGCATAATCGGCATGGGCCACGGCGTAGGCGGCTTCGGAGATCCGGCCGAACAGGTCGGCCTCGATGCCCGAGGCCGACAGGCCCTGGCGGATCATCTGCGCCAGGCGTTCATGGTCTTCGATCAGGGCGACCCGGGACATGGCGAAGGGGAATGGTCAGAACTGATAGAGATAGCCGATCGAAGCGCGCGGGACATACTGCCTGCCCACGATGGGGCTATCCGTGATGCCGCTGCCCAGTCGGGCGACGCCAAGGTCGAACATGACGCTTTGATGGGGTGTGAATTGATAGCGGAACCTGGAGCCCAGCGACAGTTCGTAGGTCGAATTGCCGTCGTAAGCGGGCCGGCCGGGCCGGGCCTCCGACGACCGGACGCCGTAATAGTAGTCCACGTAGCTGTCGCTCAGCCAGCGGACCCCGACATAGGGCGAGAGCGTCCACGCGCCATATTGGAAGGGCTTCGTGTAGTCCAGGACGAGTTGCTGCCCCTTGTCGCCGGCCACGAGGAACGCGGCCGACGCGATGCCCAGGTCCGAATGCCAGCGTACCGTCGGTCCGATCTGGAATGCGCCGTGGCGCTGATCCATGCCGTTGAGCGAGGCGGCCAGGGAGTCGGTGCGCCGGTCTTCCAGGGCGTATTTGCCGCGCAGCGTGAAATCCAGGCCATGGGTGCTGCCCAGTTTCAGGTCCAGCGTCGTGCCTTCGGCATGCAGCCAGCTATTGTCGAAAAAGAAATAGGGCAATGCCCCGAAGCGGGCGCCGCCGCCATTGAAGGGCACTTCCCGGTAGCCCGCCCCGGCGCCCAGGCCCCAATGCGTGCCGGCCGAGTCCTGGGCATGGGCGTGGGCCAGGAAAACCAGCAAGGGTAAAGCAAGCAGCGGCCGCAGCCGTTGGCGCAATGTCGATTTCACGAGGATCCTCGTAGAAAATGAAAGTGCGCAGACTGTAGAAGCGGCAGACTTACCGGTCACTTACCCGTGGAGGATTTTTGGCCTGGCGTGGCCAGGCCAGGGCGGCGCCCCGCCTACGAGGCGGCAGCCTTGTCCACCAGCACCGGGTTCTCGCTGTAGCGGGCCGGGAACAGGTGCTGGAGGTAGCCGATTTTCGGCATGTCGTTGATGACGATGTACGGATACGTCGGGTGCCGGGTCAGGAAGTCCTGGTGGTAGGCCTCGGCCGGGTAGAACGACTTGTTGTCCTCGATGCGCGTGGCGATGGGCTCGGGGAAGGCATGCGCGGCGTCGAGCTGCGCGATGTAGGCCTGCGCCACGCGTTTCTGTTCGGCATTGGCGGGAAAGATCGCCGAGCGGTACTGCGTGCCGCTGTCCGGCCCCTGGCGGTTGAGCTCGGTGGGGTTGTGCGCCACCGAGAAGAAGATCTGCAGCAGCGTGCCGTATGACACTTGCGACGGGTCGTAGGTGATCTGCACCGATTCGGCATGGCCGGTCGTGCCGGTGCTGACGGTTTCGTATTGCGCCGTATTGGCCGAACCGCCGGCGTAGCCCGACAGCACGCGCTGCACGCCGCGCACGTGCTGGAACACGCCTTGCACGCCCCAGAAGCAGCCGCCGGCGAACACGGCGGTCTCGGAAGGCGCATTCGGGGTCTCGTCCTGCGCCGGCGGGGCGATGGACACGGCCGATTCGGCGCCGCCGAAGGACCATGCCGGGCTTTGCCAGGCCAGGGCGGCGGCCAGTACCGCGCCGCCGGCCAGCGTGACGAGCAGGGCGCGCCGGCGCGCCGGATGGGAAGAAGAAGGCGTTGTCGTCATGATGCGAAGCTCCTGGTGCAGTGTCGCGGAAGGGGTGTGCCGTGGGTCAACCGAAGGTGAAGGCATAGGCCGACACCCCGGGGTCGAGGAATTCGATGCTGAAAGTATGGTCGCCAACCTGCCCGGATTGCCGGACCAGTTGATACAGGCGCTGTCCGGTCACGACGCCGGTGCCGTCGGGCGCGACGTCGTCGCCATGGGCGTTGCCCGGGGCCTGGCCGTCCAGGGTGACCTTGAATCGTACCGGCTTGCCGCCCGCGCCGGGGCCGAGCACCAGGTGCAGGTCGCGCGCATGGAAACGGTAGACGATGCGTCCCGCCGAGCCCGACAGGCTGGCCTGCTCGGGACCGACCGTCCAGTCGCCGTCCAGGCCCCAGGCGTTCAGCGCGGGCATGGCGGGGGCCGCATAGGCGTGGACGCTGTCGCGCGCCGCCGGGCCCGAAGCGAAGCGA
The DNA here is from genome assembly GCA_036404015.1 of Bordetella sp. Taxonomy (GTDB): domain Bacteria; phylum Pseudomonadota; class Gammaproteobacteria; order Burkholderiales; family Burkholderiaceae_B; genus Bordetella. The sequence goes on along the minus strand of DASWPO010000268.1, from coordinate 1,646 downwards.
TCGGCGCGTTCATAGCCCAGGTAGGTCTCGGGCGACTGCACGTCGTTCATGTCGGCCGCCAGCTGGTCGCCCTGGGCATGGACATCGGCCACGGTGTCGGTCACCTGGGTGGCGCCGGCCTCGCGCAGCAGCTGCTGGATGACGTGCTCCGATTCGGCGTAGTCGCCCTCGCCGAAGTGGTGGTGGCGGATGCGGCCCTGCGCGTCGATGAAATAGTGCGCCGGCCAGTACTGGTTGCCGAAGGCGCGCCAGATCGCGTAGTTGTTGTCGATGGCCACCGGGTAGTCCAGGCCGTAGCGCTTGACGGCGCGGGCGACGTTGTCGGCGTCGCGCTCGAAGGCGAATTCGGGCGAGTGCACGCCGATCACCACCAGGCCCTGGTCGCGGTATTTGTCGGCCCAGGCTTTCACGTAGGGCAGGGCGCGCAGGCAGTTGATGCACGAGTAGGTCCAGAAGTCGACCAGCAGCACCTTGCCGCGCAGTCCCGCGGCCGTCAGCGGCGGCGAGTTCAGCCATTGCACCGCGCCGTCGAGCGGCGGCAGCGCGCCCTCGACGGGCAGCTCGGGCTCGGCGGGCGCGGCCGCGCGCATGGCCGGGCCGGCCGCCATCATGGCCGGTCCGGCGCCGTCGGCCGTGGCGCTCATCATGGCGGGCGCCCCCTGCATGGCGGCGTTGCCGTTGCGCGGACTGGACAATTGGTCAACCAGCTTTTGTTCCAGCCCGCCGGTCGAGGCGAGCGACACCTGGGCCAGCACGCTCGTGTCCAGGCCCAGCGCGATGGCGCCCACGCCGGCCAGCATGGCCACGCCCAGCGCGCGCCGCAGCCACTCGCCGGCGCCCAGCGAGCGCTTCATCGCCGCGTAGACCCTGCCGCCGATCAGCAGCGCGACGGCCAGCGAGGTGGCCGCGCCGGCCGCGTAGGCCAGCAACAGCAGCGTGGTGCTCAGGCTGGCGCCCTGCAGCGCGGCGCCGGTCAGCACCAGGCCCAGGATGGGGCCGGCGCACGGCGCCCACAGCAGGCCGGTGGCGATGCCCAGCAGGAACGAGGCGCCGGGCCGCGGGCCGCCGGCCTGCGCCGCTTCGGTCAGGCGGTTGCCGGCCGACACCAGCGGATGGGTCAGGCGCTCGGCCAGGCGCGGCCAGAGCAGCGTCAGCGCGAACAGCGCCACGAGCACCAGCGCCAGCCAACGGCCGTATTGATTGGCCGCCACCACCCAGCCGCCGCCCACGGCGGCCAGCGAGGCGGCTACCGCGAAGGTCAGCGCCATGCCGGCCAGCAGGGGCAGGCCGCTGCGCGTAAAGGAGAGTCCGGCACGCGAGAACACGAACGGCAGGACCGGCAGGATGCACGGACTGAGAATGGTCAGTACGCCGCCGAGATAGGCAAGGATGAGTAGCAGCATGGAATACGTCCGGAAGGGGAGGAGGGGCCGCGCGGCGTCAGGCCGGCCGCGTCGCGAAAGTCATGGCCAGGCCGTTCATGCAATAGCGCAGGCCGGTGGGCGGCGGGCCGTCCTTGAACACGTGGCCCAGGTGGCCGCCGCAGCGCCGGCAGTGCGCCGCCGTGCGCACGACGCCGAAGCTGCGGTCGGTGGTCGTGCCGACCGTGTTGTCCAGCGGCTGCCAGAAGCTCGGCCAGCCGGTGC
>DASWPO010000267.1:0-20987 GCA_036404015.1 Bordetella sp. | reverse complement strand
AGCAAAATCCGGTCGCGTTCTACTCGAGCACGCCGCCCAGCATGTTCGAGTTCATCCTGCATAGCCAGATGGCCAAGATCGCCGGTGTGGATTCTTCCATCTGCACCCCCACGTCCAAGAACCTGGTCGCCATCGCGGAGTAAATGATGTTCGGCAAACTTTCCCTGGAATCCGTTCCCTACCACGAGCCCATCGTGATGGTGACGCTGGCTGGCGTGATGTTCGGCGCTATCGTCGTGCTGGCGGCCATGACTTACTTCCGCCTCTGGAAACCCTTGTGGACCGACTGGCTCACCTCGGTCGACCACAAGAAAATCGGCGTCATGTACATCTTCGTGGCGCTGATCATGCTGCTGCGCGGCTTCGCCGACGCCATCATGATGCGCACGCAGCTGGCCGTGGCCGGCGGCGACTCGCCCGGCTTCCTGCCGCCGCACCACTACGACCAGGTGTTCACCGCCCACGGCGTGATCATGATCTTCTTCATGGCCATGCCTTTCATCGTGGGCCTGATGAACGTGGTCGTGCCGCTGCAGATCGGCGCGCGCGACGTGGCCTATCCCTTCCTGAACTCGCTGTCCTTCTGGCTGTTCGTCGCCGGCGTGATCCTGGTCATGCTGTCGCTGTTCGTCGGCGAATTCGCGGCCACCGGCTGGCTGGCCTATCCGCCGCTGTCGGGCCTGGACTACAGCCCGAGCGTGGGGGTGGACTACTACATCTGGGCCTTGCAGATATCCGGCCTGGGAACGACGCTGTCCGGCATCAACTTCATCGTGACCATCCTGCGCATGCGCACGCCCGGCATGAAGCTGATGCAGATGCCCGTGTTCACCTGGACCGCGCTGGTCACCAACGTGCTGATCGTCGCCGCCTTCCCCGTGCTGACCGCCACCCTGGCGCTGCTGACGGCCGACCGCTACCTGGGCACGCACTTCTTCACCAATGACGGCGGCGGCAACGCCATGATGTACATCAACCTGATCTGGATCTGGGGCCACCCCGAGGTCTACATCCTGGTCCTGCCCGTCTTTGGCGCGTTCTCGGAAATCATCGCCACGTACTCGGGCAAGCCGCTGTTCGGCTACAAGGCCATGGTCTACGCGACCGCGGCGATCGGCGTGATGTCGTTCGTCGTGTGGCTGCACCACTTCTTCACCATGGGTTCCGGCGCCGACGTCAATTCCTTCTTCGGCATCGCCACGATGATCATCTCCATTCCCACGGGCGTGAAGATCTTCAACTGGCTGTTCACCATGTACCGCGGCCGCGTGCAGATGACGGCGCCCGTCTACTGGACGCTCGGCTTCATCATCACCTTCGTGATCGGCGGCATGACCGGCGTGCTGCTGGCCATTCCCGGCGCCGACTTCCTGCTGCACAACAGCCTGTTCCTGGTCGCGCACTTCCACAACGTGATCATCGGCGGCGTGGTGTTCGGCTGTATCGCCGCGCTGACCTACTGGTTCCCCAAGGCCTTCGGCTTCAAGCTCAACGAAACCCTGGGCAAGTGCTCGTTCGTGTGCTGGTTCGTCGGCTTCTACCTGGCCTTCGTGCCCCTGTACATCCTGGGCCTGAAGGGCATGACGCGCCGCCTGAACCACTACAACAACCCCGAGTGGCAGCCCTACCTGATCGTGGCCCTGATCGGCGCCTTCGTCATCGCGCTGGGCATCGGCTTCCTGATCCTGCAGATCCTGGTCAGCATCAAGGACCGCAAGAAGAACATGGACGTCACCGGCGACCCGTGGGGCGGCCGCACGCTCGAATGGTCGACCTCCTCGCCCGCGCCGTTCTACAACTTCGCCCACTTGCCCGATGTCGACCACCTGGACCAGTTCTGGGAAGACAAGGAGCTTGGCCGCGCCTACAAGCAGCCGACCCACTATGAAGACATCCACATGCCGCGCAACACGGGCGTCGGCGTCTACATGGGCATCTTCGCCACGGCCATGGGCTTTGGCCTGATCTGGCACATCTGGTGGCTGGCCATCGTCGGTTTCCTCGGCATGATCGTCTCGTTCATCGCGCGCACCTACGACCGCGACACCGATTACTACGTCCCGGCCGCGGAAGTCGAAGCCATCGAAACCGCCCGCTATCGCAAACTGCAACAGGCTGCCTGAGTCATGACCCAAGCCGTATCTTCCTCCCTGCACGACGTGGCGCATCACGAGCACCACGACGACGGATCCAAGACCACGCTCGGTTTCTGGATCTACCTGATGAGCGACTGCCTGATCTTTTCAGTGCTGTTCGCGACCTTCGCCGTCCTGGGCAAGAACACCGCCGGCGGCCCGGACGGCAAGGAACTCTTCGACCTGTCGTATGTGCTGGTCGAAACCATGCTGCTGCTGTTTTCCAGCTTCACCTTCGGCGTGGCCATGCTCAACCTGCATGCCGGCAACAAGAACAAGGTGATCGGCTGGCTGTTCATCACCCTGCTGTTCGGCGCCGGCTTCGTGGGCATGGAAATCTACGAATTCCACCACCTGATCACGGAAGGCAACGGCCCCGGCCGCAGCGCCTTCCTGTCGGCGTTCTTCACGCTGATCGGCACCCACGGCCTGCACGTCTCCTTCGGCCTGATCTGGATCCTGATCATGATGCACCAGGTGAGCCGCTTCGGCCTGGACGGCATGACCCGCCGCCGCCTGGCCTGCCTGAGCCTGTTCTGGCACTTTCTGGACATCGTCTGGATCTGCGTGTTCACCTTCATCTATCTGTTCGGAGCCCTCTGATGTCGCATTCTCATGCGGTCGATCACGACCACGCCGCTGATTCTGCCGGTCATGGCAGCCTGAAGTCCTACATCGTCGGCTTCGCGCTCTCCATCATCCTGACGCTGATCTCGTTCTGGCTGGTGATGAGCGGTTCGCTGACCCATGACACGGCCATGACCTGGGTGGTCGTGTTCGCCATCGCCCAGCTGCTGGTCCAGCTGATCTTCTTCCTGCACCTGGGCACCGCCAAGTCGCAGCAGCAGAACACCGCGATCTTCCTGTTCACCGTGCTGATCCTGGCGATCGCCGTCGGCGGCTCGCTGTGGGTGATGCACAACGCCAACGTCAACATGATGCCCGCCATGGGTAAGATGTAAGACGCAACGCGCCCCCTTTGCCTCCATCAGCGAGGCGACGAAGCCCACGCCAAGCGTGGGCTTTTTACTTTTCGGGCTTGGGCAAAACGCAAGCCGAGGACCCCGGAGCAATCCGAAGCACAGCCCCCAGTGGGGGCGAGCATCGGAATTGCGCAGGGCAGCCTCGGCGTCTCAAGAACCCAACCGAACGCAGACAGACCCACCCCCCCGCACGATGTAGGCAGACTGCAAGAAATCCGTCACATGACGTAAATATGACGGCTCTAAGCTCACGAATCGATGGCCATTTTTCATACGAGGTGGAACATGAGCGACAAGCCGCAAGACACGGACAACAAGCCCGCCGACGAATCCGACCAGGCCGCGCCGCGCGCCACGCGCCGCGGATTCCTGACCGGCATGGCCGCGCTGGGCGCCAGCGCGGCGGCGGGCGATGCGCTGGCTGCCCAGGAGGGCAAGGCGCACGGCGGCAAGGCGGCGCTGCATCCCGCCGATCCGGCCTTCACGCGCGCCTTGCGCAAGCACGTGAAAAACGTCGTGGTCATCTACGCCGAAAACCGCAGCTTCAACAACCTGTTCGGCAACTTCCCCGGCGTCGAAAAACCGCTGTCCTCGCTGCATGCCGACGACTACCGGCAGCTCGACCGCGACGGCACGCCGCTGGCGACGCTGCCGCCGGTGTGGGGCGGCCTGGTGCCCAACAAGCAGACGGTCAACCACGTCCATTACGAGATCAAGCAGGACGCGCCGCACATGACGGGGATGTACAACGGCCCCTTCGCGCTGCGCGGCCCCCAGGGCGAATACCTGCCGCAGGGCGTGGTCACGCGCGACCTGTGGCACGTGTTCTACCAGAACCAGATGCAGATCAACGGCGGCAGGAACGACAAGTTCGCCGCCTGGGCCGATTCGGGCGGCCTGGTGATGGGCTATTACGCCGACAGCGCCTACAACCTGCGCCTGTGGAAGCTGGCCGAGGAGTACGTGCTGTGCGACAACTTCTTCCAGGGCGCCTTCGGCGGCTCCTTCCTCAACCACCTGTACCTGGTGGCCGCGCGCCCGCCGCTTTATCCCGACGTGAAGAACTCGCCGGTCCGCACGCAGGTCGCCACCCTGGAAAGCGACGACCCGGCCGACCCGCGCTTGAAGCCCGACCCCGTGAAATCGCCGGCCAGCGCCTTGAAGGGCCCGCCGGTGTTCGGCCCCAGCTCGCTCACGCCCGACGGCTACGGCGTCAACACCATGATGCCGCCCTACTGGCCGACCCGCGCGCCGCGCGACAAGCGCAATCCGGCACTGGCCGACCTGAGCAGCCCCGCGGTGATGGTGCCGCAGGACAGCCCGCACATCGGCGACATGCTCGACGCCAAGGGGGTGGACTGGGCCTGGTATGCCGGCGGCTGGCAGGCCGCCATCGACGCCCAGCCCGACACGCCGGACTTCCCGGCCGCGCCGAATTTCCAGTACCACCACCAGCCCTTCAACTACTACAGGAATCTCGGTCCGGACCATCCCGAGGCGCGCGCCAGGCGCCTGCGCGACGGCGGCCTGGGCGATATGCCCGACACCAACAAGTTCCTGGCCGACGTCGAGGCCGGCAAGCTGCCGGCGGTGACCTTCTACAAGCCGCAGGGCAACCTGAACATGCATGCCGGCTATGCCGACGTGGAGTCGGGCGACCGCCATATCGCGCACATCGTCGACAGCCTGCGCCGCGGCAGCCAATGGCAGGACATGGTGGTGATCATCACCGTGGACGAGAACGGCGGCTGGTGGGACCACGTGGCGCCGCCCAAGGGCGACCGCTGGGGCCCCGGCTCGCGCGTGCCGGCGCTGGTGGTGTCGCCCTTCGCGAAGAAGGGGCTGGTGGATCACACGGTGTATGACACGGGGTCGATTCTGCGGCTGATTACGCGGGTGTTCGATCTGCCCATGCTCGAGGGGCTGAAGCTGCGCGATGATGCGATGCGCGAGCGGGGGCAGCAGCCGATGGGGGACTTGACGAATGCGCTGGCGTTTGTTGCTGCGTAGTGTTTGTCGTTGCGTGGTTATTGAGTTCTTGAGCCGCCGAGGCTGCCCTGCGCAATTCCGATGCTCGCCCCCCGTGGGGGCTGCGCTTCGGCTTGCTCCGGGGTCCTCGGCTCCGCCAGCCTAATACGGCGGTTCCCAAACCCGTCATGTGAAGAGGCTGTGAGCCGGCGTCTTGGAGCGCATGCTCGGTTCCTAGAACCTAGGCTCAGCGTGACTCAGGCCCCAGCCTCGCAGAGACGAGAGCTGTAGTAGCGATCCACCCCCACAGACACCGCCCACAGCACAAGACCGCCCAGCGCCAGCGCGCAGCCCACCCAGCCGACCGAAGTCCAGCCGTGGCCGCCGGCGATCGCCAGGCCGCCCAGGAAGGGGCCCAGCGCATTGGCGATGTTGAAGGCCGAATGGTTCAGCGCGGCGGCCAGGCCCTGCGCGTCTTCGGCCACGTCCATGAGCCGAGTCTGCAGCACGGTGGCCAGCGCGCCGCCGATGCCGATCATGAGGACCGAAGGCAGGACGGTCGAGATCCGGCCCGCCATCAAGGGGAACAGGGCCAGCGAGACCGCGCTCCAGACGAGCAGGGCGCCCGCCGTGCGCATGAGGGCGCGGTCGGCGAAGCGCGGGATGAACAGATTGCCCGCCGTCAGGCCGATGCCCAGCACGCTCAGCACCAGCGGCGTGGTGGCGGGCGAGACCCGCGTGACGGCGTGGAGGATGTCGGCCAGGTAGGTGTAGACCGCGAACAGGCCGCCGAAGCCGACGGCGCCGATGCCCAGCGTCAGCCACACCTGGCCGCGCGCCAGGGCGCCCAGTTCGCGCAGCGGGCTGGCTTGCGGGTCGGCCGGCGCGTGGGGCGCGAACAGGCGCACGCAGGTCATGGTGATCAGGCCCAGCAGGGCCACCAGGCCGAAACTCCAGCGCCAGCCCACGGCCTGTCCCAGCCAGTCGGCCATGGGCACGCCGAGGATGGTGGCGCAAGTCAGCCCCAGGAACATGCGGCCCACGGCCCAGGTGCGCCGGTTCTCGGGCACGAGCGAGGCGGCCATCAGGGCGGCGAAGCCGAAGTATGCGCCGTGGGGCACGCCCGCGATGAAGCGGAACAGCAGCATCCAGTGGTAGTCGGGCGCCAGGCCGCTCAGGCCGTTGCCGAGGGTGAACAGGACCATCAGCAGGACGAGCAGCCAGCGTGCGGCGCGGCACGCGCGCGCCCAGCACGGCCAGGATGGGCGCGCCCACCACCACGCCCAGCGCATAGGCGCTGATGACGTGGCCGGCCGTCGGCGCGTCGATTCCCAGGCTGTGCGCGAAATAGGGCAGCAGGCTCATGGTGGCGAATTCGGTGGTGCCGATGGCAAAGCCACCCATCGCCAGGGCGAACAGCACCAGCCCCAGGCGGTGCTGCGCGATGTCGGCGCCGAGGGTCATTTAGGCTCGGCTGCGGCGCCCAGGTAGTCCATCTTGCCGACCGGCACGCCGTTGTGCCGCAGGATGGCGTGCGCCATGGCGAGGTGGAAGTAGAAGTTGGGCAGGCCGAACTCCAGCAGGTAGAGGTCGCCGCGCGTCTCGCCCAGCTGGATCGAGATGGTCTTGGCTTCGCTGCCCTGGAAGTGCTCGGGTTTCAGGCTTTGCAGGTAGGCGATGGTGGCGGTGATGCGGTCGTGCAGTTCCTCCATCGTGGTTTCGGTGTCGGGAAACTTGGGCGAAGGCACGCCGACGAGGCGCTCGGCCGACAGCTTGGAGGTATCGCTGGCGCGTTGCACCTGGCCGGCCAGGTTCAGCATGTCGGGCGCCAGGCGGGCATGGACCAGGATGGACGGGTCGAACTGGCGCGCCGCGGCGCTGGCCGTGCCGCGGCGCAGTTCGGCGGCCAGGGCGCGCAGCCCGCGGATGAAGACCGGCACGCAGGCCTGGTACAGGGCTGCCCCGGAGAAGTCGGAGTCGGCGGCGGGAGAGGAAAAGGGGGAGGTCATCGAAGAGATTCCAGCAGGGGAGAGACGCGAATGTCGCTATGGTACAGCGCCGGGAAAGTGGACCCCGGTCAACAGACTGTTACCTTCCGGACAAAAAAGGCCTTTAGAATCGATCGGCTGCTTCCCCCTCAACTCTTCATGAGGATTTCCGTCATGGGACTGCTCGATACTCTGACCTCGATCACCTCGTCTTTGTCTTCCAATGGTAGCGCTGCGCCTCAGCAGCAAGCCGGCCTGGGCGGTCTCCTGCCCGTTGTGCTGGAGCAATTGTCCAAATACCCCGGCGGCGTGTCCGGCCTGGTGGCCGCGTTTGAGCAGGGCGGCATGGGCCAGGTCGTCGGTTCCTGGGTCGGCACGGGCCAGAACGCACCCGTCAGCGCCGACCAGCTCGACTCCGTGCTGCATCCCGGCACGGTCGATGCGATCGCCCAGCAGAGCGGGCAGTCGCGCGGCGACGTGCTGGCGCAACTGAGCCAGATCCTGCCGCACATCGTCGACCATGCCACGCCCGGCGGCACCGTGCCGCAAGGGCAGCAGCAGGGTTTCGACCCCAGCGCCCTGATCGGCATGCTCTCCAAGCTGACCGGACCCGCCTGACCGATTCGCCTGCGCAAAACGGCCCGCAAGGGCCGTTTTCCAGGGTGGGACGCAGCCGTCGCCGGAAGCGGCCGCCGGCGGGCGGGGGGTCACGCGAGGGCGTCGCGCAGGCTGCCCATCTCATTGATCGCGCACGAAATGTGGTACAGCGAACTGCCGGGGGCCATCTCCTCGATGAAGCTGCCGTCCTCGTTCATCTTGTCGCGCCACAAGCCCGGGACGTCCGGCAGGAAGTAGGCGCGCAGGCCCAGCCATGCGCCGGCCACCTCGCGCAGATCTTCGTCGCTGCGGGTGCGGCGGTAGCGCGCGACCGCGACCTTGAGCCGCTCGGTCTGCGGCCAAAGGCGCGCCTTGCCGTTGACCACCCCGCCGTCGGTCGACACTTCGTTGATGGCGATGCCCCGGTCCGGATCGATGCCATGGCGGCGGCCGAAGCCGGTCAACGCGTCGGACAATGCCACGGCCTCTTGCCGGCCCGCGGCCGCCAGCCGCTCGAACAGCCATGCCCATTCGAAGCAGTGCCCGGGTTCGGCGATGCGGCCCTGGCCGCCCGCCACCGGTGTCCAGTCTTCGTCGAAATACTCGAGCAGCGCGCCGGAGGCGGGATCGATGAAGCGGGTTTGGCACAGTTGCGCAATAGCGGTCGCGGCAGCGCCGAAGCGCTGCCGTCCGCTGGCGGCGTGTAGCGCGCTGAATGCTTCCAGCAGATGCATGTGCGGGTTCTGCCGGCGGATCGAGGCATCGACGATCTCGCCTTCACGGAAGCCGCCGCGCGGGTGCGACCAATTGGCCTCGATCGTGTCGAGCAAGGCTTCGGCCTCGTCGAACAGCGCTTGGTCCTTCAGCGCGCCGCCCGCGGTACCGAGCGCGAACAGCACGAAAGCCTGATCGTAAAGATCGGCCCGCCCGTCGAGCACGGCGCCGTCGCGGTCGAGCCGGTGGACGAAGAAGCCGTCGCCGCGCTTTGCGCGGGTGACGATCGCGTGCATCGTTTCCGCGATCAGCGATTGCCACGGACCCGTCCAGCCGGCTTGGCCGGCGGCGACCATCGAATAGACGTGGCGCGCCTGGACGAATGTGCGGAAGTATTCGTCGTTAGGCGTGCCGTCGAGCGCCATGCGTTCGGCGAACAGGCCCGCGCGCGTGCGGCCCCGGCTGCTCCAGAGCGGCGCGGCGATCCCGATCAGCCACTGCCGTGCTTCCCGTTCGAGTTCGGCAACGCGGTTTTTCATCATCAGGGTTCCCGTCTGGCTGGGTGGGTGAGCAGGGGCGCGACGAAATCGCGCAGGTTTCCGCCGGCAAACTGGTGCGCGGCGATTCCCGCGCGCGAAGCGGCGATCAAGTCGGATTCCTGATCCCCGATCATCAGGCTTGCCGCCGGGTCGATGTCCCAATGCGCCATCAGGTCGAGCAGCATGCCCGGCTCGGGTTTGCGCCAAGGATGGGCGCCTGTGTAGGCTTCGACCTCGCCGTCGGGATGGTGGGGACAGAAGCGCCAATCGTCGATATGGGCGCCTTGCGCCCGCAGTTCGGCGTTCATCCAGTCGAACAGTTTCGGTACGTTCGCCACCGGATAGAAGCCGCGCGCAACGCCCGCCTGGTTGGTCACGACGAAAACGTAATAGCCCAGATCGTTGGCGAGCCGGATGGCCTGCTTCGCGCCGGCGATCCAGCGAAACCGGTCTATCGTGCCGACATAGCCGTCGTCATGGTTGAGTACGCCGTCGCGGTCGAGGAACAGGGCGGGCTTGCGGCGCTGCGCGGGCACCTCGGTCTGGCTGCGCGCATAGGATTCGGGCACGCCGATATCGAGGAAATAGCCTTCGAAGCGGTGCGCGCGCAATTGCCCCTTGCGAGTGAGCGCGGGCAGGACGTCCTGCTCGATCGAAAACCGTTCGCCGAAACCCGCCACATGCTCCCGGGCTAGGCAATAAGCGCCGCCGTTGACATAGTAGGGCGGCGCTGGCGCCTCTCCGCGGGGGACCACGGCGCGGACCAGGCCATTTGGCGCGAAATCTATCGTCTCGTAGCGGTCGGCCAGGGGCACCTCTCTTACCGCTATCGTGGCGCGGCCGGCGCCGTCGTCGATGCACAGTTCATTCCAGTTGCAGTCGAACCAGGTATCGCCGTTGAGCAGCAGAAACCGCTCATCCAGCATGGGCAGCGCATGGGCGACCGCGCCGCCGGTGCCGAGCGGTTCGGGCTCGATGGCGACCTCGATCGAGGCCCCTTGCGGCAGGTCCGCGCGCATCGTCGCCAGGAATTCGTGCACCCGCTCGGACTTGTAGCCTGCAAGCAGAACAACATGGCGAAAACCCATGCGCCATGCCTCGCGGATCAGCAACTCGATGAACGGCACACCGCCAACGGGCAGCAAGGGCTTGGGCGTCTCGCGCGTCAGGCTCCCGAGGCGGGTTCCCAGGCCGCCCAGCAGAATGGCGCATTGCTCAACCATGGCCGTGGTTCCGTTTTTTTTGCGCGCGCTTCATTCCGGAACCTCCCAGGCCTCGGCGCCTTCGAACGTCAGGCGCACCGCGCCCGCGCTGCCGCCGGCCTTGTTGAGCGCCTGAATCAGGCGATGGCGCAGCGACGGGTCGGTGAGCAGCATGATGAAGCCGCCGCCGCCCGCGCCGGAAACCTTGCCGCCCCATGCGCCGTTGTCCATCGCCACGTCGATCAGTTTTTCGACGAGGCTGTTGGTGACGGCCGAGGCCGTGTTCTTCTTCGACAGCCAGGACTGTTGCAGGATGCTGGCCGTCTGCTTTATATGGCCGCCGAGCAGCATCGTTTTCATGCTGATGGCGTGAGCCTTGATCTCGTGCATCGATTCGATGGTCTTGTCGTCCATCTGCCTGAGGCCGGCGACCTGGTCCTCGATGATCTGCGCGGACTCCCGCGACTGGCCGCTGAAGCAGATCACCAGCGAGGATTCGAACTCGTTGAGGTATTCGCGGTGGATGCGCAGCGGATTGACGATCACTCTGCCGTCGTCGCCCTTGAGGAACTCGATGAAGTTGAGGCCGCCGAAAGCCGCGGCGTATTGGTCCTGCTTGCCGCCGAGCATCCCCAGGTGCACGCGTTCGAGGTCATAGGCCATGCCGGCGATTTCGTAAGGGCTGAGCGGCAGGCGCATGGCCAGGGCGAACGCCTCGATCAGCGCCACCGTCAAGGCCGAGGAGGCGCCCAGTCCGGACCCGACCGGAACGTCGATCGTGGTCGAGATGTCCAATGGCATGGCCTGGCCATTGTTGTAGCGCTTCATCATCAGGGCGTAGGTGGCGCGGTGCAGCGTCAGGCCCTGGTGAATATCGAAATCGAGATCGCAGGCCAGTTCGTCCGAGCGTCCGAGATCATCGGCGCGGAACACGATCCGGTCATCCTCGCGGCAGGAAAGGTGAGCGTAGGCATAACGGTCGATCGTCGCGTTCAGCACCACCCCGCCATGATCGTCGCAGTAGGGCTTGAGGTCGGTGCCGCCGCCGCCCAGCCCCAGTCGCAACGGCGCCCGGGCGCGTACGTTTCGGTGTATCAGTCGTTCAAACATTCGATGACCTCGTTTGGTTGGCCAGGCTTTACATGCCTCTATCCGCCCATCTTTTCAGATCGGGCTTTTGCGCTTTGGCATAGAAAAAATTCCTGAGCTTGTAAGTGTGCCGCTCGAACAGGAAGTACAAGAAACCGGCCCATACGATGGATGCGATGAATAGAATGAAGAACATGGCCCAAGCCGGGACGTGCGCATCCTTCATGTAGGCAGTGCCTAGCGTAACCAGCGGCAAGTGTGTCAGGTACAGAGTGTATGAAACAGACGACAAGCTGTGCGCCACGGCCTTGTACGACTTGGCAACCCAGTTCAGCTTTTCTTGCACCGCCACCGACGACCAACAGACGATCAAGCAGAGCAGAAGTAAGTTTGTTATGCAGACGACAAACAATTCTCCCCAGTACCTCGAAACGGTCAGCTTCTTGGTTAAACCGAAAAGAACGACAAAAGCCAGTGCGGCGCCCACGGACAGGAGCCACTTGCTACGGGGCTTGACCACCCATCCCGCCCATGTGATAAATGCGGTTACCAGGCCCGGTAGCAAGATCGGGCTGAGCCAAAGCAGAAACGTGAAATCGAAGTGAACGGGAAATGCCGCGTACATCGCGATGGTGGCCGCCGCGTAGAGCCACCAACCCTTGTCGCGCAGGGCTGCCTTTGCGATCAGGTAAGCCAGGACGTAGAACCAAAATTCGTACGCCAGGCTCCACAGCACGACGTTCGTTCCCAGTGGCTGGATCGGCCCTTGGAGTTGCTGCACGAACAGCAGGTTACCCAGAAAAGCCGTCCAGCTCGTGGGGTTCAGGATGTCCGGCCCGTAGAAGCGTGGAAAGATCGTGCTGCCATATATATCGATCGCACAACCGATTGCCAGCGCGGGCAGGAGGACGGTCCAGAGCCTGGCCAGCCTGTCCACAATGTATTTCTTGTCGTCTACCACGTGCCGGGCGAAAGCGGTCCGCAAGATCGGCAGGCCGACCAGGTAGCCGGAAAGCACGAAGAACACCATCACCGCTTCGTCGCCTATTGTGAGGCCGCCGGCGCCTGTGCCGCCTGTGAGCGGCGGCAGCACCAGCTGCCTGATGTGACCGGCACAGACGACGAGCGCCGCCATTCCTCGAAGGAAGTCCAGGTGTATGGAAAACCACATGTTCTTCACTGCATATCCTGATCTTTAGGAAGACGTGGTTCTGATGGACTGGCGGACTGTGTTGGCGGATCGTCGTCCACGTCCGGCGCAAGAGGGAGGTAGCGCTGCTGCATCTGGATGCAGCTGTATAGCGCCTCGTAGTCCAGCGGATCCTTGAGCCGGGTGTACTCGTCGCAGCCTTCCCGGATTTCTTCGGGCAATTCGTTCCATTCTTGCCGGATGGCTTGGTAGGCCATGCGTTGACGGGCCAGGCATTGCGATTGGGCGTCATCCGAAAAGCCTTCCGGCGTATTGGCCCGCAGACGGCAGAAGATGTTCGAGTCGTAGCGCGGCGGATCGATGCTGGCCGCCCAGGCCGCGCGGATCGCGCAGGCCTGCGCGATGCACAGGAGCAGGAGGGCGCCCGCGGCCAGGCCTCGGTTCATGATGTTTTTCCCCCATCGCGCGCGGCGCGGCGGCGCAGGCGGCCGAGCACCTCGCGCCATAGCCGGGCGAGCGGCGCGACGCCCAGCAGCTGGTGCGCCAGCCAGGCCGCGGCGGCGCCGTTCACGGCCAGGGCCAGCGAAGTCGCCAGCGCCGCCCCTATGCTGCCGAATAGCGGCGCCAGCGCCGCCAGGCCGATGAGCAGCACGGCCAGGGTGCAGGCATTGATCCGGTAGAGCGCCCTCATGTGCGCCGTCATGCCCAGCATCTCGGGCATGGCGGTAAAGCAGGCGGCCGCCAATTGGCCGACCGCGAGGATGCGCAGCGTGGCCGCGCCCTGGCCGTAGCCCTGGCCGAACAGGGCCAGCAGGTGCGTGGGGAAGATCAGCATGCAGGCCACCGCCGGCAGCGCCAGGCATAGCACCAGGCCGATGGCCTGGGCCGCGTTCTTTTCCAGCGCTTGCGTGTTGCCGCGCGCGTGCAGCGCGGCGAATTTGGGCACGGCCATGCCGGTCACGCCGCTGATCAGCAGATTGATGGCCAGGGCCATGCGCCAGGTCAGGGCGAACAGGCCGGTTTCGCGGTCCGTGGCCACGATGCCGAGCACGATGGCGGGCGCCGAGGTGATGAGCAGCTTGGTCAGTTCCAGGGTAAAGAGCGACAGGCCCGGCCGCAGCAGCGAGGGCGCCGCTTGCGCAGGCTGCCCGGCACCGGGCACGGCGGCGAGGGCGCGCTTGAGCAGGACGGCCCCGGCCAGCGCGGTCAGGGCGAAGCTCGCGGCGGTCAAGACCAGGGCGTTGGTCGTGGTGAGCAGGCCTGCCAGGCTCAGCGGAATGGCGACGATGCAGAAGATGGCCGGCCAGAGCCAGGAATAGATCATCTGGCTGTAGCCCACGCGCTGCAGCCCGGCCAGCGCGCCGGCCAGGGCCGCGCCCAGGTTCTGCGGAATGATGGCAAGCGCGCCCAGGGCCAGCGGCACGGCCAGGTCGCTTTTTTTCAGCACATCATGGGCGAAGGGCGCGGCGCCCGCCGCGAGCAGCGCCGCGACGGCCACGGAGGCCAGCAGGACCGAGAGCAGCGCGCGCCGGATCGCGGGGCGCACGGCGGCGGGGCGATCCGATGCCATGTCCATGGCGAGCTGCCGGGTCAGCGCCTGGTCCATGCCCAGCCGGCCGAAACCGGCCAGCGCCACCATGATGCTGAATACGATGTAGAAGCGCCCGGTGTCGACCACGCCCAGCGCGGCCGCGACCAGCAGATGGAAGCCGTAGCGGCTCGGCAGGTCGAGCAGCCGCACGCCCAGGCTGATGAGCGAGCCCCGGATCATGGAGCGGCCTTGCGCGGGGGCGGCGTCTGCGTGCATGCCGGTTGGTCCGTCTTGCCGTCTGGTCATGGGTGCGCCGTGCTGTACAGGACGAAGTGGGTCACGCTTTGCGGCGGCAGGGTGGCGTGCAACTGGCCGTCGGCATAGCGGGTGTCGTGCAGGCGGGATATGGCATTGTCCGCGAGCTGCCAGGTCTCGGCCTTGCCGTGGTCCGCGAAATGATTGACCGCGATGGTGGTCTCGGCCGGCCGGTCGAGCTGTTTGTTGATGACCATGATGGTCATGACGCGATCGTGGTCGCGCAGCGCCGCGAAGGACGAGACCTGATCCGGGTCGGGCACGGTGGCGGCTACGCTGGTGGTGCCGAAGCCCGAGTCATGGTCGTCGTAGTTGCGGTAGAGCTTGATGGCCTTGTAGACCGGCATGCTTGAATCGATAGTGCCCCAGCGGGTGGCGATGTCCAGCCCTTCGCGGCCGAAAATGCCGAGCAGGTCGGCCTGGGCCGTGGCGCCGTTCATCAAGGTCTCGCCGCCCCAGTCGTATTCGGTGAGGGCGATCGGCGTGCCGGGGTGGTAATAGGTGTCCACCCACTGCCGCATCAACGGGATCAGGGCCACCACGCTGTTTATCCAGGTCGGATCCTTGTAGTTCGGGTCCCACAGGTCGCGCGTGGAGCGGTTGCGGGCGAGGGCGATGGCCGGTGTGTCGGGTTCGCCCGCTTCGTTGTATTCGCCGCTCTGGGGGTAGAAGTGCAGGCTGAAGACGTCGATGGGATGGCCGGCCTGTTGCCATTGCGTGAGCAGCCAGGGTACGTAATCCATGCCCCGGGTTTCGCTTTCCTTGTCGGGGGCGTGGTCCATGGTCCCGTGCTCGGCCATGTATTGCTGATCGAAGCCGCTGTACCGATAGCCGAACCAGCCCCATTCTTCCGGCGCCACGACCAAGGCCTTCGGATCCGCTGCCTTCACGGCGCGGGAATAGGTGATCACCTTGTCCGCGATCTCGCTGGCGTGGGCGCCGATGGGGCGGATGTCGCGGTGGATGAGCTGCCAGAGGCTGGGCTCGTTATCCATCAGGTAATAGCGCACGCCTTTCGCGTCGGCATTGCCGTACTTCCGGACCAGTTGCCTGACCCGTTCTTCTTCGCTCTTCGCGTCGTGCGGCACCGAGGCGTCGTCCGGGTCGTTGTTGGTGATGGGCGTGCCGTCGAGCGCAATGCCGTTGCCGGCATCCCGCAGGCCATCGACATCGTAGCTTTGCTGCGGCCCGTACTTGTCGACCGAGAAACTGGCGATCGGTTTGCGGTCCTGGCCGAGCTTGGCCACCCGGCCCATCATCGGGATGGTCAGCATGGGGATGGCATCCGCCGCCCGGGTAAGCTCCACGAAGCGCTCGTTGTACTGGTCGTAGATGGCTTGCGGGTCGGCCGGTATGCTTTCGAAAAACCAGTCCTTGCCCGAGTTGCGGGCATCGAGTTGCCAGTTGTAGGCCGAGGCGCTGTTGCCGCCCGAACGGTTGATCGGTATGCGCAAGTCCTGCAGGGTTTGCGTCGTGCCGAAGTTCAGGCCGTAGATCAGCGGGCTGATCGGATGGCGGTTGGCGGCGGCGTCGACCGCGATGGCCACCGGCAGCGGCACGTCCTGCGGGGCGATGCAGATGGCCATGCCCGACCAGAGCATCAGCGCCGCCGGCAGGGTATAGAGGCTATTGCGGCTGAGCTTGGGCATGCGGGATTCGGGCGCCGGTGGGGTTGTATTCGAATCCGCCCGCGTGCCACACATAGACGAAGATCGCGAGGATGACCGTGGTCTCGCCGGGCGTGAGCGTCGGCGGATAGAAGGGCGAGATCAGCAGGACGTAGATGAGATAGTCGGCCAGGGCGCCGAGGAAGTCGTCCTCGACCGCGGCCCGCAAGCGCCGGTAGAAGGCCAGGCCGCGCAGTTCGATGAAGATGAACAGCAGCGCGCCGAAGATGCCGTACTCGAAGACGATGCCCAGCCAGGTAATGTCGGCCAGGAAGAATCCGTGGCTGAAATAGGTGATCAGGCTCTCGCGGCTGGTCGGGCTGATCGTGCCCACGCCGAAGAACCAGCGCAGCGGACTGTCGCCCAGGAAGTGGGACGCCAGCTGTATGGTGGTCAGCCGCACGTCGATGCCGCTGCTGGCGCTGGTGTCGAAGACAGTGGCCAGATAGCCGACCGAGAACATGGCCGCCAGCGCGGCCGGGGCGAGGATCAGCAGCAGCACTTTGACCCGCGGCCTCGCCCAGATGATGGCGTTGATGGCCACGACGCCGGAGATGCCGATGACCATGGCGCGCGTCTTGACGATCAGGAGCGTGACGGCGAAGGCGATGAGCGCGCCCAGCAGATAGCGCCAGCTGCGCTCGAACCAGGCCCTGCGGTAGCAGAAGAACAGCATGACGATGGGGAAGTACATGGACATGCGGATGCGGTGGCCGCGGTTGTCGCTGGTGAAGAGCGGCGTGGTGCTGAGCGAGTAGGAGCTTCGATACCAGCTGTTCGGGATCACGGCCCAGAGCACGATCAGCACGCCGACCACGATGATGCCCATGAGGATGAAGCTGCGTTCCAGCTCGCGCAGGGTCGGCTGCAGGATGAGCAGCAAGGCCAGGAAAGAGAAGAAATACAAAAGCGGCAGCAGCTTGACCTGCGCCGTGATGCTGGTGAAGAAGCTTTCGTTGAAATAGAACACCGCGGAAAAGCTCGGCAGCAGCAGCAGCCAGGCGAAGCTGAGAAGCAATTGCCGGGTCATGGGAAAGCGCGCGTGGCGCATCAGCCACAGGGCCAGCGGCAGCGACAGCACGGGGAAGGCCTTGGACAGGGCCCAGAGCGGCAGCAGGGCGTTGATGTAGTGGAAGGTCTGGCCGAACAGGGGCAGGACGACGACCAGCCACCGCAGGATGCGCGGCCTGGCGGGATCGGTCGAGAAGACGGGGGCGAGCTCGTCCTGGGGTGCGGCCTTTTCCATCGGGTGGTCCAGGGGGCTCAGGGGGTGGTCGCGGTCGTGTTCGTGTAGGTGTAGCTCAGGCCCTTGCTGAACGGCAAAGCCTGGTTGATGTGCTGGTCGACCCATTGGTCGACCTCGGCGATCGAGGATTTCGGCACGAAGATGGTGTCGGAGGCCTGCAGGACCACCGCCTGGTTCGGATCGCCCGTGTGCGTCAGCGCGTCGATGTTGACCGTGCGCAGCATGGGCCGTCCGTCCGAGCCGCGCCGGATCAGCACGATTTCATCGGTGCGCGCCGTGTCGCGCGTCCCGCGGGCCGCCTCGATGGCCTGCAGGACGGTCATGCCCGCGCGCAGCGGCACCTCGCCCGGCTGCCCGACCTGGCCGCCCACATACACGCGGCCGGCGTACTGGGTGACGCTGATCGTGGCGCGCGCGTCGGCGACCACGCCATTGGCCGCCAGCGCCTTGTCGATGCGGCCGGCGAACTGCGTGGTCGAGTAGCCGGCGGCCGGGAGGGCGCCGACCAGCGGCATGGTGAAGGTTCCGTCGGGCGCCACCGACGCCTTCTGGTTCAGTTCGGCATTGAAGGGCAGGGTGACCGAAAGGTCGTCGCCCGGCTGGATGAGGTAGGTGGCGGGGGGAGCGTCGTCCCAGGTTGCGAAGCGGTCGGGCTGTTGGTGTTGCGCGTCTACCCAGGTCGAACTGCAGCCGGCCAGGCTGGCCAGCGCCAGCATGAAGACCAGGCGAAGCATCATCGGGGCGCTTGGCGAAGGCATGCGCGGCCAACCTCTCGGAGTGCCGCCTGGAAGGCCGTGGCGTGGCGCTTAAGCGGCGTGTGGATAGAATGAAATATTATAAAATGTTGCTGCAGTATAGGTCACAGCGCTTGTCATTTTGCGCATTTTTTCCACAACTGGCCGGAATGTGGGTAGAGTTCGGGCTGAAACAGAGGTCTGGCATCGAATCCCCCCCTATATGGTTATATCCACTCGAACGAGACCAGACCACAGGGTCGCCGCCAGCTTGACGGTCCGAGACCATCTCAACACCTTTTTCTATTACCGCAAGATCGCCGCCATGGTGTTCCTGGCCATTGCGGTACTGGGCATCGCCAGCGCGCTGATCCTGCCCATGCCCTACCAGGCCCAGGCGAGGCTGCTCGTGCTGTTCGCCGGCTATTACGACCAGTCCAACGCAACCCGGGGCGTTCCCGTGGTGCCCGCCATCGGTGAACTGGTCAGCGTCGAGGCCCAGATCCTGGAAAGCCCGGAGTTGCACCGCGCAGTCGTCCTGTCGGAGCTCGGGCCCAACCCGACCCAGCAGGCGATCGACCAGAGGCTGCACGACTTCGAAAACCGTTTGCATCTCGAGCAGACCGACCTCGCCAACACCATCAACCTGTCCTATACCGACAACGACCCCAAGCGGGCGGCCAATGCCTTGTCCAGGCTGCTGACCGAATATTTCCGCCAGCGCGCGACCATTTTCATCTCCGGCCGGGCTTCCCTGCTGGCCGAACAGCAGGGCGAGGTCCGCAAGAAGCTGGACCAGGCCAACGCCGCCCTGCTGGCTTTCCAGCAGGCGCATGGCATCGTCAGCATCAATGACCAGATCTCGCGCGCCGTGGCGCTCGAGAATCTGCTGACCCAGCGCAAGATGGAAAACGACGCCGCGCTGGTCCAGGACCGCGGCGGGCTTGAAGCGCTGCAGGCCGCCACCCGGGACGTGCAGCCGGACATCACGCTCTTTACCGACAATTCCGAGATCGCGCATACGCTGGCCACCATGCAGGTTTCGCTGATGCAGCTCGAAACGCAGCGCTCGGAGTTGGCGTCCCGTTACATGGGCAGTTCGCCTTTCGTGCAGCAGCTCGACAAGCAGATAGCGGACATGCGTTCGAACATCGGCAAGCAGAAGCAGCAGCTGCTCAGCGCCACGCGCTACGGCCACAACAGCTACTACGACACGGTGCAGGACAGGCTGGCGGGCATGCTGACCAATATTTCCGGCGAGGTCGCCCGCCAGAAAGAACTGCAGAACCAGGTCGCCGAGGCGCATGCCCGGTCGCAAAACCTGATCGCGCTGGCCGACCAGCTGCGCCAGATGCAGGCCGACCGCGATCTGCTGGCCGACAGCTTCCGCGAAAGAGCCCGCCAGGTCGAGCAGGCGGACATCCAGCAGGAACAGGCCAGCAAGGTCAACAGCACCAACGTCCGCGTCATCCAGGCGCCGCTTCCGCCGACGCGCCATAGCGTTTCGCGCGGGTTGCTGATCGCGGCGAGCCTCGTCGCCGCGCTGGTGGTCTCCGCCCTGGTCGTGCTGGTGGCGGCCACTTTGCGCGAGACCTTCCTCAGCCCCGAACAGGTCGAGCGCGCGCTGTCGCTACCCATACTGAGCGCGCCCATCATCGTGCGTCGAGCCGCGGCGCGGCTCGGCTCGACGCCAGCTACCGCGTCGCCAGCCACCGCGCCGGAGGTCGCCTCCCCATTCTCGGGCGCGCCGCCCGCGGCGGCGGCGGCCGCCAAGCCGGTCCGGGGCGGGCTGAGCGCCCGCATCGCGCACATGGCGTATGGCCGGATGGCGTCCGCCATCTATGGCAGTTCGAACGCGGCTTCCAAATTGGTCATGATGCTTGCGCCCGGCAAGGACGAAGGCGTGCACAAGGTCATCCAGGGGATGGCCGTCGAACAGGAGCGCCGCTCGGTCCATCCCGTCCTGATCCTCGACATGGACGTGGCGCCGGAGGCCTCGCTTTACGGCCTGGTCAATGCGCAAGGCTTGATCGACTGGCCGGATGTCGAGCCGGTCAATCCCGTATCGGGCGCGGGCACGTACGCGCGGATACCGGGCATGGATTTCCATCGGGTCGCGGGGCACAACATCGTGGTCGCGCGGCCCGATGCGGGGCTGCTGTCATCCTCGCGGCAGCAGGCGGCCAGCCTGTTCGGCGCGCTGCGCCAGTATTATGAATACATCCTGGTCCACGCGCCGCCGGCGAACCGCTCTTTCGCCGGCATCGAAAACGTTACGCTGGTCGACGCGGTGGTGCTGGTGATCCGGGCCGAGGCCACGCGCAAGCCGGTGGCCCAGAGCCTGAAGGAACAGGTGCTGGACGCGGGAGGCAAGATCATCGGCGTCGCCATGACCTATCGCCGGCAGTACATCCCCGAGCCGATTTACCGAATTTTCTTCTGATTCGCCAGCCTAGGATCGACATGCCATGACCCAGATCAGTGCAATCTTGCCTATCAAGACCCGGGGTCGGCATTACGCCGATAATATCGGCCGCTGCGATATCCTGTTCTCTTCTCTGCGCCATTTCGCGGCGCCAGGTCTTTTCTCCCGTTTCGTCCTCATCGTGCCTCACGACGAAGTCGAGGACATCGAGGGCTACGCCAAGGCCTGGTCCGACTTTCCGATCGAAGTGGTCGACGAGTCCCTGCACATGGGCGTGTTTGCCGAGTTCTCGCAGCGCCACCAGATCCGCAACTGGCATCGCCAGCAGATCATCAAGCTTTCCGCGCCGGCCCTGATCGACACCGAGTATTTCCTGGTGTTCGATCCCGACTGCTTCGCCACGCATCCGATGTCGGCGGACACGCTGATCGTCGACGGCCGTGCGCTGACGCATTACATGCCGCGCACGGCCGACAATCCGGGCTACTGGGAGTCCTCGGCCAAGCTGCTCGGCGTCGATCCGCATCTGGACCGCGATGGCATCTGGATGACGCCGGCCATTCTGTCGCGCACCCTGTGCCTGAACCTGCATCGCCGCCTGGAAGCCGTGCATGGCCAGGACTGGCGGCGTGTGCTGCTCAGCCACTATATGATCGACTGGACCGAATACACGCTCTATTGGCTTAACGCCGAGGACGAGGGGC
>DASWPO010000266.1:0-2596 GCA_036404015.1 Bordetella sp. | reverse complement strand
ATGTGGTGCGCGAACTGGCCGACCGCATCGTGGTGCTGCACAACGGCCGGCTCATGGCCGACGGCAACCCGGCCGAGGTAATCGCCTCGGACATCGTGCAGCAGGCCTACCTGGGCACCGCGCCCGAGCGGGAGACCGCATGAGCCAGTCCGCCGCGCCGCTGCTCGAACTGCGCGACGTGCACACGCACATCGGCGCCTACCATATCCTGCACGGCGTCGACCTGGCCGTGCCCGCAGGGCAGGTCACCATGCTGCTGGGCCGCAACGGCGCCGGCAAGACCACCACCCTGCGCACCATCATGGGCCTGTGGCGCGCCTCGTCCGGCGAACTGCGCCTGCAAGGCCGCGTGATCGGCAGCGCCGGCCAGCACATCGCCCCGCCCGACATGGTGGACCAGGGCGTCGCCTACGTGCCCGAAAGCATGGGCATCTTCTCCGACCTCAGCGTGCAGGAAAACATCCTGCTGGCCGCGCGCAAGGCGCGCAAGGCTTCCGAGCTCGACACGGCGCGCCTGGAATGGATCTTCGGCTTCTTCCCGGCGCTGCGCAAATTCTGGCTGTATCCCGCCGGCAAGCTGTCCGGCGGACAGAAGCAGATGCTGGCCGTGGCGCGCGCCATCATCGAGCCGCGCCGGCTGCTGCTGGTCGACGAACCCAGCAAGGGCCTGGCCCCGGCCATCGTGCAGAACATGATCGAGGCGTTCGCCGAACTCAAGCGCGACGCCACCACGATACTGCTGGTCGAACAGAACTTCGATTTCGCCCGCCGCCTGGGCGACCAGGCCGCCGTGATGGACAACGGCCGGGTCGTCCACTACGGCGGCATGGCCGAACTCTCCCAGGACCAGGCGCTGCAAACGCGCCTCTTGGGCCTCTCCCTGGACAGCCATCAATGAACGCGCCCGCTCGCGATACGCACGACACCCCCCTGCCCGGCACGCGGCTCGACCCCATCCCCATGCTGCTGGTCGCCGGCCTGGCCATCGTCGCCCTGCCCCTGGTCGGCGATTTCTCGACCTGGCTCACGCTCACCATCGCCGGCCTGGCCATGGGCATGATCGTCTTCATCGTGGCTTCCGGCATGACGCTGGTCTTCGGCCTCATGGACGTGCTGAACTTCGGCAACGGCCTGTTCATCACGCTGGGCGCCTATGTGGCCTGCACCGTGCTGGGCGGCATGGCCGGCTGGACGCAGTCGGACAACCTGCTCGCCAACCTCGGCGCGGTGCTGCCCGCCGCCGTGATCGGGATGCTGGTGGCCGGCGCGGTGGGCGCGGCCTTCGAGCGCCTCATCGTGCGCCCGGTCTACGGGCAGCATCTCAAGCAGATCCTCATCACCGTGGGCGGCATGATCGTGGGCGAAGAGCTCATCAAGGCCATCTGGGGGCCGCAGACGCTGCCGCTGCCCTTGCCTCTGGCCTTGCGCGGCGCCGTGCTGATGGGCGATGCCGCCGTCGAGAAGTTCCGCCTGCTGGCCCTGGTCATCGGCGTATTGGTGCTGGTGCTCATGCTGTGGCTGCTCAACCGCACCAAGCTCGGCCTCCTGGTGCGCGCCGGCGTGGAAAACCGCGAGATGGTCGAAAGCCTGGGCTATCGCATCCGCCATCTCTTCATCGGCGTGTTCATCGCCGGCGCCATGCTGGCCGGCCTGGGCGGCGTGCTGTGGGGCATGTACCAGCAGGCCGTCATCCCGGACCTGGGCGCCCAGGTCAATGTGCTGATCTTCATCGTGATCATGATAGGCGGCCTGGGCTCGACCCTGGGCTGCCTGATCGGCTCGCTGCTGGTGGGCCTGATGGCCAATTACACGGGCTTCCTGGTGCCCAAGGCCGCGCTCTTTTCCAATATTGCCCTGCTGATCGTCATCCTGCTGTGGCGGCCACAAGGCGTCTATCCGGTCGCCTCGCGCTGACCGGCCCATCCTCCTCGAGACACACACCGGCATGCCTCGCATACTCTCCGGCGATCTACCCCGCAGCCGCGTCCTGGCCGTGCTCCTGCTGCTGGTCGCGATCGTGCTGGTATTCGCACCCTTCATCTTCCCCGGCCCGCGCGCGCTGGCCGTGGCGGGCAAGGTGCTGGTGTTCATCGTGCTGGTGGCCAGCTACGACCTGCTGCTGGGCTATACAGGCATCGTCAGCTTCGCGCACACCATGTTCTTCGGCATCGGCGCGTACGGCGCGGCCATCGCCAGCGCCCGCATGGAACCCGGCTGGACCGCCATTGCGCTGGGCACCGGCGCCGCGCTGCTGGTCTCCCTGGTGCTGGCCTTCGTCATCGGCCTGGTCAGCCTGCGGGTGCGCGCGATCTTCTACGCCATGATCACGCTGGCCATCGCGGCGGCGTTCCAGACGCTGGTGTCGCAGCTCTCGGACCTGACCGGCGGCGAGGACGGCCTGAGCTTCCAGGTGCCGCATCTGCTGCGCCCCGCATTCCGGCTGTTTCCCGGGCGGGTGCTCGGCGTCGCCATGGACGGCCGCATCGTCGGCTACTACCTCGTGTTCCTGATCAGCCTCGTCCTGTTCCTGGCCTTGCTGCGCATCGTCAACTCCCCCTTCGGACGGGTGCTGCAGGCCATACGCGAAAACGCCTTC
>DASWPO010000265.1:0-15103 GCA_036404015.1 Bordetella sp. | reverse complement strand
GGTGGCGGCCAGGCCGCTGGCCGAAAGCACCGTGCCGCGCCACAACGCGGTGGGGCGCACGCGCAGGCGCCAGACGATGAGTGCGATCCAGGCCACGGTGATGGCCGCCGCGAGCAGCAGGGCAAGCCAGGATATCGGCGGCACGTAGCCGGCCGTGTGGCGGGCGATGTTGCGGGAGATCTGGGCGGGCATGCCGAAGAGCACGGCCACCCAGGCCAGCCAGGCCGTGATCGCCGTCAGCGAAAAGCACATCACGGCGAACCAGTCCAGCGTGTTGATCACGCCGCGGCGCAGCGTGGGCAGCGATAGCGCGGCCAGCGAAGCGCAAGGCACGGCCAGCATGATGTAGACGCCGTCGTCCGGGTCGGACACGAAGAAGAGCTGCAGCAGCGCGCAGGCCGCCAGCGAGAGCGCCGGCCAGATGTGCGTGGAAAACAGCCATGCGCGCCAGCGCCAGACGGCCACCAGCGCCAGCGGCCAGGTCGGCCACAGGAACCAGGTCAGGTCGCGCAGGGCGCGGCCGCTGCGGTTGAACGCGGGCCAGTCGTAGTTGCCGAGGTTCCAGGCTTTCCAGTTGCGGACCCAGTAGTCGCTCGCGTGCGTGGCGGGGATCCACCAGGCCAGGATGAGCCCCGCGGCCACCAGCAGGGCCAGGGGCAGCCAGCGCAGGCGCGCGCGCAGATCGCCGGGCGGGATGAAGGCCACGAGCGTGCCCACCATGACGGGCAGTCCGCCCAGCCAGCCGCGCGTGAGAAAGCTGCCGGCAATCGCAAGGCCCAGGGTGAGGGCGCCCGTGATGGGCTTCTCCGGCATGCGGGTCAGGGCGTAGAACACCAGCGCCTGCCAGGCCATGACGGCGGGCAGCACCGAGGTCTCGTGCATGCGCTGCAGGATGCCGACGGTGGCCAGCAGGAGCAGCAGGGCCGCGTCGGCCAGCATGCGGCCGTAGGCGCGCGGCGGCGGTTCGCCGCCGAAGGGCAGGGCCAGCGGCTGGGCCTCGGCGCGCCGGCCGACCAGGTAAGTGCCGTACCAGACGCTGACCGCGCTCATGGCGAACCACAGCAGGTTGGGCAGCCGGCCGGCCGTGAATTCGCCCAGGAACGGGCCGAACAGCTTGATCGCGACGGCGCCCACCCAGGTGAGCAGCGGCCCTTCCTGGGCATAGGCCAGGTGGCCTATCTGCGGCAGCAGCCACGTGCCTTCGTGCAGTGCCGTGATCATGGTGGCCAGGCCCACCACGTCGTCGGTCTTCCAGGGGTCCCGCATGAAGAGCCCCGCCACGATGTAGGCAAACGCCAGCCCGAACAGGGCGAGCCGTGGCAATTTCGTGGTGCCCGTCTCGGTCAGACGGGCGGGCGTGGAGCGCATGATCGGAGGCACGGGGCTATCGTCTCGCTTATCGTCTCACCGGGAAAAAAAAGCAGCCCATGCGGGCTGCTTTTTTGTGTTGCAGCAGGTCACGACGCTACGCTGCATGAACGGCACGGGCCGCTGCATGGGCCTATACGCTAAGCGATCAGGCCTTGGCAGCGCTGGTGCCGGTGGTGCGGGCGAAACGGGCGCGGAACTTCTCGACGCGGCCGGTTTCGACGAGGCGGGTCTGGGCGCCGGTGTAGAAGGGGTGCGACTTGGAAGTCACATCGCACTTGAACAGCGGGTAGGTCTTGCCGTCCAGTTCGACGGTTTCGCGGGTGTTGATGGTCGAACGCGTCACGAACTTGTCGCCCGTTTGCACGTCCATGAACACCACTTCGCGGTATTCGGGGTGTATGCCTTCTTTCATGGGGATTTCCTGGCTAGGGTTAGGGTCGCCAATCGAGTCGGGCTGGAAGTCCGGGTTCAAAGCTGTTCGCATTCAAACCCCACCAGCCACTTTTCCTCGACCACGTATCCGGAAAAACGGAATCGATAATTCTACCCCGGCTTGAGGAAAGAGTGCAAGTCCCGGTTTTTATTGGGAAATCATCCCCAGTTGCGCCATGGATACGACCTGTCCGGCCGCGACGATCAGGTGGTCGACCAATCGCACATCCACCAGGGCCAGCGCCCGGCGCAATTGCCGGGTAAGCTCCAGGTCGGCCTGGCTGGGCTGGGCCAGGCCCGAGGGGTGGTTGTGCGCCAGGATGAGCGCGGCCGCATGGTGGCGCAGGGCCTCCCGGACGACCTCCCGGGGGTAGACGGGGGCCTGGGCCAGGGTGCCCTTGGCCAGTTCGCCGGTGGCGATCAGGTTGAGGCGGTTGTCCAGGTAGAGGGCGATGCAGTGCTCCACCGTGCGATGGCTGAGCGCGACGCGGCAATATTGCTTGACCCGGTCCGGGTGCGAGAGCGCATCATGGCGGTGCAGGTCTTCCTCCATGGCGCGGCGCGCGAGCTCCAGCACGGCCGCCAGGGTGCAGGCCTTGGCGTCGCCCAGCCCCGGCACCTCGCGCAGTTCGTTGGGCGTGGCGCCGAACAGGCCGCGCAGCCCGCCGAAACGTTGTATCAGCTGGCCGCCCAGCTCCACGGCATTGACGTCCCGGGTGCCGGTGCGCAGGGCCACCGCCAGCAATTCCGCGTCGTTGAGCATGGCGGCGCCGTGGCGCAGCAGCCGCTCGCGGGGGCGCTGGTGGCCGGGGAGGCTTTCAGACAGCTTCATGTACTTTAAAATCCAGGTTTTACGAACATTGATCAGGGTGGCAGAACTTGAACGCCCCTAGCACCGAAGTGAACAATTTGATCCGTCCGGATTCCTACCTGACGCTGCATTACCGCATCGTGCTGGCCTCGGGCCCGGCCGAGGACTCGGTCTTCGTCGACACCTTCGACGGCCGCCCCGCCACCTTGCAGATGGGCAGCGGCCTGTGGGCTCCCGGCCTGGAAGCCGCGCTGATCGGCCATGCCGAAGGCGAGCGCTTCAGCGTCACGCTGCCGCCGGCCGCCGCCTACGGCGATCGCAATCCCGAGCTCATCCAGCGCGTCACCCGCGCCATGCTGGCCGAGCATGCCGGCGCCGACGCCACCTTCGATCCGGGCGACATGGTCGAGTTCGCGGCGCCCAACGGCGGCCGCTATTCGGGCATCCTCAAAGAAATCAACGACGACTGGGCGCTGTTCGATTTCAACCATCCACTGGCCGGCAACGCCCTGACCCTCGAAGTGGCCATCCTGGGAGTGCTGTGATGAACAACGCCGCTACGACTGCCGTCACGCAGCCCGGTGCCGAAATCGTGCTGGCCCAGCCGCGCGGCTTCTGCGCCGGCGTGGACCGCGCCATCGAGATCGTCGAGCGCGCCCTCGAACTGCACGGCGCGCCCATCTATGTGCGCCACGAAATCGTGCACAACCGCTACGTGGTGTCCGACCTGCGCGCCAAGGGGGCGGTGTTCATCGAGGAACTGGACGAGGCGCCCGCCGGGGCCATCGTGGTGTTTTCGGCGCACGGCGTAGCCAAGACCGTGCGCGTCGAGGCCGAAAGCCGGGGCCTGCTCGTGTTCGACGCCACCTGCCCGCTGGTCACCAAGGTGCACGTCGAGGTGGCGCGCATGCACGCCGCGGGCCGCGAGATCGTCATGATCGGCCACAAGGGCCACCCCGAGGTCGAGGGCACGCTCGGCCAGGTCAAGGACGGCATGTACCTGGTCGAGACGGTCGAGGACGTGGCGCAGCTGCAGGTGCGCGATCCGTCCAACATGGCCTACGTCACGCAGACCACGCTGTCGGTCGACGATGCCGCCACGGTGTCCGCCGCGCTCAGGGCGCGCTTTCCGCTGATCTCCGAGCCCAAGAAAAGCGACATCTGCTATGCCACGCAGAACCGCCAGGACGCCGTGAAGGTCATGGCGCCGGGCTGCGACGTGGTGCTGGTGGTGGGCAGCGTCAACAGCTCCAACACCAATCGCCTGCGCGAAGTGGCCGAACGCAAGGGGGCCGCGGCCTACCTGGTCGACGGCGCCGATTCCATCGATCCGGCCTGGCTGCAGGGCAGCCGCCGCGTAGGCATCACGGCTGGCGCGTCGGCGCCCGAACTGCTGGTGCAGCAGGTCGTGACCCGCGTCAAGGAACTGGGCGCCGTGTCGGTGCGCACCCTGGACGGCCTGGAAGAAAACGTGGCCTTCCCGCTGCCCAAGGGCCTGTCGCGCAAGTCGGCGCAGATCGAAGACCTCGAGTGAACCGTCTCATGCCGCGCGCGCAGCCATCCCCTCCGGGGACCGGCCTGCCAGCTTCCCGGATCGCGGGGCTGCTGGTCTCGGACGGCCAGTTGCTGGCGCAGGCGGCGGGGCTGAACCGGCTGCTGCTGGCGATCGGCAGGCAGGCCGACGCCGGCGCCGACTTCGTGGCCCGGCCCGAAGCCTGGGCGCGGCGCTACGGTGTGCCCGAGGCGCAATACGACCTGCTCATGGCGCGCGACTGGAACGGCCTGCTTGCCGCGGGCGCCAGCATCTACGCCTTGGCCAAGGGCGCCAAGGCCTTCGGCTTGAACCTGCTGGAGATCGGGGCCGCCATGCGGGGCACCACGGGACAAGCCCTGCTTGCCGAATTGCCGCTGCACGACCTGCGCGATGGGCCGGCCCATGGCTGAGTTGATCGGCGGGATCGGCGCTTCGCATTCCCCCTCCATCGCCATGGCCTACGACCGGCGCCAGGAGGCGGATCCCGCCTGGGCGCCTTTTTTCGAGGCGGCCGAGACCCTGCGCGCGCAGGTGGCCCAGGCGCGGCCGGACGTCCTGGTCTTTTTCTACAACGACCACCTCTGGCATTTCGACCTGGATCTCGTTCCGACCTTCGCCCTGGGCGTGGCCGAGCAGTTCGAGCTGGCGCCGGAGCGCCCCACGCAGCGCCCGCTGCCCGCGGCGCGGGGACACGCGGACCTGGCCTGGCACATCGCGCGCAGCCTGGTGGCGCAGGAGTTCGACATCGCGACCAGCCAGCGCCTGGCGCTCGACCACGGCTTCTTTTCCGTGATGCCGCTGATCTGCGATCCGCCCTGGCCGGTGAAGGTGATCCCGGTGGCGGTCAACATGATCCAGCATCCCTTGCCCACGCCCGCCCGATGCTGGAAGCTCGGCCAGGCGGTGGCGCGGGCCGTGGCCAGCTATCCGGGCTCGCAGCGCGTGATGATGGTCGGCACGGGCGGCCTGTCCCACCAACTGCACGGCCCGAATTTCGGCTACACCAATCCGGCCTGGGACCAGGCCTTCATGGACAGCCTGGTGCATGAGCCGCAGTCCCTGCTGGCCCTGACGCACGACGACTATATGCAGCGCGGCGGCGCCGAGTCGGTGGAGATGATCGTGTGGCTCATCATGCGGGCCGCCTTGCGCCGGCCCGAGATCCGGCTGCGGGCCTACCACGGCGGGCTGCTCACGGGCCTGGGCCTGCTGCACCTGGCCGAGGCCGGCATATCCGGCTGACTCCCTCACAGTCCCCCTGGCGGACGGCCCGACACGACGGAAAACGACCCATGAACGCACCTGCGAAAGAATCACTGGATGAGCTGCGGCCGGCCGGCATGGCCGTGGGCGAGTGGCGCCAGCGCCTGGAGCTGGCGGCCTGCTACCGCTTGTTCGACTGGATGGGCTGGACCGAGCTCATCTACAACCACATCACCTTGCGCGTGGACGATCCGGGCGCGTCATCGCCGCATTACCTGATCAACCCCTACGGGCTGCACTACGCCGAGGTCACGGCCGGCAACCTGATCAAGATCGACAGCGCGGGCAACAAGCTCGGCGACTCGCCCTGGCCGGTCAACCCGGCGGGCTTCGTGATCCACAGCGTGATCCACACCGCGCGGCCCGACGCCCATTGCGTCATCCACACGCACACCACGGCGGGCATGGCGGTGGCGTGCAAGGAGGCGGGGCTGCGCAGCGACAATTTCTACAGCGCCATGCTGTGCGGCGACGTGGCCTATCACGACTTCGAAGGCATCACCACCGACCCGGCCGAGCAGCCGCTCCTGCGGGCCAGCCTGGGCGGCTGCGACATCCTGGTGCTGCGCAACCACGGCATGCTGGTCATCGGGCGCAGCGTGCCGGATGCCTTCCAGCGCGGCTGGACGCTGGAGCGCGCCTGCCAGGTGCAGATGGCGTCCGACGCCATGGCCGGCCCGAACCGGGCGGTGCGCCCGGAGGTGCTCGAACGCATCCCGCAGCAGCGGGCCCCCATGCGCACCGGCAATTCCAAGCCGGGGCAGCTTGCCTTCGACGGCATGCTGCGCCGCGCCGGGATCCGTTACGCGGACCTGGTGTAAGGGGAGGCCGGGCCCGCGGCGCAGGCCCGGATATCAGGCCTGGTCCGGGCCGCCGGGGCCGTCCGGCGCAAACTTCTCCGCCCGGTGCCGCATGTCTTCGAGCGCATCCTCGATGATCTGGTAGAGCGGCTCCTTGGGATAGTTCTTGTAGAACATGGCCGCGCGCCGGACCGGGTCGCCCTGGTAGTAGCGCTCGTAGACCAGCTGCCGGCTGGAGAAGGCCGACATGGTGGCGTCGGCCGCCAGGCGCAGCAGGCGGACGCGGTACTCCGCGTCCATGCCTTCGCTCTGGAAGTAGGTCGTCATGTACTGCGCCGCCTCGCCCGCGAATTCGGCATAGGATGCCGCGCCCACCAGGCCGCTGCCGGCGATGGTCCGCACGGCCTCGACCATTTTCTGGAAACGCTCGAAGAAGAACAGCTGCGCCGAATGCAGCAGCAGCCGGTTGGGCGCCACCGTGCCGAAGGGCGTGGGCGCGGCCTTGAGCACGGCCAGTTCCACCAGGCCCTTGTGCGTCTCCAGATCGATCAGCAGGGGCGCAAGCGTGGTCTGCACATTGGGGAACACATCCACGTGCGTGCGCTTGGCCAGGTAGCATCCCAGCCCGATCATGAACTCGGACTTGGCCTGGGCGCGCAGCATGGACTGGTGCGTGTAATGGTCGCCGAGGAAGGTGCGCTGGTAGAGCGCATTGCACATCGCCGCGTCGCGGTAGACGAAGGTGTTTTCCCAGGGCACGAACACGTCGTCGAAAATGACGACCGCGTCGCCTTCCTCGAAGCGCAGCGACAGCGGGTGGTCCAGGAAGTGCGCCGCGTTCTGCGGGATGGTGCTGGGACGGCTGACGAATTTCAGGCCTTGGGTGGCGATGGGCAGCGCGAAGGCCAGGGCATAGTCGGCCGCCTCCGGCTCGCTGTTGACCACCACCGAGGGCATGACGAGGATGTCGTTGGCGAACTGCGCCAGGGTGGCCACCTGGCGCGCGCCCTTCACAAAAAAGCCCGCGTCCGTTTCCTTCACCACCTTCAGGGCGATGTCGATGGCTTGCTGGTGCACCGGCTTGCTGCGGTCCACCTGCGGATTGACCTGCACATGGGTGGCGGCCAGGTCCAGGTGGCGCGCGCGCTCGTAGTGGCGCCGCACATTGGCCGCGAAGAACCGCCCGTCGGCGCTGTGGTCGAAGACCTCGCTGGCGCTAGCCAGGGCAGTGATGCCCACGTTCATGAAGTCGGGGCTGCGGCCCATCATGCCGAAGGTGGCGTCGGCGGTGCGCTTGAGCGCGACGCCGCGGCGCTGCAGGTCGGCCACGCTGGCGGGTTCCAGGAAGGACATGGCGAACCGCTCGCCGCCGGGTTCCAGGCTGAACGACAAGCTGTCCTGCAGTTCGGGCTCGCATTGCAGCGCATACAGGTCGCCGATGGCCTGGGCGCCGCCGCTCAAGCGCGGATCGCGGGTGACGTCCTTGACGCGTTCGCCGTCGATATGGATTTCCCGGTCGTCCCGCAGCGAATCCAGGTATTGCTGGCGGTTGCGTATCCCCATGCTTCTTCCTCTGGTCAGAATATCCCGATGCGTCCGTGTCCAGACACGAATCGTCGACGCAAGGGGTATGGCCGATGATCTCAAACAATGTATGTTGATGCATACCTGGGAAAACGTGATCTTGGTTTTTACCTCGTACCCCCTTTACCCTGCATAGACATCCAAGCCTCATTTCACACACTGATTCCAGGAGAGCGTATGGGCGGGCAATTCAGCAGTCGTCGGCGTTTCATCAAGACCACCGGAGCCGCCGGCTTGGCGGCCATTGCCGCCCCTGCGTTGTGGATCCCGGCCGCGCGCGCCGCGTCCGGCCAGCTCGTCGTGGCCGATTATGGCGGCGCGCCGCAGGCGGCCATGCGCAAGGCCTTCTACGATCCCTTCGAAAAAGCCACCGGCATCCAGGTCGTGAGCGTGGCGCACGACGCCGATCCCACCACGGCTTTCAAGGTGTCGGTCGATTCCGGCTCCAACGTCTGGGACGTCTGCCTGATGACGCCCGACCACGTGGCCCGGCTGTCCGACCCCAAGAACTACCTGGCGCCGCTGAACATCGCCGACAGCGACGCCAAGGGCATCTTGCCCGGCATGCTCGCCAGCAACTGGTTCGGCTTTTCGGTGTACAGCGTGCTGATGGCCTACCGCACCGACAAGTACGCCAACGGCCCGGCGGGCTGGCGCGATTTCTGGGACACCGACAAGTTCCCCGGGCGCCGCGGCATGTTCCGGTACCCCGGCGGCACCATGGAAAACGCGCTGCTGGCCGACGGCGTGGCGCCCAAGGACCTCTATCCCATCGACGTGGACCGCGCGCTGAAGTCGCTCTCCAAGATCCGCAAGTCGGTGTCGGTGTGGTGGACCAACGGCGCGCAGAACACGCAGATCCTGCAAAACGGCGAAGTCGACATGTCCGACACCTGGAACTCCCGCGTGCTGACCGCCATCGATGCCGGCGCGCCGGTGAAGATGGTCTGGGAAGGCACCTACAACGTCGACGGCTGGGCCATTCCCGTCAGCACCTCGCGCGCCGACCAGGCCCGCCAGTTCGTGCGCTTCTGCATCCAGGCCGAACGCCAGGCCGAGTATTGCAACCTCATCGCCAACGGCCCCAGCAACAACGACGCCTACAAGCTCATCGACCCCAAGCGCGCCGAGCTGCTGCCGACTTATCCCAAGAACTTCGAACGCCTGGCCAAGCACGACGCGGCCTGGTGGGGCAAGCACTACGACGCCGTCAACGAGAAGTTCCAGGAGTGGCTGCTGGCGGCGTAAAGGGCAAATGCTGCCCGGCGCAGCCCGGCAGCTTAGTGGTCATGGCGATGGTGGATGTCGGGGAAGTGCGCATGCGCGTGCGTCATCGGCGCATGCCGGTGAGGGTGCGTGTGCGGCTCCCGGCCATCCCACTCGAAGGCGTGGTCGTGCCGGTGATGGTCGTCGTGCCGATGCCGGTGGGTGTGCGCGAGTGCCTCGTGAGCGTGCGGATGCTCGTGCCGCTCGCGCAGGTGCAGCCACACCCCGAGGGCCATCAGCGCCGCGGCGATCCAGAATAGCGGCGAAGGAAGCTCGGGCCACAGCGCGAGCGACAGGATGACCCCGAACAGGGGCGCGATGGAGAAATACGCCCCCGTCCGGGCGGTTCCCAGGTTGCGCAGCGCGACGACGAACAGCACCAGGCTGATTCCGTAGCCGGCAAAGCCCGTCGACATCGCGGCTGCTGTCTTCCCCATGTCCGGCAGCACTGATCCGGATAGCAGCGCCAAGGCCAGGTCGACCGCGCCAGCCACCAGCCCCTTTAGGCAGGCGATGACCATCGCGTCGTTTGTCGAGACCTTGCGAGTCAGGTTGTTGTCGACGGCCCAGCAGAGGCAGGCCGCCCCCACGAGAAGCGCGCCCGGGGCAATGCCGGACGCTCCGGGCTGCCAGGATAGCAACACGCCGCCGCCGACAATGGCCACCATGCCGAGAAAGACGTGCAAGTCCACATTTTCTCGAAACACCACCCAGGCGATCACGGCGGTAAACACGCCCTCGATGTTGAGCAACAAGGAACTGGTGACCGCGGGCGTCGTGGTCAGGCCGAACATCAGGAAGACGGGGCCTGCGACACCCCCGGCCAGGATGGCCCCGAGCAGCCACGGAACCTCCCGTGTCTGGATGCGGCTTGCCTGCGCGGGGTTGGCCTTCTTGGCCAGGCGCATCGCGGCCATCGTCACCGCCAGCCCGAGGCCGCTGCCCAGGTAGAAGAGCCCGGCCAGCATGAATGGCGACATGGTTCCGAGCAGGCTCTTGGCGACGGGCGTCGTGGCGCCAAACAGCGCCGCGGCCAGCAGTGCCGCGAACGCCGCGTTTAGATTGGTGCGCATGGCGGGCTGGAAAAGGAGGTATGGGGGTTTGTCGTGCCCCAAGCGTACTCCCGAGATCATTCTCGTTAAGTGCAATTTTCTTTTTGTACCAATGATTCATTGCGCAAGAGATAGAACAATGTTCCGGCAATATTGGTATTAAGAGTCAATTGGCTATGGCTGGGTTCTTGATTGAGAATATGCCCGATGGTAACTGGCTTACCAAATGCGCGCATCACCCCAATATCCAGGCTTCGAGGCTTATCACATCGAAATGTAGCACTCGAAATTTTGACCAATTGTTCTTCTCCAGGCTCCGAGAGATATGGTTCTTTCTCTTTGAGGGAAACAATCTCGATTTCAAGCATCCCAACTCTCTTCTCGTTTGAGAGGGCGCCTAGAGGTGCATCTGTAATAGGGATAATGATTGTGCTGTCCAAATAAATTGGACGCGTGTACTGGGAGCGGACGTATGCATAGCAGCCTTCCTTGCTGCACGAAGGAGACATTGTGATGGTTACGGACGATGGAAATAGAGAGTCGGCAGGTAACGTTATTTCCAATAGCAACAGAGGGCAAACAGCCGCCACGAATAAAGGAGCCAGAATTTTTGAAGGAATGCTTTTGAGTGGCAAACCAGCTTTTCGGCGGAACCAAAAAAATTTCAAAAATTCTATTGAAAATACAGAAGCAGCTCCGATGGTAAATATAAATCCAGTTGCGTTGCGATGGTGAAGAAGAAAGCCAGTCGGCAATGCAAAATTTCCGATGACCAAGGCAAGGATAGATAGTGTTAGCCATGTGAGCGTGCATTCAATGTGCAACGCGGCTGCCAAGTAAAGATAGTCAATGCTGTGCGCCAATGCACCTTGTTTGCCTTTTTCTGATCTGTAGATCACTCCTGCCATTATCCATGAAAAAAAATAACAGACTAGAGAGGCAAAAGCGATGATGGTTATGCTTTTGTTTATCGTATGGTGAACGACGAGGCCATCGAAAGCTTCCTCTATCGTCGATTTCAACATAAATAAAACTGACGATGGGTTGGAGATTTGTACTGGATCCAGCAAGGATAATGTGTTTAATTGCCCTAAACAGGCAATGCCAAATATTTCAGAAATGATAAGAAAAACAGATGAAACAGCTAGCAGTTGCCAAGCGGGAACTGCATGCTGGGGGAGTGATGGCGCTGCGCCGACTCTGTAATTTATGGCCGAGCGGTAAGTGTCATAGCAATGACAAAACCAGGCGATACCCTTTTTGGCTTCTTCAGCGCCAATCGTGTTGTCCATCCGTTTCTCCAAAGTCAAATCACATTCATAAAGATGCGATGGTGCAGACAAAGAAATGGTCTTAACTAATCGGCTGAGATGTCGAACTCAAGCATCGATTTGCCATCCGATGCGATGATTGGTTTGTACTGCTTGATTTTCAAGAGCTGAATTTGCTTTTCTTGAATCAAGAAATGTCAAAGAAGGAAAATCAAACTGATCTGCATCGAGACATGATTGCTCTCGGTCTTAGAATCCGCTGTGTCAGAAAGCTCCGCGGCAATATTGGCGCAGGGTAGACCTGTTCGTGCAAGCCAATAAATAACCGGCATTGCCAAAATAAAAGCGCAATGCACGCTC
This sequence comes from Bordetella sp., assembly GCA_036404015.1. Lineage (GTDB taxonomy): Bacteria > Pseudomonadota > Gammaproteobacteria > Burkholderiales > Burkholderiaceae_B > Bordetella. The sequence continues at coordinate 3,359 of DASWPO010000265.1, read as the reverse complement.
GTGGGCACCGAGCGCGGGGTAGGCGTGGTTAACGCCGGCGCCATGGCCGCGCAGGCGGGCGACCTGACCTTGACGGCCTCGGGCCAGCTTGTGCAGTCCGGCCAGATGACTGCCAGTGGCAATACAAGTATCAGCACGGCAGGCGGGGTCGACAATAGCGGCACGGTCTATGCCCAGAACGCGGCCTCGATAAGCACGGGGGGCGCACTGACAAATAGCGGCACGGTCGCCGCGCAACAAGACACCACGCTCAACGCCGCCAGCATCGCCTCGACCGGCGTGCTCGGTGCGGGTATCAATAGCGACGGGACGGTCGGCACACATGGCACGCTTTCGGTCGTCTCGGCGGGTGCGCTCGACAACAGCGGCGGCACCCTGATTGCTCCCGCGCTGACGATCCAGTCGGGCGATCTTGCAAACCGGGGCGGTACGCTTTCCGCCCAGTCGTCGGCCGTGCTCGGCGTGGCTGCGCTTGACAACAGTGCGGGCGGACGGATCAGCGCCCAGAATCTGGCTATCGCGGATACGGGCGCGCTCGACAATGCGGGTGGATCTGTCGAAGCGAATGGCACGCTGAATGTCAGCGCGCAGGCCATCTCCAATGACGGCGGAACGCTCGCCAACGGCGGCACGGGCACAACCACGGTTGCCGCATCGGGCACGCTGACCAACACGAATGGCGGCTTGATCGGCGGCAATGGCGATGTCTCGGTATCTGCGCAAGGTACGCTCACGAATACGGGCGGCCTGCTTTATGGTGGCACGGCGCTGAATCTGGGCATGACCCAGCCGGGCGCGACGCTCGTCAACGACGGCGGCCAGATCGAGAGCGTCCAGGACATATCGATGGCCGTGGCATCGATGTCCAACGCGGGCGGGGCGGTGAGCGCCAACCGTGATATTGCCTTCAGCGGTGCCTTGTCGGGCGCAGGCGCGATGACGGCGGGACATGACCTGACGCTCGCGCTCCAAGGCGATTTCACCAACGCCGCGGCCGGCACCCTGCATGCGGACAACGACCTGACGCTGGGCGTGACGGGCGCGCTCACCAACGCCGCGCAGTTGGAAGCGGGCCATGCCCTCACGGTCAATGCGGCCAATGTCGTCAACGCCGCGGGCGCGGCCATGAATTCAGCGGCCACCACTGTCAACGCCACGGGCGGCATCGCGAACGCGGGCGCCATCGAAGGCGATGCCGTCGCGACGCACAGCACGAGCCTGGACAATACCGGCGCGGTGATCGGCAACAACGTCAGCGCGACGGCGGCGGATATCTCGAATGCCGGTGCCCAGGCGGTCATTGCCGGGGCCGCGTCGGTGGGCGTGTATGCCTCCCATTCCCTGACCAATTCGGACGGCGCGCTCCTCTACAGCGGCGGCGATATGGAACTGGCGCGCGACAGCGCGCGTGATTCGACGGGCCTGCTTGCGAACCAGACCGGCACGATCACCAACCGCGCCGCGACCATCGAGGCGGCAGGCAACCTGGACGTGGCCGCGCATACGCTGAACAACGAACGTACCGGCGTGCAAACCCAAGCCGGTGCGCCCGTGACCACCGCCGGCCCAACTCTGACCCTGTGGACGGCGGGCCTGCCCCTGGTCGGCGGAGATGTCGGCTATTTCAGCGATCTCTACCCCCAGTGGAGTTTCAATACCGCCATTGGCACCTCCGTCATTCAGCAATTGGCCACGCCCGTGACGGTGACGCTGTCTGCCTCGCAGGTGACAAACCTCAACACCGCCAACCAGACGTTTTCCCTGGCTGCCCCGCTGCAGGATCAGACCACGTACGTCGCCTCCCAGGAGGCCGCCCCTCAAATCATCACCCGGACCATCACCAACAACCCGACGCAGTATTACCGGAGCCTGGCGCAAAACCCGGACGGGACGGTGACGATCACGTTCTGGCCGGACTATGACCCCTCGAAGAACATCGCGCCGGACCAGGTGCAACTGCGTTACGACCTGGGGCCGGACAGCCACGACTACGTGGAAACGAGCCGCACGGCCGCCATCACGACCACGACCGACCAGCTTTTGAACGCAGGCACGCCCGCGCTGATGCAGGCGCAGGGTGCGATCCGCGTCAATGCCGACGGCGGCGCCATCAACAACGCCTCCTCCACGATGGCGGCCGGCGGCGACCTGATCCGGCGCGCGACGGGCGGCACGGTCAACGATACGGGCATCCTGCTGCAGCAGACCAGCACGGAGACGGATACCTCGACCTTCTACTGGCATGCCAAGACAAGCGGCGATACCGATACCCAGACCGTCGTGGACGGGACGGTTCCGCTGTCGACCGCGACCGTCGCCGCCCTGCCGGCCATTGCCACGTCCAACCAGACGGTCCGGACCGATGCGCAGAACATCACCATCGGCTCGGTGAACCCCGTCGGCCAGACAGTGACGGGTGCCGGCGAGCCGGGCGGCAGCGTCGCGCAGACGCTCGGCGGCGCGGGCGTGGCCATTCCGGGCCTGGTCCTGCCGACCAATGCGCTCTACACCTATCACCCCGCGCCGGGTTCGGGCCCCCTGATCGAGACCGATCCGCGCTTCACGAGCTATTCGAACTTCGTCAGCAGCGACTATATGCTGCAGCAGTTGGGCCTGAACCCGCAGAACGTGGAAAAGCGCCTGGGAGACGGGCTCTACGAAGAGCAGCTCGTGATGGGCCAGGTCACGCAGCTCACGGGGCGCACCTTCCTCGGCTCGTACACGGACAACCTGGACGAATACACGGCGTTGATGAACAGCGGCGTCCAGTATGCGCAGCAGTTCGGCCTGGCCGTGGGCGTGGGCCTGACCGCCGAGCAGATGTCGGCACTCACGACCAACATGGTGTGGCTGGTCAACCAGACCGTCATGCTGCCGGACGGCACGCAGCAGACCGTGCTGGTGCCGCAGCTCTACCTGGCCCAATCCAATGCGGTGGATCTCCAGGCCAGCGGCGCGCTCGTCGCGGGTGGCAACGTCAGCCTGAACGCGGCGGGCGACGTGGCCAATAGCGGCCAGGTGGCGGGCGACGTGGCGACGACCGTGATCGGCAACAACGTGGTCAACCGCGGCGTGATCGGCAACGGCGGTACGACGACGGTAGCCGCGGTGCAGGATGTGAAAAACCTCGGCGGCAGTATCGGCGGCGTCGATACGACAGTCGTGGCGGGCAACGACATCGTCAACCAGAGTACGACCGCGCGGGCCGCCGTGAACACCGGCAATGCGGGGTTCTATTCGAATGCGAGCGGCATGGCGATACAGTCGGTCGGCATGATCGCGGGGACCGGCAGCGTGACGCTGGCAGCAGGCCGGGACGTGGATATCGACGGCGCGGCGGTTCAGTCCGGCGGCGATGC
>DASWPO010000264.1:0-6193 GCA_036404015.1 Bordetella sp. | reverse complement strand
GATCTGCTGCACCGCATTCTGGGCATCAATGCCCAGGCCACGCAGCAATACCTCAACGCGCAGATCGATGCCGGGGCCCAGGCGGTGATGCTGTTCGACAGCTGGGGCGGCGTGCTGGCCGATGGCCTGTACCAGGCGTTCTCGCTGGCCTATACGCGCCAGGTGGTGCAGGGCCTGCGCCGCGAACATGAGGGCCGCCAGGTGCCGGTCATCGTCTTCACCAAGGGCGGCGGCGCCTGGCTCGAAGACATTGCCGCCTGCGGCTGCGATGCCGTGGGCCTGGACTGGACGGTCAACCTGGGGGCGGCCCGGGCCCGCACCGGCGACGCCGTGGCCCTGCAGGGCAATCTGGATCCGATGGCGCTGTTCGGCGGCGCGCAGGCCATCCGGTCCGAAGCCCGGCGTACCCTGGATGCTTTCGGGGCCATGGGCGCGGGGGGGCACGTGTTCAACCTGGGGCACGGTATTTCCCAATATACGCCGCCCGATGCCGTGGCCGAGCTGGTCGACGAGGTGCATCACTACAGCCCGGCCTTGCACGCATAGTGAGTGACTGCTTCGGTGCCGATGCGTGCAAACCTGTGCCTCTCAGGCGGAGTTGTGCACAGCGGCAAACAAATCGGGAATTACCCTGGCAACTTGTGAGTGATTCTGGAATTTATGTATAACCTTATGATTTCCAATGGAATATCGAGTCGCTACACGGTTTTTTGCTATTTTTCAGACACATATTCCCGCCTTGTCCGGGAATCGGCCCGATGGTTTTCCCCAAAGTTATCCACAAGCTGGGTAAAAGTTTTGAGCTGCCCTCTGAACAGCAGGGGTTTAGCGCATAAATCAAGAAAGCACTTTAAGTTACAAGCTGACATAGGGCCCGAGGCGGCATGACGCAGCCGGCCCCTGATCCCTCCCCGGCCGGGCCGTCCGATCCATCGCCGAGCTGGTTGCGGGTGGCGCTCGACGTGCCGCTGCCCGGCCTGTTCGACTATCGCAGCGACCAAGCCGTCGAACCCGGCCTGCGCGTGATCGTGCCCTTCGGACGGCGCAAGCTGGTGGGCGTGGTGGTCGAGCAGACCGACGCGCCGACCATCGACCCTGCCCTGGTCAAGCCCGTGGAGCAGGTGCTGCGCGACCTGCCGCCTTTTTCGTCCGACTGGATGCGCCTGGCCAGTTTCGCGGCCGAGTACTACCAGCGGCCGCTGGGCGAAGTCATGCTGCCCGTGCTGCCGCCGCCCTTGCGCAAGCCGTCGGCCTACCAGGGCAAGCGGTCGGGGCAGGGCCCCGTGGCGCGCCGCGATGCCTCGCAGTCCAAGCGCGCGGGCAAGGCCACCGATACCGCCGATATCTCGGACGCCTCTGATGCCGTCGCCGCCGCGGTGTCGCGGCCTCCCGGGCTGCATGCGGAGCAGCGGGCCGCCGTCGATGCCATCGACGCGCTGCGGGCCTTCAAGCCCGTGCTGCTGCATGGCGTGACGGGCAGCGGCAAGACCGAGGTGTACCTGCATGCGGCGCAGCGCGTGCTGCTGGCCGGGCGGCAGGTGCTGCTGATGGTGCCCGAGATCAATCTCACCCCGCAGCTCGAAGCCGCCTTGCGCGCGCGCTTCGAGCCCATCATCGGCGCCGGGGGCCTGGCCGTGCTGCACAGCGGCCTGGCCGACGGCGAACGCATCGAGTCCTGGTCGCGCGTGCAGCGCGGCCAGGCGCGCCTGCTGCTGGGCACGCGCATGGCGGTGTTCGCGCCCATGCCCGAGCTGGGGCTGATCGTGGTCGACGAAGAGCACGATCCTTCCTACAAGCAGCAGGAAGGCCTGCGCTATTCGGCGCGCGACCTGGCCGTGTGGCGCGCGCACGACCTGGACATTCCCGTGGTGCTGGGGTCGGCCACGCCGTCGCTGGAGTCCTGGCAGCATGCCGAGCGCGGCCACTACCTGCGCCTGACGCTGCAGAACCGCGCGAGCGCCAGCAGCCTGCCCGCCGTGCGCCTGGTGGACACGCGCCGCCTGCAGATGAAGCAGGGCCTGTCGCCGCAACTGATCGACGCCATGGGCGAGCGCCTGGCTCATGGCGAGCAGTCGCTGGTGTTCCTGAACCGGCGCGGCTATGCGCCGGTGCTGCATTGCGGTTCGTGCGGCTGGCTCAGCCATTGCCCGCGCTGCTCCACCTTCACGGTGCTGCATCGCGCCGAGGGGCGGTCGGGCTATCGCCTGCACTGCCATCATTGCGGCTACCAGGCCATGGTGCCGCGCGCCTGTCCCGAATGCGGCGACCAGGACCTGCAGCCCATGGGGCGCGGCACGCAGCGCGTGGAAGAACACCTGGCCGAGCTGTTTCCGCAGGCGCGCATCGCGCGCATCGATGCCGACAGCACGCGCAAGAAAGGCAGCGCGCAGGCCCTGTTCGCCTCGGTGCATGCCGGCGAGGTCGACATCCTGGTGGGCACGCAGATGGTGTCCAAGGGGCACGACTTCACGCGCCTGGGCCTGGTGGGCGTGCTCAATGCCGATTCGATGCTGTTCGCCCACGACTTCCGCGCGCCCGAGCGCCTTTTCGCGCAGCTGATGCAGGTGGCGGGCCGCGCCGGCCGGCATACGGCCAATGGCGAGGTCATCATCCAGACCGGCTACCCGGAGCAGCCGGTGTACCAGGCCTTGAAACGCCACGACTACGCAGGCTTTGCGCGGTATATGCTGCAGGAGCGCGAGGCCACCGGCCTGCCGCCCTTTGCCCACCAGGCCCTGCTCACGGCCGAGGCGCGCGAGTTGCAGCAGGCCCTGGCCTTTCTGCAGCGCGCGCGCGACGTGGCTGACCAGGCCGGCCTGCCGGCGCTCGACGCCGTGACGCGCTACGACCCGGTGCCGCTGCGCGTGGTGCGCGTGGCCCATGTGGAGCGCGCCCAGCTGCTGGTGGAGAGCACGCATCGCCCGGCCTTGCAGGCTTTTCTCACGGCCTGGTCCGCCTGGCTGCCGCAATTGGCGGCCGAACTGCGCATCCGCTGGCAGCTTGAAGTCGACCCACTGGAAATATGATGTCCGCAAGCGATACGCCCATCGGCCACGGCCTGAACCCGGCCCAGAAAGAAGCGGTGCTGTACTTGAACGGCCCCTGCCTGGTGCTGGCCGGCGCGGGCAGCGGCAAGACGCGCGTGATCACGCAGAAAATCGCCTATCTGCTGCGCGAGTGCGGCTACATGGGCCGCAATGTGGCGGCGCTCACCTTCACCAACAAGGCCGCGCGCGAGATGGCCGAGCGGGTCAAGACCCTGGTCGACCCCAAGCTGGCCAAAGGGCTCACCATCAGCACTTTCCACGCGCTGGGCGTGCGCTTCCTGCGCGAAGAGGCGGCGCACGCGGGGCTCAAGCCGCAGTTCTCCATTCTGGATTCGGACGATGCCATGGGCATCATCCAGGACTTGCTGGCCACCACCGACCGCGGCCGCCTGCGCGAGGTGCAGTCCATCATTTCGCTGTGGAAGAACCAGCTGATCACGCCCGACCAGGCCGCGCAGGCGGCCAAGACACCGTCGGAGGTCGAGGCCGTGCAGGTGTACCGCAGCTATGCGGCCACGCTGGCCGCCTACCAGGCGGTGGATTTCGACGACCTGATCCGCATTCCCGCCGAGGTGCTCGAACGCGACGAAGCGGTGCGCACGCGCTGGCAGAACCGCATCCGCTATCTGCTGGTGGACGAATACCAGGACACCAATGCCTGCCAATACCGGCTGGTGCAGCTGCTGGCGGGCATGCGCGCCATGTTCACCGCGGTGGGCGACGACGACCAGGCCATCTACGCCTGGCGCGGCGCCACGGTGGAAAACCTGGCCAAGCTCACCGCCGACTACCCGCAGCTCAAGCTCATCAAGCTCGAGCAGAACTACCGCTCGGTGCAGCGCATCCTGGCCGCTGCCAATAGCGTGATCGCGCGCAACCCCAAGCTGTTCGAGAAGAAGCTGTGGTCGGACCTGGGCGCCGGCGAGCCCATTACCGTGTCGGCCATGGACGGCGAGGAGCAGGAGGCCGAGAACGTGGCGATGCAGATCTCGGCCTCGCGCTTCGAGCGCCGCTCCCAATGGAAGGACTATGCGATCCTGTATCGCGGCAATCACCAGTCGCGCATCCTGGAGCAGGCGCTGCGCAACGTGAAGATCCCCTACACGATCTCGGGCGGGCAGAGCTTTTTCGACAAGGCCGAGGTGCGCGACATCCTGGCCTACCTGCGCCTGATCGCCAACGACGAGGACGATCCGGCTTTCATCCGCGCGGTCACCACGCCCAAGCGCGGCATCGGCCAGAGCACCTTGCAGACGCTGGGCCAGTATGCGTCCTCGCGCGGCGTGTCGATGCTGGCGGCAGTGGCCGAGTCGGGCCTCGAAAGCCAGCTGGCGGCGCGCCAGCTGGAGCCGCTGCGCACGTTCACGGAATTCGTCCGCCGCATCCAGTGGCGCGCGGGCCGCGGGGCGGAGACGGCGCAGCGCGGGGGCGGCATTCAATCTGCCGAACCGGCCGGCGTGATCCTGGACGACCTGCTGGGCGCGATCCAGTACGAGCGCTACCTGTACGACACGCTGGAAGAGCGGCCGGCGCAGAACCGCTGGCAGAACGTGCTGGAGCTCACCGGCTGGCTCAAGCGCAAGGCCGAGGAAGACGGCATGACGCTCTTGGACCTGGTGCAGCACGTGGCGCTGGTGACGATGCTCGAGCGCGGCGACGACGAGGAGCCGGACGCGGTCAAGCTGTCCACGCTGCATGCCTCCAAGGGCTTGGAGTACCCGCACGTGTACCTGGCCGGCGTGGAAGAAGGCCTGCTGCCGCACCTGGGCAAGGATGACGAAGACACGGGCGATCCGGCAAAGGCCGCCGAGACGCTGGCGGTGCGCATCCAGGAAGAGCGGCGCCTGATGTACGTGGGCATCACGCGGGCCCAGCGCAGCCTGCACCTGAGCTGGTGCAAGAAGCGCCGCCGCGCGCGCGAGGACGTGGTGCGCGAGCCGTCGCGCTTCATCGAGGAGATGGGCCTGGGGCAGCCGGGCATTGCCGAGGACGAGGAAACCAAGGCCATGAGCCCCAAGCAGCGGCTGGATATGCTCAAGGCCTTGCTCAACAAGTCATAGGCCAAGGCCTTGGGCGCCGCGCCGGCCCCGGGCGGGCGCGGGGCGGCGCGCAGGGATTTCAGCGCCGCCGGGTCACGGCTTTGCCGCCAGCGCGTGCCGCAGCAGTTCGTCGAGCAGGCCCGTCATGCCTTCCGGGTGCGCGGCGGCGCGTTCATTGAGCGTGCCGATCAATTCGCTGTTGAGCTTGCATGCAAAGGGCACGAGCCCTTTGGCCTGGTCGAGCTTGCGCTGTTCGCGCCGGTCGAGCGGCGCGTCGGCCGCGCCTTTGCCGAAGCGGTCCGAGCGCGCCTGCTTCAGCGAGTGGGTAAGTTTGAGCGCCTTGTTCTTTTCAAGGTCGGTTTTTTTCATAGACATGAGGCAGTGTCCTGCAAGGGTGAATCGGCGTTGCGTATTCGTTGCGTATTGTACGCAGGGTATCCCGGCACGCTTGCCGCGCGGCGTTCAGCGTTCGGTGGCGGCTTCCTGCGTGAATCGCGCCATCTCGCCGCTGATCCATTCGGTGAAGTGCCGTACTTTTTCCGGCAGGGTGTCGCGCTGCGGCCAGACCAGCCAATAGGGGTAGGGATAGGGGATCGTCACCTTGGTGACCTGTACCAGGCGGCCTTCGGCCAGCAGGCCGGCCACGATGCTGCGCCGGGCCAGCAGCAGGCCATGGCCCAGTTCTGCGCAGCCCACGGATACATTGGAGTCATTGGCGGTGATCCGGGCGGCATGCGCCGGCTCGGGAACGCCGGCTGCCTGGCACCAGTCGCTCCAGGTGCCGTCGGTTTCGTCGATGAGCGGGCAGCGGATCACTTCCCGCGGCGTGCGGGGCAGTTTGCCGCCGGCAAAGTGCGGCGCGGCGACGACCAGCGATTCGTCCTCCAGCAGCGGTTGCTGCGCCAGGCCCGGCCAAGGCCCCTGGCCCATGCGGATGGCGATGTCCGCCATGCCTTGCTGCAGTTCGCTGAGTTCCAGGCCGGTTTGCAGGCGGATGCGGTAATGCGGATGGGCTCGCTGGAAACCGGGCAGCCGGGCGATCAGCCTATGCCGCGCGAACGATTGCAGCGTGGTGATCACCAGTTCGTCTTCCTGCGGCCGGGCCCG
>DASWPO010000263.1:0-7253 GCA_036404015.1 Bordetella sp. | reverse complement strand
GTGCGCGGCTTCCGCGCCCAGCGGCACGAGGCGGTCCTTGCCGCCCTTGCCCTGCACCACGCGCACCACGCCTTCGTTCAGGCTGACATCGAGCGCGCGCAGGCCCACCAGCTCGGATACGCGCAGGCCCGTGGCGTAGAGCGTCTCCAGCATGGCGCGGTCGCGCAGGCCGCGGGCGGTGTCCGTGTCCGGCGCCCGCAGCAAGGCCTCCACCTGCGCTTCGGACAGCGTCTTGGGCAGCCGCGGCGGCTGCTTGGCGGCCACCAGGGTCAGGCAAGGATCGCGCGGGCTGCGATGCTCGCGCAGCGCCCAGGCATAGAAGCGGCGCAGCGCGGCCAGGCGACGGTTGGCGGTGGTGGGCCGGCTTTCCGCATGGCGCGCGGCGAACCAGGCCTCGATATGCGCCGCCTCGGCCTGGCTCAGCGCGATGGCGGACGGCAGGCGGCTGGCGGCGGGCGTCTCCAGCCAGCCGGCAAAGGCCGCGAGGTCGCGGCGGTAGGCAGCCAGCGTGTTGGCGGCCAGGCCGTCCTCCAGCCAGACGGCGTCGATGAACGCGTCGATGTCGGCCTGCGCGGCCAGCGCCGGCCGGGCGGTGTCGCTCATGGCGAGGCGGCCTCCGCCTTCAGCCAGGCCTCGAACACCTTGAGCGCGTCGGAGCGTTCGTTGTGCTGCGGGTAGCCGAAGTAATAGCCCTGCCCCACCACCAGCGCCTGCGGCACGGGCATGACCAGCGTGCCGGCCTGCAGGGCCGGCTGGGCCAGAAAGCGCGGGATCAGCGCCACGCCCAGGCCGGCCGCAACCGAGGCCAGCACCATGGTGAAGAGTTCGTAGCGCGGCCCGCCGGCCGCCTGCGGCCCATAGACGAATTGATTGGATTCGTACCAATGGCGCCAGGCATCGGGGCGCGAGCTCAGGTGCAGATGCGTCACGCCGGCCAGGCCCGCGCCCGCGCCGCGTATGCGCTCGGCCAAGGGCGGCGCGCACACCGGCGCCAGCTCCCGCTCGGGAAACAGCAGCACGCCCTGCGTGCCGGGCCAGATGCCGTCGCCATGGTAGAGCGCGGCGTCGAAGGGCTGGTCCTTGAACTGGAAAGGCAGGGTGCGCGCCGACAGGCTGACGGTGATGTCGGGATGCAAGCGCTGGAAGTCGGCCAGGCGCGGGATCAGCCAGCTGGTGGCCAGCGTGGGCACCACGGCCACGTGGATGCTGCGGCCCATGCCCGTGCGGCTGACCAGGCCGGAGGTGTCTTTCTCGATCTGGTCGAGATGATGGCGGATGCGGCCGGCATATTCGGCGCCGGGCTCGGTGAGCACGATGCGGCGGCGCACGCGGGTGAAGAGCTGCACGCCCAGCCGCGACTCCAGGCCGGCCACCTGGCGGTAGACGGCGCTGTGGGTGAGCGCCAGCTCCTCGGCCGCGCGCGAGAAGCTGCCCAGCCGGGCGGAGGCCTCGAAGGCCTGCAGCGCGCTCAGGTTGGGAATGCCGTTTCTCATGGGACGAACCGTGCCGGGCACGTGCCGGCGAATCAAAAGATTGTGCAATTTTATCAATTGCTTTGTGCATTGCAGACACATTATGCTCGTCCGATTCCCTGTCTGCACCCTTGTTCACCTACATGACTTCCACTCCCACTCCCCGCCTGGGCGGGCACATCCTGGTCGACCAGTTGGTCGCGCAAGGCGTCAAACACGTGTTCTGCGTCCCGGGAGAGAGCTATCTGGCCGTGCTCGACGGCCTGCACGACGCCAGGATCGAGGTGACCGTCTGCCGCCAGGAAGGCGGCGCGGCCATGATGGCCGAGGCGCACGGCAAGCTCACCGGCGAGCCCGGGGTGGTGATGGTCACGCGCGGCCCGGGCGCCTCGAACGCCCTGGCCGGCATCCACATCGCCAAACAGGATTCGACCCCGCTCATCATGTTCGTGGGCCAGATCGAGCGCGGCATGCGCGACCGCGAAGCCTTCCAGGAAATGGATTACCGCGCCGTGTTCGGCACGCAGACCAAGTGGGCCACCGAGATCGACCAGGTCGAACGCATCCCCGAACTCGTCTCGCGCGCCTTCCATGTGGCGACCTCGGGCCGCCCCGGCCCGGTGGTGATCGCCCTGCCCGAAGACATGCTGGTCGAAACCGCGCAAGTCGCCGACGCCCCGCGCTACGAAGTGATCGACAGCGCCCCCGCGCCCGGCCAGATCGACGAACTGGCGCGTCTGCTGGCCGCGGCCAGGTCGCCCATGGCGATCGTGGGCGGCTCGCGCTGGAACGAACAGGCCGTGGCGCAATTTGCCGCCTTCGCGGAAAAGCACGCGTTGCCCGTGGCCGTCTCGCTGCGCCGGCAGATGCTGTTCCCCGCCGACCACCCCTGCTTCATCGGCGACGTGGGCCTGGGCATCAACCCGGCGCTGGCCGAGCGCGTCAAATCGGCCGACCTGGTGCTGCTGGTGGGCGGGCGCATGTCGGAATCGCCCAGCCAGTCCTACGAGCTTTTCGACATCCCCGTGCCCAGCCAGAAGCTGGTGCACGTGCATCCCGACAGCAGCGAACTGGCCCGCGTGTATCGCGCCAACCTGGCCATCTGCGCCTCGCCCATCGCGTTTGCCGCGGCGCTGGCGCAAGTGCCCGCGCCGGCCGTGGAGCCGGCCTGGGCCGCCGGCACGCAAACCGCGCGCGCCACCTACCTGAAGTGGAGCGACCCCGCCGGCATCCGCACGCTGGGCAAGCTGCAGATGGGCGAGGTCATGGCGCACCTCGAAGGCGTCCTGCCCGCCGATGCCATCATGACCAATGGCGCGGGCAACTTCGCCACCTGGCTGCATCGCTTCCACAAGTTCACGCGCTACGGCACGCAGCTCGCGCCCACTTCGGGCTCGATGGGCTACGGCCTGCCGGCCGCCGTGGGCGCCAAGCGCCTCTATCCGAAGAAAACCGTGGTGTGCTTCGCCGGCGACGGCGACTTCCTGATGCACGGCCAGGAATTCGCCACCGCCGTGCAGTACGGCCTGCCCATCGTCGTCTTGATCATCGACAACGGCATGTACGGCACCATCCGCATGCACCAGGAGCGGCACTACCCGGGCCGCGTCTCGGCCACTGGCCTACAGAATCCCGATTTCGCGGCCTATGCCGCGGCATTCGGCGGCCATGGCGAGCGGGTCGAGAGCACCGCGGAATTCGCGCCGGCCTTCGAACGCGCCCTGGCCAGCGGCAAGCCGGCGATCCTGCACTGCCTGATCGATCCCGAGGTGATCAGCCCGGGCACCACGCTGGAGAAGATACGTAATGCGGCGTTGAAGGGGTGATGAAAATCGCTTTTTGAGTTCTTGATCCGTTTCCCGGGTGTCGGGCCTGCCCCAGGGGCTTCGCTGTGCCGGGCTCGGGCGCATGCAGGCGCCCTCGGCCCGCTGCGCGGGCTGCCCCGTCACAGAGGCGCCCCTGGGGCAGGCCCGACACCCGGGAAACTGCACCAGAGTCATGCAACGGCTTCAACCCGTCGCATGGCCTTATGTAGTCCTGCGGTCGGCGGTGACAGCCTGCGGGGCGCCTCTGTGACGGGGCAGTCCCCGCAGGGGACCGAGGGCGCCTGCATGCGCCCGAGCCCGGCACAGCGAAGCCCCGCAGACTGTCACCGCCGACCGCAGGACGGACTTAAGAACGCACATCAACGATTTAAAAACCCCCAGCTTGCCTATTCAATTGCTTTAACCCTAAACTAATTCAATCACTCAACCAGAGACAGCACACCATGTCCGAAAATCCCTCTTTCAATTGGCAAGACCCCCTGCTGCTGGACCAGCAGCTCACCGAAGAAGAACGCATGGTGCGCGATGCCGCGGCGGCCTACGCCCAGGACAAGCTGGCCCCGCGCGTGCTCGAGGCCTTCCGCCACGAAAAGACCGACCCGGCCATCTTCACCGAAATGGGCGAGCTGGGCCTGCTCGGCCCCACCATCCCCACCGAATACGGCGGCTCGGGCCTGAACTACGTCAGCTACGGCCTGATCGCCCGCGAGGTCGAGCGCATTGACTCGGGCTACCGCTCGATGATGAGCGTGCAGTCGTCCCTGGTAATGGTGCCCATCAACGAATTCGGCAGCGAAGCGCAAAAGCAGAAGTACCTGCCCAAGCTGGCCCGCGGCGAATGGATCGGCTGCTTCGGCCTGACCGAACCCAACCACGGCTCCGACCCCAACGGCATGGAAACCCGCGCAGTCAAGGTCGACGGCGGCTACTCGCTCTCCGGCAACAAGATGTGGATCACCAACTCGCCCATCGCCACAGTGTTCGTGGTGTGGGCCAAGTGCGTGGGCGGCGAGCACGACGGCAAGATCCGCGGCTTCATCCTGGAAAAGGGCATGAAGGGCCTGTCGGCCCCGGCCATCCACGGCAAGGTCGGCCTGCGCGCCTCGATCACCGGCGAGATCGTCATGGACGAAGTCGCGGTGGGCGAAGAACAGATGCTGCCCAAGGTCAGCGGCCTGCGCGGCCCCTTCACCTGCCTGAACTCGGCCCGCTACGGCATCGCCTGGGGCGCGCTGGGCGCGGCTGAATTCTGCTGGCACACCGCCCGCCAATACACCATGGACCGCAAGCAGTTCGGCCGTCCGCTGGCCCAGAACCAGCTCATCCAGAAGAAGCTGGCCGACATGCAGACCGAGATCACCCTGGCCCTGCAGGGCTGCCTGCGCCTGGGCCGCATGAAGGACGAAGGCACCGCCGCGACGGAAATCACCTCGATCATGAAGCGCAACTCCTGCGGCAAGTCGCTGGACATCGCCCGCCTGGCGCGCGACATGCTGGGCGGCAACGGCATTTCCGACGAGTTCGGCGTGGCCCGCCACCTGGTCAACCTGGAAGTGGTCAACACCTACGAAGGCACCCACGACGTGCACGCCCTGATCCTGGGCCGTGCCCAGACGGGCCTGCAGGCCTTCTTCTGATGCCTGCCGCCCGCGAGGGATAATCCCGTCGCGCGGCTTGCCCGCTTCTGCCAGAATGCCTCCTGCGCTTTCCCGCGCACGAGGCATTTTTCATCAACCGAGGAGACATGATGGGCAAGCTGCATATGTGGAAAGCCGCCGCACTGGTCGCCGCCGCCCTGGCGCTGCCGGCGGCCCACCCGGCCTGGGCCGCCACCACCCTGACCATGACCACCGAGTACCCGGCCACGTCCATGCCCGGCCTGGGCGTGTCGACCTTTGCCGACCTGGTCAACAAAAAGACCAAGGGCCAGGTCGTCATCGATGCCAGCTACGACGCCGGCAAGGGCATCAAGTCCGGCGGCATGATCGACGCCGTGCAGGCCCGCAAGGTGGACGCCGGCGACGCCTTTGCCGGCGCGCTGGCCACGCGCTACCCCATCTTCGGCGTGTCTTCCCTGCCCTTTCTGGCCGACTCGCTGAAAAAAGCCCGGGCCCTCACCCACGCCTCGCGCCCGGCCTATGAAAAACTGCTGGCCGAGCACGGCCAGAAGCTGCTCTACACCACGCCCTGGCCCGCCTCGGGCATCTGGTCCAAGAAGCCGGTGCGCAGCGTGGCCGACCTGCAGGCGCTGACCATCCGCACCTATGACGACACCTCGCAGCAGGTCATGGGCAAGGCGGGCGCCAAAGGCGTGAACATCTCGTTTGCCGACGCCATGCCGCGCATCGCCTCGGGCGAGGTCAATGCCGTGCTGTCCTCGGGCGATGGCGGCGCGGGCCGCAAGCTGTGGGACTACCTGCCCTGCTTCGCCGAGATCAACTATGCCATGCCGATCTCGATCGCCACCATGAACCTGGATGCCTACAACGCCCTGGACGCCGCCAGCCGCAAGGCCATCGACCAGGCCGCCGCCCAGACCGAAAGCGCCCAATGGACGCGCATCCAGGGACGGCTCAAAGAAAACTACGCCAATATGCGCAAGAACGGCGTGAAGATCGATACCCGCGTGCCGGCATCCGTGAAAAAGGCGCTCGAGGCCGCCTCGACTTCGTCGCTGGGCGACTGGAAGACTGCCACGGGCGCGGACGGCGCCGCCCTGCTCAACCGCTACAACAAGCGCTAGGCGTGTTCAGACCGACGTCCCGCCGCTCAGGTCGAAGAGGCTGGTGACATTGAGCTCCAGCACGGCCTCGCCGTGCTGGTTGAAGACGACCCAGGCCCAGCTGACGATGCCCAGGTCGTCGCGCGAGGACGACTTGCGCGCCGCCTGCACCTGGGCTTCGAGGCGCAGTTCGTCGCCGGGGCGCACCGGAATGCGCCAGCGCACCTCGCCCAGCCCGGGCGAGCCGAACGATTCGGAATCGTGCAGGATGGCGTCGACCGCCATGCGCATGGCCAGTGAGCAGGTGTGCCAGCCGCTGGCGATCAGGCCGCCCCAGCGGCCTTCCTCGGCGCGCTGCGGATCGGCATGGAACCACTGCGGATCGTACCTGCGCGCGAATTCCAGGACTTCTTCCCGCGTGACCTTGACCGGCCCGGCCTTGATCACCAGGCCTTCACGCAAATCGGCGAATTTCATCGTCTCCCCGCTTATCCGGTGCCAGGGCCGGCCATTCTCTCTTAAGAAGCGAAAAGAATAGACCAAACCCGGCGGCCCGGACAGTCCTCATGGGGTGCGCGGCTCCAGAACGCTGACATGCGCTGCGTCGAAAACCACACCCACCCAGTCGCCCGGCACAGGCGCGGGCGCCATCTCATCTCCGGCAACATGTTCCGCGTACAGGGGCGCGCCGGCCGGCGTGCGCAGCAGGTAATGCATGAGATTGCCCACATAGCTGATCGCCTCCACCTTGGCGCGCAGCCCCTGCCCGGCGGCGCGCAGGCGCAGGCGGTGCGGCCGCACCGCCACGCTGACCCGGTCGCCGGCGGACCAGGCGCCCACGCGCGGCACGCCCAGCACGCCGCCTTCGTAATCCAGGTACAGGCTATCCGGCGCGGCGTCGCGCACGACCCCGTCGAGCACATTGCTGCGTCCCAGGAACCCGGCCACGAACAGATCGGCCGGATGCTCGTAGAGCTGCGACGGCGTGCCGATCTGCGCAATGCGGCCATGGTTGAAAATGACGATGCGGTCCGACATGGACAAGGCCTCCTCCTGATCGTGCGTCACATACAGGAACGAAGCGCCCGATTCCTTGTTGAGCTTGCGCAGCTCCCATTGCAGGTCCGTGCGCAATTTCTTGTCGAGCGCGGAGAGGGGTTCGTCGAGCAGCATGATGCTCGGCTCATACACCAGGGCCCGCGCCAGCGCCACGCGCTGGCGCGGGCCCTGGTG
>DASWPO010000262.1:0-11876 GCA_036404015.1 Bordetella sp. | reverse complement strand
TGCGGCGAGTAGACGCGGCCGGACGGGCTCGTCATGGCAAAGGTCAGGGTGGCATCCATGGCGTACTTCACCTTGAAGCCGTCGTCCGACGCATGGCGCGCCGTGGTCTCGCAGCATTGCTCGGTGCGGATGCCGCAGATGATGACCTCCTCGATGCCATGCCCGCGCAGCCAGGCGTGCAGCGTGACGCCCTGGTCGCTCAGGCCGTAGAACGCCGAGTGCACCTTCTTGTGGAACACCTCGGCGGGTTGCGGCATCTTCAGTTCGGCCAGCGTCTTGACGTAGCCCGAGTCGCGGGTGAAGACGCTCGCGGGTTTTTCCGGGCCATGGATGTGGAACACCTGCAGGATGGGAATGCCGTGCGCGGCGCAGGCGTCCACCAGGCCCTGGGCGGCCCGGATGAAGGCGGGCAGCTCCGCGTCGTTCCAGAAGGGCATCTGGCGGAAGGATTCCTGGATATCGATGGCGATCAGGGCTTGTTTCATGGCTTGTTTCACGATTGGGGCCTGGTGACGGAAAAGGACGTCGGGGAGGGGGCGCAGTCCGGATTGTGCACCCTGCGGGTCGATGGCGGGTTGGCCGCGAGCTTCCCGGCCGGCCGCCGGGGGCGCGCCAGCAGCTCGCCCGCGCAATTGGGGCAGCGCCCATGCAGGCGGTGTTCGGCGCAATGCGCGCAGAACGTGCATTCGAAGGAGCATATGCGCGCATCGGGCGAGTCTGGCGGCAGGTCGCGGTCGCAGCACTCGCAGTTTGGTCTGAGTTCCAGCATGGGGCTTTCCGTGAGTGGGGTACAGCTTGAATTCTGATCCAGGCCGGGGGCTGGCGCGAGAGGCGCCGGGGACGTTTTTAGGACTGAAACGGACATCCGTGCCCAAGCCCTGGAAACCGCCGCGGCCGGGCGCCGGGCGCCGCGGCGGGCAGGTGTCCCGGCATTACAATCAGGCCATGCCTGCTTCCGACACGTCAGACCTTGCCTGCATGCGGCGCGCCCTCGACCTGGCGCGCAGCGTGCTCTACATCACCTCGCCCAACCCGCGCGTGGGTTGCGTGATCGTGCGCGACGGCCAGGTGCTGGGCGAGGGGGCCACGCAGCCGCCCGGCGGCCCGCACGCCGAGATCGGCGCCCTGCGCGACGCGCAGGCGCGCGGCAATTCGGTCGAAGGGGCCACCTTCTACGTCACGCTCGAGCCCTGCAGCCATTATGGCCGCACCCCGCCCTGCGTGGACGCGCTCCTGGCGGCCAGGCCGGCGCGCGTGGTGGTCGCCATGGGCGACCCCAACCCCCAGGTCAATGGCCGCGGCCTGGCCAGGCTGCGCGAGGCCGGCATCGAGGTCGACGTCGGCCTGTGCCTGGAAGAGGCCCTGGCGCTCAATCCGGGCTTCGTCGCGCGCATGCGGCGCGGCACGCCCTGGGCCTGGCTCAAGCTGGCGGCCTCGCTGGACGGCCGCAGCGCCCTGCACAACGGCATGTCGCAATGGATCACCGGCCCCGAGGCGCGCGCCGACGGGCATCACTGGCGCGCGCGCAGCTGCGTGGTGCTCACCGGCATGGGGACGGTGCTGGCCGACGATCCGCAGCTCAACGTGCGTGCCGTCGAGACGCCGCGCCAGCCGCGCAAGGCCGTGGTCGACGGCCGTTTCGCCATTCCCGAGAACGCGCGCCTGTTCGATGGCGCCGACGTGCTGGTGTTTACGGCCAGGTCGGATCCGGCCAAGGCCGAGCGCCTGGCGCGCAAGCATGTGCAGACCATCCTGATGCCCGGCGCGGATCCGCTGCGGGTCGACCTGCCCGGCATGATGCGCTGGCTGGGTGAGCATGAGGTCAACGAGGTGCACGTCGAGGCCGGCGCGGGCCTGTCCGGCGCGCTGCTGTCGGCCGCCTGCATCGACGAACTGCTGGTCTACCTCGCCCCGGTGCTGCTGGGCGATGCCGCCGGCATGGTGCAACTGCCCATGCTGGAGCATCTCGACGCGGCGCAGCGTTTCGAATTCACCGAGATGCAGCGCCTCGGCGCCGACGCGCGCCTGCGCGCGCGCCTGGCGCAACGCTGGCAGGCATTGCGCCAGGGCCTGGACGCGTCGGCCTGAACGCGCATCCTCTTTACTCCTCCCTTGTCACTGTTGAAGGAAGCTCCCCATGTTCACCGGTCTCGTCGCGGCAGTGGGCCGCATCGCCAACGTCACCCCGCTGCCCGGCGGCGAGCAGGCCGGCGTGCGCCTGAAAATCGAGGCGGGCGGCCTGGATATGGGCAACGTGGGCCTGGGCGATTCGATCGCGGTGCAGGGCGCCTGCATGACGGTGATCGCGCTGCCCGCGCCCGGGCAGTTCGAAGTGGACGTGTCGCAGGAAAGCCTGCGCCGCACGGTGGGGCTGGACCAGGCCGGTGAGGTGAACCTGGAAAAATCGCTGTGCGTGGGCGACCAGATCGGCGGCCACCTGGTGTCGGGCCATGTGGACGGCCTGGGCGAAGTGGTGAGCTTCGAGGCCGTGGGCGAATCGCGCGAACTGATCGTGCGCATTCCCGCCGCGCTGGCGCGCTACCTGGCTTATAAGGGGTCGGTCACCGTCAACGGCATCAGCCTCACGGTCAATCGCGTGCAGGACTCCGCCGCCGGCTGCGAGATCAGCATCAACATCATCCCGCACACGCAGGAAGTCACCACGCTGCGCAATGTGCACGCCGGCGACCAGGTCAATATCGAGATCGACACCATCGCCCGGTATGTCGAGCGGATGCTCTCCACGTCCAGTAGCGGTCGCAACGCATTGGAATAGTTTGATTTCAAAACTAGCGGCCACCTCAAGCCGCGGTGGGCGCTTGCCGCTTGCGCTTCTTGCCGGAGGCCGCCGCGAGCGACGGTGCCACGAAGTGCGGCAGGCAGCGCCGCACGGTCTCGCAGAACTCGCTGGCGTACGGCTGCGATTCACGGGAGCGATCCCGCAAACTATAGAAATCCAGGTCGAGCAGCGGTTCCGATAAGGGCTGAATCCTGACGGTGTGCCCGCGGCATGCGGCGATGGCCGTGGAAGGGAGAATCGCCACGCCGCACCCCGCGGCGGCCAGGCCCAACTGAGTCTCGATGAAATTGACGACGAAACGCGGCGCCCGGTTGTGGCCGGCCCGCAAGAGATATCCGTCGATCAGCTGCTGCAGCGGGTTGTCGTAAGGCAGGCAGATGAAATCGCTGCCGGCGACCGAAGCCCAGCTGCGCGGCGCGCGGCTGAGCTGGAACGAAGGGGCTGCGGACGCCATCACCAGTGAAAACCGGAATAGGGGCTCCCGCACCGTGCTGGGCGTTGCCTTCAGGAACATGCCCATGCCCAGGTCCAGCTGCCCCTCGCGCACCATGTTGGAGACCGTGACGATATCCGTGTCGACCACCGTCACGCGTATGTCCGGATGCTTCTCCTGGAACGCCGCGATCGCTTCCGGCAATACATAGGAACTGGTCAAGGGCGGGGCGCCGATGGACAGGCTGGTGTTGGCCTGCTTCGCCAGTTTGCCGACGCGATCGACAGCTTGCTCCAGGTTTTCCACGTTCTGCTCGGCGACCCGCAGGAATTCCGATCCGAATGGAGTCAGGCTGACCTGGCGTGTCGTGCGGTTGAACAGCCGAAAGCCGAGTTGGGTTTCCAGCTCGCGAATCATCAAGCTGAGGCCGGATTGGGCGATGTGCAGTTGCTCGGACGCGCGCGAGAAATTGCGCAGACGCGCAATCAGGATGAACGCCTTGAGCTGCCGATGTGAAACATTCATGGCGGTGCCGTCGCGATGATGATTGATCTGGTTTTCTGCTTAAATAATATTATATTTCTATTTATCATATTGATTGATTTCCGGTGGAATGGACGCCTCACTCACAAGGGGATGCGCCATGTACGCACTGAAATCATTCATCGCCGCCACCGTTGCGGCCGTCTGCGCCCTGATCGCGCCGGCATCGGCATCAGCGGCCGATACCTTTCCGGACCATCCGATCAGGATCGTCGTCCCGTTCTCGCCGAGCGGCGGCATCGATATCCTCGCGCGCACCATCGCCCAGGAGTTGACCGGCCAATGGCAGTCCGGCGTGGTCGTCGAGAACAAGCCAGGCGCAAGCGGCAATATCGGCACGGATTACGCGGCCCGTTCGGCGCCGGATGGTTATACCTGGCTGATGACGGCCAACACGCTGGTGATGACCCCCAGCCTGATGCCGGTGAATTTCAAGCCCAAGCAGGACTTCACGCCGGTGACCGAGGTCGCCATCGGTTACCTGGCCCTGGTTACCCGCCCGGGCTTGCCGGTCAAGAGCGTCCATGACCTGATCGCATTGGCCAAGTCCGAGCCCGGCAAGCTGAACTACGGCTCCCCGGGCACAGGTACGCCGCACCACCTCGCCATGGAGCTGCTGAAGCAGAAGGCCGGCTTCAACGTCGTGCACGTGCCTTACAAGGGCTCGGCCGAACTGGTCAACGGGGTGCTTTCGGGGCAAGTGAGTCTGGCCTTCCTTCCCGTCCACCAGGCATTGGCCCTGGCCCGCGCGGGCAAATTGCAGATGCTCGCGGCGGGTGGCGCGAAGCGTACCGCCGTCACGCCTGACGTGCCGTCCCTGGCGGAAGCCAGCGGCATCAAGGATATCGACGTCGACATGTGGTACGCCCTCTATCTTCCCGCTGGCGCGCCTGCGGAGCTTGTGAAGAAGATCAATGTGGCGGTCAACAATATCCTGAAAGAGCCGTCCGTGGCGAAGCGCCTTGCGGACGTGGGTCTGGCCCCGCGCGGCAGCACGCCGCAGGAACTGGCGGCCACGACCGGTTCGGACTTGTCGCGCTGGGCTCAAGTGATCCAGCTCGCCGGACTCAAGGCCGGCCAATAGCAACGCATTCATCCCGCAGGTCCTCGAAGGAAATCAAATGGAAGTCATGATCATCGGAGGCGGCATCGGCGGCCTCTCGCTGGCGCTCGCCCTGCACAAAGTCGGCGTCGAATGCCGCGTGTACGAACAGGCCCCCGAAATCAGAGCCTTGGGCGTCGGCGTGAGCCTCTTGCCGCACTCCACCAAGGTGCTCGGCGAGCTCGGCCTCAACGAAGCGATCGCCGACGTGGCGGTGACCACGTCGCAATCGATGTTCTTCAACCGCTTCGGACAGGAAGTGTTTGCCGAGAAAACGGGCCGGAATGCCGGCTACGACTGGCCGCAATTTCAAGTGCATCGGGGCGACCTCCACCTGATTCTGTACCAGGCATGCAAGGAGCGCATTGGTGCGGACCGTATCGTCACCGGGCACCGCTGCGTCGGCTTCACGCAGGCTGGCGACAGCGTTGCCGCCCACTTCACCGATCCGGAAGGCAAGGCGCTTCCCAGCCGCACGGCCCCGGTCCTGATCGCCTGCGACGGCCTCCATTCCGCCGTGCGCAAGCAACTGCACCCGAACGAAGGCGCGCCGGTGTACTCCGGCGTGAACATGTGGCGCGGCGTCACGCGCTGGAAACCCTATATCGATGGGGCGACCTATGTGCGCGCGGGCTGGCTGGTGCCCGGCAAGATGGTCATCTATCCGGTGCGCAACAAGCTCGATCAGGACGGCTTGCAGCTCATCAACTGGGTGGCGGAAATCACGACGCCGAAATACGAGCGCCGCGACTGGAACCGCCAGGGCCGCCTGGAGGACTTCATCGGTGTATTCGACGATTGGAAGTTCGACTGGCTTGACGTGCCGGGCATGATCCGCGGCGCCGACACCATCCTCGAATTCCCCATGATCGACCAGGATCCCTTGCCCTGGTGGACGCAGGACCGCGTCACGCTGCTCGGCGATGCGGCGCACCCCATGGTGCCGCGAGGCTCCAACGGCGCCGGCCAGGCCCTCCTGGACGCGAACGCGCTGGCCGGCATCCTTGCCCGCAACAAGGACGTTCCCAATGCCCTGAAAGAATATGAATCGGTGCGGCTGCCCGCCACGGCCAACGTGGTGTTGACGAACCGCAAGGCGCCGCCGGACGCCATCCTGAAAGAGGTTTACGAGCGCACCGGCGACAAGCCCTTCAAGGACATCGACGACGTGATCAGCCGCGCCGAGATGGCTGCGATCACCGATGGCTACAAGCGCGTCGCGGGCTACGACAAAGCCTCGCTCACGTCAAAGTAAAGCAGCAGGAGATTCCCATGACAGTCAAGATTGCGCTCGAAGAACACTTCATGACACCGGGCTTCGACGAGTATTCGAAGTCATTCACCAGCCTGATGACGCCCGCGGCGCTCAAGTCGTTGTCGTCGCAACTGGCGGATTTCGACGAGATCCGGATTGGTGCGATGGACCAGGCCGGCATCCAGCAGGTGATCCTGTCGCAGACCATGCCGGGCGTACAGGGCGAGCGCGACGAGCGCGCCGCGGTCGAACGCGCGCGCCAGAGCAACGATTTCCTGGCGGGACAGGTCCGCAGGCACCCGGACCGCTTTGCCGGCTTCGCGGCGCTGCCTATGCAGGATCCCAAGGCGGCCACGGCGGAATTGCGCCGCGCCGTGCTGGAGCTCGGCATGAAGGGTGCGCTGGTCAACGGCCACACTCACGGTGTCTATTACGACGACCGCGCGTTCGATCCGGTGTGGGCCACGCTGCAGGAACTCGGCGTGCCGCTGTACCTGCACCCGCTCTACGCCTGCGAAACCGCCAAGGTATTCGAGGGTCATCCCGAACTTACCGGCGCGATCTGGGGTTGGGGCGTGGAGACCGGCACCCATGCCTTGCGGTTGCTGTTCGGCGGCGTCTTCGACCGGTTTCCGGATTTGAAGATCATCCTGGGGCATATGGGGGAAGGCTTGCCTTTCCTGCGCTGGCGCTTCGATAGCCGCTTCGCCGTGTATTCCCACGGCATCGAGCTGGACCGCAAGCCTTCCGAATACTTCGGCAGCAATATCCTGATTACGACCGCCGGCGTGTGCTCCGCGCCGACCCTGATGGCGGCGATCGCGGAGATGGGCCGAGAAGCGGTGCTCTTCTCCGTCGATTATCCCTACGAATCCAGCAGCATCGCGGCCGGGTTCATCGAGGCCGCGCCCATGGACGCAGAGACGCGCGAGCTGGTCTGCCATGGCAACGCCCGCCGGATTTTCAAGCTTTGATCCGACCGGGAAACGCGATATCGAGAACTTTCCGTATAGGCCAGATCGTGCCGAGCCGCTGATGTCCTGGCGGCTTTTTTCGCGCAGCCCGGCTCTGCCGGGGTTGACTTTCTATTTCGTCTAATTGTATACAATTAGTCAATTAGATGATCTTGACCAGGAAGGCCCGTGGACTGGCTATTCAACCCCATCGCCGAAAACGAGTTCGAGGAACTGCGCAACACCTCGCTCGGCAAACTGGTCCGCGACCAGCTGCTGGGGCAGATCATGTCCGGCGTCTTCACGCCGGGCCAGGCCCTGCGCGAAGCGGATCTGGTCGACAGGCTGAAGGTGTCGCGCGTGCCGGTGCGCGAAGCGCTGCGCGAACTGGAAAGCGTCGGGCTGGTGGTTTCGCGCAAGCATTCGGGCGTCTATGTGCGCGAGCTGAGCGATACCGAGGTGCGGGACTTGTATCAGTTCCGCGCCCTGCTCGACAGCAATGCCGGCCGGGCCGTTGCGCAATTGCCCGCGCCACGGCGCGACGAGCTGGCGCGCGCGCTGGACGCGCAGACCCAGGTCATGGACAACGCCATCCGCGAACGGAATCCCCAGGCCTACTACCGGGCCAATCTGCAGTTCCACTGGCTCACCATCGACTACGCCGGCAATAAGGAGATTGCCAAGGCCTACCGCGAACTGATCCAGAAACTGCATCTGGCGCGGCTCAAGGGCCTGTCCGATCAGGCCCACCGGGAGCAGTCCAACGCCGAGCACAAGCGCATCGTCCGCGCCCTGCGCGAGGTCGCGGCGTCGGCCGATGCGCAACGCCTGGCCGGCCTGCTGGCCGATCACGTGCACAACGCCTACGAGAGGTTGTCCGACATGGAGTAATGGTTGTCCAACATGGGGTAATGGGCCCGCCGAACAACAGCCCAGCCCCTGCAGCGCCAAAAAAATCCTGAAAAGGAAGGAGGAGACAAAGATGCACCGACGTTCATTGCTGTCGGCCGCTTCGGCCATGCTGGTCCTGCCGCGCGCGGTCCTGGCCGAGGAAAAATACCCCGCGTATCCGGTTACTTACATCGTGCCCGTCGCGCCCGGCGGCGGCAGCGACTTCGTCGGCCGCTCCGTGGCCGCCGCCTGGGGCCAGGACCTGGGCGCGAATTTCATCGTCGAGAACCAGGCGGGCGGCGGCGGCGTTATCGCGTGCGAGAAGACCATGCACGCCAAGCCGGATGGCTACACGCTCATGCAGGGCTACGTGGCCACGCTGGCCACCAGCCCGGCCACGCGCACCTTGTCCTACGATCCGCTGCGCGATTTCACGCCGGTCGGCATGATAGGCGGCACGCCCAATGTGCTGGTGGTCAATGCCAAGCTGCCGGTGCACGACCTCAAGGAATTCGTCGCCTACGTCAAAGAGCACGACAGCAGCATCAGCTATGGCTCGGCCGGCACGGGCTCGCTCACGCATCTGCTGATGGAGCTGCTGCAGCAGCGCGTGGGGACGCATATGGTGCACATTCCCTACAAGGGCATCGAGCCGGCCTTCACCGACCTGCTGTCGCAGCAGACCCAGGCGATGTTCCCCGGGCTCGCCGCCGCCGTTCCGCACTTGCGCGCCAAGGCGGTGCGGGCCCTGGCGCTGACCGGCCCGGCGCGCCATCCGAACTATCCCGATGTGCCGACCTTCCAGGAGCTGGGGCTCGGCGGCTTCGAGGATGTCCTGCAGTGGTACGGCGTGTCCGGCCCGGCGGGCATGCCGGGCGCGGTCGTGAACCGGCTCAACCAGTCGCTGAACAAGGTCCTGGCCGATCCCGGTCTGTCGAAGAAGCTCGACGTCGAGGCCATCATGCCCATGCCCATGTCCCCGGCCCAGTTCGCCGATTATGCAAGGCGCGATTACGAGCGCTGGCGCCAGGTGGCCAAGGCGCAGGACATCCATCTCGATTCATGACGCGGATATGCCTCGTGGATGAGCCGATTTTTTTCCCGTTGACCACCGAGCAGAGATTGCCATGGCTTTGAACACCCAGGTCGATGCCGACCGCGACGCGCCTCCCGTTACCCGCATCCTGGCCGAGCACGTCGCCCGCCATCCGTCGCGGGGCTGGAGCGATGCGGTCGAGCACGAGGCGCACCGCACTTTCATGAACTGGCTGGGCTGCGCGGTCGGCGCGTCGCGGCACGAGGCGGGCGCGGCCGCGCTGCGCGCGGTGCAGGCGCTGCAGCCTTGCGCCCAGGCCGCGGTCCTGGGACGGGCCGAGCGGGTGGACATGGCCAGCGCCGCGCTGGTCAACGGCATTACCTCGCACACCTATGACTTCGACGACACGCACCTGAAAACCATCATCCATCCGGCCGGGCCGGTGTGCTCGGCGGCGCTTGCCCTGGCCGAGCACACCGGCGCGAGCGGCCGGCAGCTCATCGATGCGGTGGTGCTGGGCATCGACGTGTCGTGCCGGGTCGGCAATATGATCTACCCGAATCACTACGACCGCGGCTGGCACATCACCGGCACCACCGGCGGCCTGGGCGCGGCCGCGGCCTGCGCGCGGCTGCTGGGCCTGGACGCCGGCCAGACCATGATGGCGCTCGGCATCGCGGCTTCCCAGCCGGTGGGACTGCGCGAGCAGTTCGGCACCATGGCCAAGCCTTTCCATCCGGGCGCGGCGGCCAAGGCCGGCCTGATGTCGGCTTTGCTGGCCCAGGCGGGCTTCACCGCCAGTCCGCGCGCCATCGAGGCGCCGCGCGGCTTTGCCCAGGTGGTCTCGACCAAGTACGACTGGCACGAAATCACCGACGAGCTGGGCGAACGCTTCGAGATCTCGTTCAACACCTACAAGCCCTTTGCCTGCGGCATCGTCATCCACCCCAGCATCGACGCCTGTGTGCAGCTGCGCGCCAAAGGCGTGACCCCGCAGAACCTGGCGCGCATCGATCTGAGGGTGCATTCGCTGGTGCTGGAACTGACGGGCAAGAAAGAGCCCGCCGACGGCCTGCAAGGCAAGTTCAGCGTCTATCACGGGTGCGCCGCCGGGCTGATTTTCGGGCGCGCGTCCGAGGACGAGTACGCCGACGACATCGTCGCGCGGCCCGACGTGGTCGAGGTCCGCCGCAAGGTCGTCGCCACCGTCGACGACGGCATCGGCGAGGCCAGCGTCGACGCGACGGCCACGCTGGCCGACGGCAGCCAGGTGCGCGTCTTCGTCGAGCATGCCATCGGTTCGCTGCAGCGCCCCATGAGCGATGCCGACCTGGAGGCCAAATTCCGCGGCATGTCCAATGCCATCCTGGGCGCGGCGCGGACCGGCGAACTGCTCGCAGCTTGCTGGAAGCTGGGCCAGGCGGCGGATGCGCGAGCGCTGGTCCGGCTGGCCAGCGCGGCTTGAGAGAGGGGGCGGTCATCATGAGCCAAACGGATAGCAAGACCATCTGGGTCGGCGGCGACAGCCTGCGGCGCTTCATCGCCGCCGCGCTGCGCCGCGTGGGGCTGCCGGCGGCCGACGCCGAGACGGTGGCCGGCCTGATGGCCGACGCCGACCTGCAGGGTTCGGACGGCCACGGGGCGATCCGGCTGCCGCAATACGTGCAGCGCATCGAATCGGGCGGCATCAATGTGCGCCCGGACATCCGTGTGGTGCACGAGCGGCCGGCGATGGCGGTGGTCGACGGCGACAACGGCATGGGCCACCTGGTGGTGTCGCGCGCCGTCAAGCTGGCGATCGAAAAAGCCCGCGCGGCCGGCGTCGCCTGGGTGGGCACGCGGGCCAGCAACCACGCCGGGCCCGCGTCGCTCTATGCGCGCATGCCGCTCGAGCACGACATGATCGGGCTGTACTTCGCGGTCGGCAACGCCAATCACCTGCCGCCCTGGGGCGGACTGGAAATGCTGCTGTCCACCAACCCGATCGCCGCCGCCGTCCCGGCCGGCGAGGAGCCGGCGGTGGTGCTCGACATGGCCACCACCGTGGCCGCCTACGGCAAGGTCAAGGCCCGGGCCAAGCGGGGCGAGCCGATGCCGGAAGGCTGGATGATAGACCGCAACGGCCAGCCCCTGACCGACCCGACCCGCTCGCACGAGGGTTTCCTGATGCCGATCGGCGGATACAAGGGCTATGGGCTGGCCTTGATCGTGGGCCTGCTCGCTGGCACCCTGCAGGGCGCCGCGATGGGCCGCGACGTCGTGGATTTCAATGCCGACCACACCACGCCCACCAATACCGGCCAGGCCATCCTGGTCATCGACCTGGCCGCGTTCGGCGGCGCCGCGCCCTTCAAGTCCGCGGTGGACACGCTGGTGCGGGACATCCGCGGCAGCGAGCGCATGCCAGGCGTCGACCGCATCTGGCTGCCCGGCGAACAAAGCCATGAACGCCGGGCGGCCTACGCCCGCAGCGGCGCGCCGCTCACCGCCGCGCTGGTCGAGGACCTGGACCGGCTGGCGAGCCGGCTGGGCATCGATCCGCTGGCGCGCGGCGCGGCGCCGCATCCATCCGAATCCAGCACACGAGAGGGTCAACCATGAGCAAGCCCGTCATCCTGCGTCCCGCCGACCAGAAAGCCCATGAGCGCGGCGGCGGCGCGCGCACCATCCCGCTGGTGTCGCCGCGCCTGGGCGCCACCAGCTTCATCAACGGCATCACCGAGTTCGGGCCCGGCGCGAAAATCCCCTGGCACAGCCACAACTGCGAAGAGAGCGTCATGCTGCTGGAAGGCTCGGCCATTTTCGACATAGGCGACGCGCATTACGACCTCCAGCCGCAGGACATTACCTTCATCCCGCCGAA